>JALONI010000007.1 GCA_025455015.1 Cyclobacteriaceae bacterium | reverse complement strand
TCAAGAATTTGGTGCGCGGCCTGTTATGGTTTGCCCTCATCATCACGGCCTTTATCCTGCTGGAAGGCTACATTCAAGACAATTTCAAAAGCCACATTGATGATATCCGGGCCAACCCGGGCGTCTTGTATGGCATCTACACGTTGTCGGAAATCGTTTTTGGGATTTTGCCGCCCGAGTTGTTTATGATGATTTGGGTTCTGGACGATATTGACGTGGCCGGTTTTGCGATCAACCTGTCCATCCTAACGGTGATTTCCTACGGAGCGGGCATTCTTGGATATTATATTGGGCGCACATTCTCCAAAACCAAATTCTACCAAACCCGCGTGCGCGAGAAGTACCTCAAACAATACGAGGGGCAACTGAAGAAATACGGAGGCTACTTGGTTTTTGTGGGGGCTGTTACGCCCGTGCCGTTTTCGGCCACGTGTATGCTGGCCGGTTCGGCCCACCTGGATTTCAAAACGTTTTTGCTCATCTGCATCAGCCGGGTGGTGCGTTTCGCGCTTTATGGCTGGATGGTGTGGACGTTTCCGGGGTGGTTTAGTTGAGGCCCCGGTTACGTGCCCAGGTTCTGCAGCCTGCGAAGCGATTTCGACAGCCATGCAGTAGCGCTCACCACGCCCAGGGTCATGCACCCGCCAAAAATTACCGATGGCACCACGCCCAATAGCCGGGCAGCGACACCCGACTCAAACATGCCGATTTCATTGGACGAGCCGATGAAGATGTTATTGACGGCCGAGACACGGCCTTTCATATTTTCGGGCGTAAGCGTTTGTAGCAAGGTGCTGCGGATGATCACACTCACACAATCAAAGCCCCCGCTCACCATCAACAGGGCGAGCGACAAAAAGAAGTTCTGCGACAGGGCAAACGCAATCATGCTCAACCCAAATCCGGCCACGGCCCACAGCAGTATTTTCCCCATGTGACGTTTGATGGGGTTGTGGGCAATGTAGAAAGCCATTAGCACGGCCCCCACCGAAGGCGCACACCGCAGCAGCCCCAACCCCCACGCGCCCACATGCAGAATTTCTTCAGCAAAAATGGGCAACAACGCCACTGCCCCTCCAAAAAGCACCGCAAACAAATCGAGGCTGATGGCACTTAAGATCAGCTTATTGCCGAATACAAAATTGAGGCCCGCCCTGATTTTGTCAAATACGTCCGGCTCTTTGGTGGCGGGTGGTAACGGCCGGGTTTTAATGAGCAGCGCCAACACCATGCCGGTGAGGAGCAGCACGACCACCACGGCATAGGCCACGGTCACATCAAACACGGTGTAGATGATGCCCCCCAGTGCAGGCCCCAAAATCGCAGACGCCTCCCAAAATGTGCTGTTCCAGGTAATGGCGTTCTTAAACCTATCGGTAGGTACCAGTTGAGGCATGAAGGCAAACAACGCGGGCGACAAAAAGCCGCGCGCAATGCCGCTCAGGAAGATGACTGCATAAATGGGTAAGGCCCGCCACGCCAGAAAAAAACCGGGAATGAGCGTGAAAGAGAACAGGCCGATCGAACAAATGGCCAGCAGGCCGATCGTGGTCATGATGATTTTTTTGCGCTCCACCACATCGGCCACGTGGCCCGCGTACAGCGACACGATGATGTAGGGAATCGCTTCGGCCAGCCCAATCAGCCCCAGTGCCAATTCATCTTTGGTGATTTCATATACCTGCCACCCGACCACCACCGCTTGTATTTGGATGGCCACCGTGAGGCAGACGCGCGCACTTAAAAACAGCCGAAATTCGGGCAACCGCAACGCAGCATAGGCATCGTTCATGATCAGTTAAAGTCGGCCTTAGCCGTTTGGGTACGTGGCCAGGAGCCGGTCGATGGCTTCCACCGCTTTTTGCCTGCGTGCGTCACGGCTGCCGCTGACCTCTACATACGGCACGCCCGTCTTGGTCACCTCGTTTTTGTAGATGTCCCAGAAGTGTTGCCGCTTATCGGGATGCTCGCGTTGCGGGTCATTTTCCCAAGGCACATCGATAAAGCAGAGCACGTACAAGTCATAGGTGCGGCTTTGCAATTGCCGCAGGATTTCGGCATCGCACGAGCCATACTTGTAATCGCTCCAGATTTTGATGGTGAGCAAGTTCGTATCACAAATCAACACCCGGTTGGCATCGCTGGCCCACTCGTCCTCCAGGCGCACCTGGCCATGGGCTATTTTGGTGAGGTCGTTTTGCTGGTAGGGGTGGTTGAGTTTGCCCAGGTAGGCGCGGGCATACTCGGCCACCCAGGGCGTTTGATAGTGCGCGGCCAAGAATGCCGACAAGTCCGATTTGCCCGTGCATTCGGGCCCGGTGATGCACACCTTTTTAATGGAAGGCATTGAAGCGGGCGTGGGGATCATGAAGCCATTTTGCCCGAAAATACATGAATGTGGCGAAATGGCATGCATGGACGGCTGCCGCGGGTTACCCATCCGTTGTTCCGTAAATCCATAGGATCATTTATCTTTCGGAGATATGAATCGAAGAGAACTGCTCAAACAACTCGGTTTTGGCCTCACGGCTGGCATGGTGTTGCCCTCGCTGATGGTATCATGCGCCAAAGACGATCCCGGGCCTGAAATCCAATATGACGGCACGGTGGCTGTTATAGGCGGGGGAGCAGCGGGCCTTTATGCGGCAGATATTCTGACCGCCAAAGGCGTAAACGTGGTGTTGTTTGAAGCATCGGGCCAACTGGGTGGGCGCGTGCGCTCGCTGCGCAACCAGCGCGATGAAAGCGGATTGCCCATCACATCCATCGCTGACTTTCCGGTGGAAGTAGGAGCCGAGATTATTTACGGCAGTGATAGCGTCTGGAATCAAATCGTGCGCAACCTGAACGTAGCGGAAGTGGACCTGGACGTAGTGGCTACCGACCTTTACCGACTGGCCAACGAAGTGAAGGCGGCTGCCGACTGGGGCAATGATTCAGATTTTGCAGCCGTGCGCGATTTTGTAGAGGGGTTGCCAAACTACTCGGGGGGGGCTGTGTCCATCGAGGCGGCCGCAGGGGTCACCCCGCGGGCGGCCAATCTGCTCAATGCACGGGCGGCCAATACCTTCGGGTCAACGGCTTCGCGCATCGGGGCCAAGGGCTTGGGCGAAAGCCTGGCTGCTATTGAGCACGATCAGAAGCGAATACTGGTCACCCGAAATCCGATGCAGGATGTGCTCGTGTCGCGGTTTGCCGAAATGGCCAAACGGGCCCGGCTTAACACGCCCATTGTCTCCATCAACTATTCCGGTGCGCGCATCGTGCTCACGGATGGGAGTGGCAACCAAACGGAAGTGGACAAGGTGATCGTGACCGCTCCGCTGGCGGTGCTCAAAGCAGGCGATATTGCCTTTACGCCCGGCCTGCCCGGCACCAACACGGCTGCGTTCTCGCAATTGGGCATGGATGCCTGCGTACGCGTGATTCTGGATTTCAAGAAAAATTTCTGGGGCGAGGATACGGGCTTCATTTGGGGCGGCAACCTGGTTCCCCAATACTTCAATGCCGGTGTTACGCGCAGCCAATTGTATCGCACGCTCACGGCTACTGTTTACGGAGTTAAGGCTGAGCAGTTAGCGGCCCTGGGATCAACCAATGCCATCGTGGCCATACTCGCGGAACTGGACGAAATTTATGCCGGACAAGCAACCGAGTTTATCAGGCGCGACCTGAACAACAATCAGATCATTTCGTTCCTCTTCAACTGGACGCAAGACCCCTACATCAAAGGCGGTTTTTCCTATCCCTTGGTAAACGGCAGTTTGGAAAGCCGCGCCAGCTTAAGCACCCCGGTGCAAGGCAAAGTATTTTTTGCAGGCGAGGCCACGGACATTACCGGAAATGCGGGAACGATCAACGGAGCCTTGGCCTCAGCCGAGCGCGCGGTCGAGGAAGTGGTGCAATCGATCCTCAATCCGATTTGATCGCCTAACGCTGGAAGTTCAGATTGCGCACCCCTGCCGCCCAATAGATGGTGGCCTTCATCTTTTCGTACTCGGCTTGTAGCTTGAGCAGCTTAGCCTGCGACTGGATCAATTTCTCTTGCTGAATATTGATCTTGAACAGGTCGCTCTCACCATTTTCCAGGTTCAGCAATTCGGCCTTCAAGATGCGGTCGTAGTTGTTGGCCATGTCCGTTTGCTGGGTGATGATCTGGTTGGTGTTCACAATCTCGTTGAAGGTGGCATTGATTTGATTGACGATGTCGCGCTCGGCCTGGTCGCGCTCATAGGTTGTGCTTCGTATTTTGATTTTGGTCTGCGCCAGCTTGGCGCGCTCCTTGCGTAAAAAAATGGGCATCGAGAAGTCGAGGCCAAACTTATAGTTCTCCATGAAGCGGAACGACTGAACGTCTCCCTGCGGATTAAGCGGCTGGTTCAAAAAATTGTAGTTCAAATCCAGCCGCGGTTTCAGAAATTCCACGGCCAGCCGCCTGTCCACCTCCAACTGATCCAATTTTACGGCCAGCTTGCGCAGCTCGGGATGGTTTTGCCGGGCCATCTCCGTCAGGTTTTCCAAGGTTTGTACCCCCAGCAGGACGCCATCATCGGCAACCAACACGGGGGCCACGTTGGGCTGCAAGTCCAGCGGGTTGCCCTCGCTGTCCCATAGGTAATTGGAGATGCGGATGCTGGTGTTCAAAAACTGGATCAATGCTTCCTGCTGCTGCACCAGCCGCTCTTGCATGGTAATTTTGGCTTGCACCGTGTCTACCACCGAGGCTTCGCCCAGGTCGGCATCCAACTTCACCAACCGGAAAATCTCGCGGGCAATGGCTGCATTCCGGTTCAATAGCCGGTAGTTGTAGTAGGCATAGTACCATTGCCAGTATTCTTTCGCGGCTTCCAACAAAATTTTGTTGATCAACTTGATCTGTTCTGCCTCGGCCATTTGGGCAAAAAGTTTGGCCTGTTGCAGGGCGGCTCTTCGCTCGTCTGTAAAAAGGCCGCGGCCAATGGGCAGCGATACGCCCGCAAACAACTGGCGGTTGTTGTCAGCGTTGGGCAAGATGGATTCGTTGTTCAGGAAAGAACCCGTGTTTCGCTCAAACCCGATTTTAGGATCCACCGGAAACCACGTGGGCACCGTAAAAGAGCCATACAGTTTGTTAAAGTAGTTGGTGCCCCCAAAATCCTTGTTGTCCAGCCGTGTTTCCACTTTGGGATCAAAGGCCCCGCGGGCCATGCGTATTTCCTGGCGTGCGGTTTCAGGCAACAGATTGGTTTGCCGCACAATGGGGTGAAACTCCAAAATAGAGGCATAGAAGTTCTCAAGGCTGAAGGCTTTTACCGAGTCGGGCAAAATGAACAGCGAATCAAAGGCGGTTTGGGCTTGGGCCCACCCCGTCATCAGGCAAAAGCTCAAAACAAGCCAAGCGTTTTTCATAAGGCTATTCACTTTCTTCTTTTTTCTTGGGCTCTTTTTCTTTGGTGTCTTTTTCTTTGCCCATTTGTTCAGGCGACACCTCTTCGTACAAACTCGGAGGGAATCCGTTCAACTGCCGCCATATTTCATACCATACCGGCACATCGTCCAGCATAACCCAGCCTTGGGTGCCCGAGCCCACGCGCAACTGCGGAGGCCATTTTTCATCGGAGAGGTCGGGGGTCACTAAAATCCGGAATTCGCCCGGCCGCGTATTCACCAAGTCAATTACTTCCACCCGGCCGCCAAACGTACCCACCGACACACTCGGCCAGCCACTGAATTGCAACGCAGGAAATCCGTCAAACTCAATACGCACCACGCGCCCTTTGCTGATCAGCGGCACGTCCATGGCGCGCACGTACATTTCCACGGCCACATCGTTCGATTCGGGCATGATGGTGCACACGGCCCCGCCTTCGGTAATGGTTTCGCCAATGCCGGCCTGCGTGGCTTTCACGACATAGCCGCTTTGGGGGGCCAGAATGAAATACTGGTTGCTGCGAATTTCCATATTGGAGTATTCGTTGCGCAACTTCGCCAAGTCGGCCTGCGTGTCAAAAAGCTCGGCCAGCGTATTGTTCAAATCCGATTCGGCCTTGTTGATTTTGTCCAGATAGTCGGCCTGCACTTGTGCAATCTCAATTTCTGCATTGATGAAGTCTGCCTCGGCTGCCTGGTACTTGTATTCGATGTCCTGGTACTTGGTCAGTGGTATGTTACCCGCCTCAAACAGGGTTTTGTTTCGTTCAAACTGGCTTTTCAAGTTCACAAAGCGCACCCGCTCGGCCTCCAACTTTGCTTTTGCCTGGTCGGTTTTGGTGCGCAACCCGGCTTGCAGGGCTTTGATTTGTCTTCGCAAGGACTCGGACTTCAGTTCTTTGGAGGCTAGGCTGCCTTCCTTGGCGCTGATTTGTTCGCGCAAGCGCTGCAAGAGCTTGGGGTCAAAGAACTTCTCCTTCACCTCGCTGATGACGGCAATGGTGTCGCCCTTGGTCACGTGCTGGCCTTCGCGTATGCGCCACTCTTGTATTCGGCCCGCGATCACCGTCTCCACCGTCTGTGGCCGGTTGCCGGGCGAGAGGGCCGTTACTTTTCCTTTGCCGCGGATGTTCTGCTGCCAGGGAAAGAAAAGGATCACAAAAAAGACCAGTGCAATTCCCATAATCCACCGGGCCAACAGCTTACCCGCCCGGGGCGCATCCAAGGAGCGCAGGGAGTACATTTTTTCCTGCGGCATCAATTTGCCCACCGATTTTTTCGAAAGTCGTAACATAGCGCGTTTCAGGTTATAGGATAAAGTCGTTCAGGCGTCCTTGTTGCATGAGCGTTTGAAAGGTACCCTGATCGGTAATCACGCCCTCTTGCATCACCACTACCCGGTCGCAGGCACCCATCACCACCGGATCATTGGACACCACAATCATCGTCCACGGGTGGTTGGGCCGTATCAACACCGAAATCAATTCCATTTTGTCAGCTTTAGACAGCGTATTGAAATAATCATTCAACACGATGAGCTTGGGCTTTTTGGCCAGGCAGCGGGCCAGGATCAGCCGCTGCGCCATGGAGTTAGACATGCCCTTGCCCCCGCTCACCACCGCGGAGTTCAGCCCCTCCTTCAGGCTGTTGATGGTGTCGCTCAGGCCTACTTGTTGCAGCGCCTCCACGGCATGATTGATGTTTACCGTGGGCTTGCCCAAGGTAATGTTTTCCAGGATGGTGCCGTCAAAGAGATCTTCGGGCGAGATGTTTTTCGCCACATTGTCGCGCATGTGGCTCAAATCCAGATCGCGGAGCGAAAGATTATTGACGGTGACAATGCCATCGTAGTTGGTGTAAAGCCCGGTGAGGATGTTGGTGAGTGTGGTTTTGCCCGAACTGCCGGGCCCGGCCAAACACACCGTTTCTCCCGGCTTGATGTCCAGGTCCACTCCGCGCAGCGAGTCTTTGTCGGCACCGGCATAGCGATACTTCAGGTTTTTGGTGTACACGCTAAAGCCCTGCGCGTGCACCTTGGGGAAATCCAAGCCGCCTACTTTTTCGATGGGCAAGTCGGTGATGGTGCCCACCTTGTCCACGGCCGTCAGCAGGTCATAGACAACGTCCATGTACATGATGATTTTCTCCACCGCGTTCAAAATCAAAATGATCACAATTTCGGAGGCCACAAACTGCCCCAGCGTGATTTCGCGGTTGATCACGAGTGTGGTACCCATGATCAGCAACCCGCCCGTGATGGCCGCTTTGAAAATGATGATAAATGAGTACTGGGTAATGAGTGTGCTAAAGTGCGTTTTGCGATGCTTCAGGTAGTTGTTTACGTTGTAGTCCGTTTTGCGGATGGGTAGATCGGTGCTGCCGGCAATTTTGAACGACTGCAGCGCGCGGCCAAGTTCTTCCAGCCATTGCGCCACCTTGTACTTATACTTCGACTCCATGATGGATGACTCCATCCCCCGCCTGCCGGTGAAATAAAAGATGAGCACCAACGTGGTCAGCAAGATGATGCCAAAGAACACAAAGAAGGGGTGGTACAGCGAAATCAAGAGCAACCCAAAAAAGATTTGCACCACGCTGGAGGAGAGATCGATCAGCAACTTGGGCAACCCCTTTTGAATGTTGATCACATCAAAAAAACGGTTGATCAGCTCGGGCGCATAACTTTTGGTGATGGATTCCATCTTCAGGCGGGGGATGCGAAAGGCAAACTCCAACGAGGCCTTGGTGAATATCCTTCGTTACAGAAATTCCACCAGGCTGATCTGTACAATCTGCAAGGCCCCCGTGAGCAACACCCCCACAATCACGATGCCGATGAGCAGGTAGATGGAACTAAAAACAACCCCACCCGAAATGAGCTGAACGGTATTTTGAATACCCAACGGCAGCACCAGCCCCACCAAACCGATGATGACGGCATAAAACAGAATGTAGAAGATCTCCTTTCGCTCGGTGTTAAGCAACCGGAACAACCGCCTGACCGGGCCTGCCGAGTGTGTGTCATCGGGCGAGCTGACAGGCGAGGCGTACGCGAAAATGGCAAAAAACGTGATGTCTCCATTTTCGTCTACGTAATCGTCCAATACCTCATCGATCGATTCGCCATGCGTCACAATGTGGTCGCCTTTGATGTCGAATGCCTGGGCCTGTTTTTTCGTGTTGAAGTGCAGAATGGTGGGGTAGTACTCCGCCCGGCTCTGGTGCATGATCAGCACCGTGGCCTGCTGGTCATTGAAGAACTGCGCAAACTCATCCCGCTTTAGCGTGTTTTCCAACAACAGAATCCGGACTTTGTTGCCGGCTTCGATCAGGTCGCGTTTGAACTCGATGATCTCATCGTCTTGATAATGCCGGTTGATTTCCAGGTGACGCAGGTCGTCTACGCTGTAGTCATGTTTGAGCAATACCGCCAACTCGCGCAGCGATTGGAGTATTTGTTGATTTGAAAGCATGGACAATCAGTTTTTTTGAATGGTGCGGAACAGAATTTCTTCCAAAAACAAATTCAATTTTTGGTGCCGGTCGGCTGACGGAGGCAAGTTCGTGAGCGAAGGTAGATGGTCAGCGAAAAAAATCTGTTGCTTAGCCGACAGCAGGATCATGCTGATCAAGGCGTTGGGGTACGGGTACGCGGGGTTTATTTCGGCCACCCATCCGGCAATTTTTTTGCACAGTGACTTAAAGCCAACAAACAGCCCCTCCTGGTTGTCGTGATCAACCGACTTGGTCAGGTAGGTCTTGTCCAGCTCGGCCACCACAATGCGGTGCAGCGCCTCTTCGTTGATGAACTCAAAGGCAGGGTCGTACTTCTTTTCTTCGCACAGCACGCGCAAGCAGGCGCGCAACTTGGCCTCCGCTTCGGTTGAGGAACTGGTGAACAAGTCGATGCGATAGTCCAGCCAACTCCAGTACCACGAGATGAGATACAGCAACAACCGGTGTTTGTTTTCGAAGTAGCGATAAACGGAGGCCTCGGTGGACTCGATCTCATCCGCCAGTTTTTTGAACGTGAAGTGCTCAAAACCCAGTTTGTCGATCATCTCCACGCTTTTGCGGATGATCTTTTGGCCCAAATCGGTATGCTGCGGATCGCGCAGGTACAGGTTTTGGTTTAGCCTGAAAGTTAGAGTTGCCATGTTGTTAGTAGTCTACCCCGATTTGATAGTAATACTATCCTTAATCGTAAACAGACTATGATTTGTTGCATCGCCCCCCGAAAAGATCAAATATTTATCAAAAAAACACGGTTTCGCGCAGCAGAATAAATACCCCCATGGCCAGCGTTAGCCAGCCAAAGGCCTTGCGCAGGCTGGCCCCCCGGAAATAATGCATGAGCGATGACCCCACAAAAATGCCCACCACGGCAACAGCCGTCACGCTCAGGAGAAAGGGCCAGTCGACAACATAGTTGAGCACATCGCCCGCAAAACCCAGCAGCGAGTTGATGGCGATGATAAAAAGCGAGGTGCCCACGGCTGTTTTGAACGGCAGGCCGGTCAGCAGCACCAGCGCGGGGATGATCAAAAACCCCCCGCCTGCACCGACCAGCCCCGTCAGCAAGCCAATCAGCAGTCCTTCCACCATGACCAAAAATGTGCGGTAGCGTTGCGGCTCGGGGCCGGGCCTGCGCTCGCGTATCATCGTCACCGCGGCCAACACCATGAGCACTGCAAAAAGCCCCAGCAGCACCAGCCGCTTGGTCAACACAAAAGGTTCGGTGAAAAAAACCTCCGGCAGGGCCGGCACGATCCACGTGCGCGTGCTGAAGATGGCAATGATGGAAGGAATACCAAAAAGGATTGCGGTCTTCAGGTTGATCAGGTGGTCGCGGTATTTGGGTACCGCCCCAACCAGGCTGGTGATGCCCACAATAAACAGCGAGTAGGCCGAGGCAATGACCGGGTCAAGCCCAAACAGGTATACCAAAATCGGAATGGAAAGAATGGAGCCTCCGCCACCCAACAGCCCCAACACTACGCCCACAAACAGGGCGCACACATAACCAGCCAGAAACATCCCAGACATCAGCCGTGAAGCTACTCCAATCGCAAAGGTTCAATATCTATGGACAAGGTAGATTATGCCAGGCAGCTACAACGTGGCCACAAACGAGCCCGGGAATTTTTTGTTGACCTCGGGCAAAAAAGCATCGGCTTTGGCACGCGTAGGAAACGGCCCCAGAATCAGGCTGTAGTACTTGATGCCATTGACCACTTTTACTTGCACAATCACCTTCTTTTTGTAGGATGTTTTTAAATTATCGGACAGGCGCATGAGGTTGACCAATTCCTGGTAGGTACCAATCTGCACGCCAAACCCTTTGGGGGTAAGCCGCGCCACCTCAAAATCGTAGAACTCTTTTTCGTCCACCACCACGTTGTCGATGGGTTTGATTTCACTCTTGGCGGTGCCATCGCCCGCATCGATTACCTCAATTTTTACATCGGTAAGGCCTTGGTTCACAAAGCCCAGTTTTTCGGCTGCCGATTTAGACAGGTCAATCACGCGTCCGTCTACGTACGGGCCGCGGTCATTCACCACCACATCCACCGTTTGGTTGTTGGCCAGGTTGGTCACGCGCAGCCGCGTGCCAAAGGGCAGTGTTTTATGGGCGGCCGTGAGTTTGTTGTGGCGGTATTTTTCGCCCGAAGCGGTAGGGCTGCCTTCAAATTTGTCAGCGTAAAAAGAGGCTTTGCCGGTTTGTGTTTGGCCCAGCGCGGCCGCGGATAAAAACATCGCAAAGGATGCAAAAAATAGATTTTTCATAGATTAAAAAATGACATGTCAAAGATAGCGAATCAGGCGCAATCGTCAATTTCATTTCGCGCTTTCGCGAAAAGGCCGTACTTTTGCCCGGCAAATAACGGTTCCTAACTCCTTATTTGCCATGCCGCTCAACTCTTCCAAGTTTCTCTTCGAGGCCCTCACGTACGATGACGTGCTGCTGGTGCCCGCGTACAGCGAGGTGCTGCCACGCGAAACCGACACCGCGACCCATCTCACGCAAAACATCAAGCTGAACATTCCGCTCATCTCCGCGGCCATGGACACGGTGACCGAAGCCGACCTGGCCATTGGCATGGCGCTGGAAGGCGGCCTTGGGTTTATTCACAAAAACATGTCCATCGAGGCGCAGGCGGCACAGGTGCGCAAGGTAAAGCGCTCCCAGAGCGGCTTAATTTTGGATCCCGTCACGTTGAGCATCAACAGCACCGTGCGCGATGCCGAGCAGATCATGCGCGAGTACCGCATTGGGGGCATTCCCGTGGTGGATGCCAACGGCAAGCTGTTGGGCATCATCACCAACCGCGACCTTCGCTTTCAAAAAGACATGAACGTGGCGGTGGAAACCATCATGACGCGCGATAACCTGGTGACCGCCCACGAGGGCATCACGCTCGAAAAGGCCGAAGGCATTTTGCAGCGATATAAAATCGAAAAACTGCCGATCACCAATAAAAAAGGAAAGCTGATCGGACTGATCACCTACCGCGACATCCAAAAGAAAAAAAACAAACCCCACGCCTGTCAGGACAAGTTTGGTCGCTTGCGGGCAGGAGCCGCGGTGGGCGTCACCCCCGATATTCTGGAACGCATCGAAGCCTTGAAACACGCAGGCGTGGATGTGATCAGCATTGATACCGCGCACGGCCACAGCAAAGGGGTCATCGACTCCGCCAGGCGGGTGAAGAAAAAATATCCGGAGTTGGATCTGATCGTAGGCAACATTGCCACGGGCGAAGCCGCCAAGGCCCTGGCCAAGGCCGGTGCCGACACGGTGAAAGTAGGCGTAGGGCCCGGAAGCATCTGCACCACGCGCGTGGTGGCCGGGGTAGGGTTACCCCAGTTGAGTGCCGTGTACGAAGCCGCCCAGGCCTTGAAGGGCAGCAATGTGAAAGTGATTGCCGATGGAGGCATTCGCTTTTCGGGTGACATCGTGAAGGCGGTGGCCGCAGGAGCCGACAGCATCATGATAGGCTCGCTGCTAGCCGGTACGGAAGAAGCACCCGGGGAGGTGATTATTTACGAAGGCCGCAAGTTCAAGTCCTACCGCGGCATGGGCTCGCTCGAAGCGATGGATGACGGTTCGAAAGACCGCTATTTTCAAGACGTGGAGGATGACATCAAAAAACTGGTGCCCGAAGGGATTTCCGGTCGGGTGCCGTTCAAAGGGTCGGTAGCGGAAGTGTTGTACCAACTGGTGGGTGGCCTGCGCGCAGGGATGGGTTACTGCGGAGCGAAGAACATCGCCAAACTGAAAACCGCCCGCTTTGTGAAGATCACTTCGGCAGGCGTAACGGAAAGCCACCCGCACGATGTAACGATCACGCGCGAGGCACCAAATTATAGTAGGAAGTAAGCATGTCGCTATGGAGATAAAGCCCACCCGGCCATTTCAATACATCGCCTTTTTTACAGTGGAGCTAAGAACCCAAGAAGGCCCTGCGTTCGTATTTATAGGCTATGATGTTTTTCAGGACAAGGTTTTTCAACTGGGCCTTGAGCGCGATAAACGAGCAGACACGGTGCTGCAAAACGTATATCGTATGGTAGATCATCCGTTTTTTCAAGATTACCGTGGTGAAGGATTTACGTTGTTGATCGAGGAGTTTGAAACGTTGACTGATCAGATGGAAAAAATCGTAAACCCATCGGGTGGTAGAGTGTTGTATAACTGTGCACTCACCAACGAGGTTATACACTCCGTGCTGGCCAGTATGGCACAGTCGCTTGGACAAAGCTAAATGAATGGCACGCGCGAGGCACCGAATTACGGCAGGAAGTAAGTGCGGCCAGATTAAGAGATTAGTGGTAACTCCATCTTTGTAAAAATATGCGTTTTCCGGAATTGAAGTCCATTTTTGTAAAAATCAGAATGATGGAATTATGTCTGCCGTAACGATCAATGGACAGATGCCAGAAACCAGAAGTTTTGTTAAAATCACAACGGCAGGGTCACTGAGAGAGCCGGAAGTGAATGCGACAGAATAGGAGAAAAGTGACGAGTTCGATTTTGTAAAAAGAGGACAGCGGAATAATATCGGATCAACGGACCATAAACCAGCGTGGACTAATATTCGATGTCGCGGTAGCTCAAACGGCCTGAGTAGAAATTAGCCTCCTGTTCGTAAGGATTGTCGAAGTAGCAAGTATTACCGATTGAGCCGAGGTAGTAGAAGAGGTTATCCAGCACAAAGTTAGCATCGGTGTATACCCACTGACCATATGTTTTGGTTAACTTACTTTTATTCAACCATCTTTCGCGGGCTTGGTTGAGGTAGGTATTGAGATAGCCTCTTTCCTCGTATTGATAGGCGTGGATGAGTTCGTGACCAAGTACTTTACTGTCACGTCCATTCTCGTTGAGCATAATCGAATTTGCAACAGTAAGTCCAACCGGTTCGAAGTCAACACGTGGAATACGCAAGTTGTCGGAGAAGAACACCGGTTGCCCTACCCGCAAGGTTTCGGCAAAATTCAACCGCCCGCGTGTACTGGCGTAGATAAACCCGCCCAAGGCGAACGGCATCATTCGGTAGCGTAGCTGTGCAGAATTTCCGATTGTAAGCTCTAAGCGGTTGAAGCCAAAATGAAAGTGCCACACCGAGAGTAGGGGGCGATTGGAGGCGGCATTTTCAACGAGGGAGAGCCCCACAGCATGCGTCACTTTTGAAGCCCAAGCCCACCCGCCATGATTCGTTTGACTAAACGAATAGATCATGCGTTTGCCCCCGTACACACACAGGCCACCGGCCGCCCCTTTTAGCATGCCGCTCAAAAAAGCCCTTCCTCCTTTTTGAGACGGAGACTTATTGACCCATGCCCCCACGCCACCAACAATTGCGCAAGAGGCAACATTGAAGGTCGCGGCCTGCACGTCATTTTTTTGCGACCAGGTAATGCTAGAAGACGACACAAACGCGAACATGGCAAGGGAGTAAGCGGTCTTTGAACGCATGTGCGAATGGTGATTTGCGTTGGTTTGCCAAAATCGAGCCAACATTTCAACCGTTTTCACTACCAACCGTTAGGTTGATTTCAAAAATCTCACCACATTCTATCGTGTTGGCGTAGCATTTCCCGCATCTGTCGCGTACATTTCTCGTTCACTTTTTTGACTTCGAGCTGTGAACGAACCAGTACCCTCCGGGCTTTATCACCCTTCATTTGAGAAAGACAGTTGTGGCGTGGGATTTATTGCCAACATCAAGGGGCGTAAGTCACACCAGATCGTCACCGATGCACTTACCATGCTCGAGCGCATGGAGCACCGTGGCGCTTGTGGCTGTGAGCCCAACACGGGCGATGGCGCAGGCATCCTCATCCAGGTGCCACATGAGTTTTTCAGCAGTGAATGCAACAAGTTAGGATTCAAGCTTCCTTCGTTCGGCAGCTATGGCGTGGGGCTCGTGTTTTTCCCGCGCGAGGCAAAGGTGCGCGAAGAGTGCCGCACGGTGCTGAACCGGCAAATCAAAAAAATGAAGATGACCTTGCTGGGCTATCGTGCGTTGCCCACGTTCAACGGGCCATTGGGCGAAACCGCTTTGCTGGCGGAGCCCGTCATGGAGCAGGTGTTCATCCAGCGGCCCGATAGCATCACCAACCCCGATGACTTCGAGCGAAAGCTATTCATCTTGCGCAAGTATAGCACGCGTATCATTACCGAATCGGTCAAGGGCGTGGCGCAACAATTTTATTTTTCATCGCTGTCGTACAAAACCATTGCCTACAAGGGCATGGTTACCTCGGGGCAGTTGCGGCCTTATTTTGCCGACCTGGAAAACGAAGAAGTGGTGTCTGCCCTGGCGGTTATCCACTCGCGCTTTTCCACCAACACGTTTCCCTCGTGGAGGCTGGCGCAACCGTTTCGCTTTATTGCACACAACGGAGAAATCAATACCGTGCGCGGCAACATCAACTGGCTCAAATCAAAAGAAGCCTTTTTTTCTTCGAAGTATTTTTCGCGCGAAGAGCTGGACATGATCCTGCCGATCTGCAACCCCGTGCAGTCTGACTCATCCAACCTGGACAATGCCATTGAGCTGCTCGTGCATGCCGGCCGCTCACTGCCGCACGTGATGATGATGCTGATACCGGAGGCATGGGATGGCAACGACCAGATGAGCGAAGAAAAGCGTGCCTTTTACGAGTACCACGCCAACTTGATGGAACCGTGGGATGGCCCCGCGTCCATTACATTTACGGATGGCAAAATAGTGGGGGCCACGCTGGACCGCAATGGTCTTCGTCCCTCGCGCTTCGTGGTAACGGACGATGATCTGGTGATCATGGCCTCTGAGGTGGGCGTGTTGGATGTCAATCCCGCCAAGGTGATTACCAAAGGGCGCCTGCAACCCGGCAAAATGTTTGTGGTGGACTTGGAGCAGGGGCGCATCATCAGCGATGACGAATTGAAGAAAACCATCTGCCACCAGCAGCCCTATGGGCAGTGGGTGCGCGAAAACAAAGTGCGGTTGCAAGATTTGCCCGAACCGGGCGGCAGCTTTCATAAATACGACCCCGTCACGTTTTTGAAACGGCAAGTGTCGTTTGGGTACACAAGCGAAGACCTTCGCACCATTCTTACGCAAATGTGTACCACGGGCAAAGAGGCGTTGGGTTCCATGGGCAGCGACATCCCGCTGGCGGTACTGTCAAAACAAGCGCAGCATCTTTCCAGCTACTTCAAGCAGTTGTTTGCCCAGGTCACCAATCCGCCCATCGACCCGATACGTGAGCGCACCATCATGTCGCTGCTCACGCACGTGGGCGGCTCGCTCAACCTGTTGGAGGAGTCACCGCAACATTGCATCACGTTGGAATTGCCCACGCCCGTGCTTTCGAACAACGAGTTGGAGAAAATCCGATACATCGACCACCGCCACCTGCAAACCAAAACCATCTACACGTACTTCCGGGCGGATGGCAAGCCCGGCTCACTAGAAAAAGGGTTGACGCGCGTGTGTCAGTATGTGACCGATGCCATTGAAGATGGCTTTACGATCATCATCTTGTCGGACCGGAGTTTTGACAGCGGCCATGCGCAAATTCCATCGCTGTTGGCTGTGGCCGCGGTGCATCACGACCTCATCCGCAAAGGGCTGCGCGGAAAAGTGGGCTTGCTGGTGGAAGCCGGAGATGTATGGGAGACCCACCACTACGCTACGCTGGTGGGCTACGGAGCCTCGGCCGTCAATCCCTACCTCGTGTACCAGACCATTCACGACATGAAGAAGAAAAACCTGCTGCCGGAAAACCTCACGGAGGAGCAGGCCATCTACCATTACAAAAAGGCTGTGTGTAGCGAGTTTCTCAAAATCATGAGTAAGATGGGCATCAGCACGTTGCAGTCTTACCATGGGGCACAGGTGTTTGAGGCGCTGGGCATCGGGCGCGAAGTCATAGACCTGTACTTCACCGGCACGGTATCGCGCATCGGAGGCCTCACACTGGACGACATCGCCCGCGAGGCCTTGGCAAAACATCAACTGGCCTTCCCATCATCGCCCAACATGCAGCCGCGCCTGGAGGTGGGCGGGGTGTACCAATGGAAGCAGCGCGGAGAAGTACACCTGTTCAATCCGCAAACGATCCATTGGCTGCAGCAATGTACCAAAACCAACGATTACGCCCTGTACAAGAAGTACTCCAAACGGATGGACGACCAAAGCGAGAAGGCCATCACGTTGCGGAGTTTACTCAAGTTCAAAAAGCGAAAGAATATTCCGCTGGAAGAAGTGGAGCCTGTGGAGAGCATCTTCAAGCGCTTTGCCACAGGCGCGATGTCATTTGGGTCGATTTCGCATGAAGCGCACAGCACCTTGGCCATCGCCATGAACCGCATCGGGGCGAAAAGCAACTCGGGCGAAGGAGGCGAGGACGAGATACGCTTTGAACGAAAAGCCAATGGCGATTGGGAGAACTCCGCCATTAAGCAGGTGGCCAGCGGCCGCTTTGGTGTAACCAGCTACTACCTGACCAACGCGCAAGAGCTGCAAATAAAAATGGCACAAGGAGCCAAGCCGGGCGAAGGGGGGCAGCTGCCGGGCCACAAGGTAGATGATTGGATTGGCCGCGTGCGCCATGCTACCCCGGGCGTGGGGTTGATTTCGCCACCGCCCCACCACGACATCTACTCCATCGAAGATCTGGCCCAACTCATCTTCGACCTGAAGAACGCCAACCGCGAGGCGCGCATCAGCGTGAAGCTCGTGTCGGAGGCGGGCGTGGGCACCATTGCTTCGGGTGTCGCCAAAGCCCATGCCGATGTGATTTTGATATCGGGACATGATGGCGGCACGGGCGCATCGCCCATCAGCTCGATACGCCATGCCGGCCTGCCGTGGGAGCTGGGCCTGGCCGAAGCACACCAGACGCTGGTGCGCAACAAACTGCGTGGCCGTGTGGTGCTGCAAACCGATGGACAAATACGCACGGGCCGCGACTTGGCCATAGCTGCGTTATTGGGGGCGGAGGAATGGGGCGTGGCTACCGCGGCCTTGGTCACCACCGGTTGCATCATGATGCGCAAGTGCCACTTGAATACCTGCCCGGTAGGGGTGGCCACCCAAAACCAGGAACTGCGCGCGCTTTTCACCGGCAAGCCGGAGTACGTGGTGAACTTGTTCACCTTTTTGGCGCAAGAGCTTCGCGAGATCATGGCGGAGTTGGGTTTTCGCACCGTACAGGAAATGGTGGGGCAAAGCGACTACCTGACGGTGCGCGACTTGGATGATCACTGGAAATACCAACACCTGAACCTCTCGGCCATCTTGTTCAAAGAGCCCATCAGCCTGGATACCGCCCTGTTCAAACAAGAAGAACAAGACCACGGTATTGAGTCGGTCCTGGATCGTGCGTTGATACGTGAAATGGCCCCCGCGTTGGAGCAAGCCGAGCCGGTGCAGGCCACACTTCCCATCAGCAACCAGGACCGCGCGGTGGGTGCCATGCTTTCCAACGAGGTCTCCAAGAGATACAAGCGCCAAGGATTGCCCGTGGGGACGATCCAGGTGAAGTTTACCGGCACGGCCGGTCAAAGTTTTGGGGCGTTCCTGGCCAAGGGAGTTGCCTTTGAGTTGGAGGGCGATGCCAACGACTATGTGGGCAAGGGCCTTTCGGGTGGACAATTGGTCATTTATCCCCCGCGGGCAAGCTCCTTCAACCCGTCTAAAAACAGCATCATTGGCAATGTGGCCTTTTTTGGGGCTACCTCGGGCCAGGCTTTCGTAGGGGGTATGGCAGGCGAGCGCTTTGCCGTGCGCAACTCGGGGGCCGAAGTAGTGGTGGAGGGCGTGGGCGACCATGGGTGTGAGTACATGACGGGCGGCCGCGTGACTGTGCTGGGTGACACCGGACGCAACTTTGCCGCGGGCATGAGCGGGGGCATTGCCTACGTGTGGGACGTGAACAAACACTTTGTCAAAAACTGCAACATGGAAATGGTGCTGCTGGACACGCTCGAGCCGGACGATGAACGCTATTTACGGGAACAAATATTGAAACACCAACAGCTCACCGGCAGCGAGGTAGCCTCGCACATCATCAGCTACTGGAGTACCACGCTCAAGAATTTTATCAAGGTGATGCCGATTGATTACAAAGCTGCGTTGGCGAAGAAACCGAAAGCGCTGACAGAGGAACCCAAACTGCCTGTTCGTTAATAGCGAACTTTTGGTAACTTTGCCGTATGAGGGTTATTGCCAAGCGCACGATCAGGCAGTTTTGGGAGAAGCACCCCACGAGCGAGAACGCGTTGAAGAGTTGGTATCAAGCGGTAGTGAAGGCAGAATGGAAAAACTTCCAAGACCTTAAAGGCACGTTCAGAGCAACTGACTATGTAGGAAATGAACGATACGTCTTTGATATCAAAGGAAACATGATTCGAATCGTTGCCAAGATCGATTTTGAGTTCCAATGGCTGTTTGTGCGATTTATTGGCACCCGTGCTGATTATGATAAGATGAACAAAAAAATCGGAGCAGAAAGCGTATGAAAACAAAAAAAATTAAACCCATCCGTTCCGAAGCCGATTACAACAAAGCCCTGGGCCGTGTGGACGAACTGTGGGGCTCAAAAAAAAGAACCGACAGCGGTGACGAACTGGAAATTTGGGTTACGCTGATTGAAGCTTACGAAGCAAAAAAATATCCGATCGGTCCACCCGATCCGATTGATGCCATCGAGTTTTTTATGGAACAAAAAAACCTGAAGCGTGTTGATCTGGCCAAAATCGTTGGCAGCAAAGGACTGGTGTCGGATGTACTCAATCGAAAAAAGCCTCTGACGATTAAAATGATCAAGTCGCTCCACGCCAACTTAGGCGTACCGTACGAGGCGTTGTTGGCATAAGGGATACTGAAATCTAATGTTGTAAACTCTGACATGGCAAACCCAACCGGATTTTTGAACGAGCCACGCGCGCTGCCGCAGAAGCGAGACCCGCGCGAACGCATCCGCGACTACAACGAAGTGGACCCACACGTGGATCTGCCGCTCACGCAAAAGCAGGCAGCCCGCTGCATGGACTGCGGCATTCCCTTTTGTCACCACGGCTGCCCGCTGGGCAACATCATCCCCGAATTTAACGATGCCGTGTACCAAGGCAACTGGAAGCTGGCCTATGAGCTGTTGATTGCGACCAACAATTTCCCGGAATTCACCGGGCGCATTTGCCCTGCCCCGTGCGAAGCATCGTGTGTGCTGGGAATTAATAAGCCAGCAGTAGCCATCGAGTACATCGAGAAGTCCATCATAGAAAAGGCCTTTGCGGAAGGATGGGTAATGCCCAAGATGCCAACCCAGCGCACGGGCAAAAAAGTGGCCGTGATTGGCTCGGGCCCTGCGGGCCTTGCTGCGGCTGCGCAACTGAACCAGGCAGGCCACAGCGTTACCGTGTTTGAGCGTGCGGACGAAATCGGTGGGTTGTTGCGCTACGGCATTCCGGATTTTAAGCTGGACAAGCAAGTGCTGGACAGACGCCTCGCGGTCATGAAGGAAGAAGGCATTGCCTTTCGCACCCATGCCAACGTGGGGCAAAATGTGTCGGTAGCACAACTGCGCGATGAGTTTGACGCGCTGTTGTTGTGCGGTGGCAGCACGGTGCCGCGCGATCTGCCCATCCCCGGCAGGCACTTGAAGGGCGTGCATTTTGCCATGGAATTTTTAGTACAACAAAATAGTCGCGTGGGCGGCCGCAAAGTCAAGGGCGAAGAGATTTGGGCCACGGGCAAAGAAGTAGTGGTCATTGGCGGTGGCGACACCGGCTCCGACTGTGTGGGCACCTCCAACCGGCATGGGGCCAAGTCGGTCACGCAAATTGAAATTCTGTCTAAGCCGCCCAAGAGCCGCACCGAGCAGATGCCCTGGCCGAGTTGGCCTATGATTTTGCGCACGTCCACCTCGCATGAAGAGGGCTGTGAGCGGCAATGGTCTATCGTGACAAAGGAATTTGTAGGCGATGCGCAGGGCCACCTGACCGCTTTGAAGATATGCGAAGTGGAGGTCAAGCAACAACCGGGTAAGCCTCCCGCATTTATTGAAATAGCAGGGACAGAGAGAACGATTCCCTGTCAATTGGCCTTGCTGGCGATGGGCTTCGCCCACCCGCTATGGGAAGGCCTGCTGGAGCAACTCAACGTGGCGGTAGACGAGCGGGGCAACGTGAAATGCGATGCTTACCACACTTCGGTGGAGGGCGTGTTTGCCGCGGGCGATATGCGCAGGGGGCAGAGTTTGGTGGTGTGGGCGATCAGCGAGGGCCGCGAAGCGGCCCGAGCCGTGGATGAGTACCTGATGGGCGTATCGCTATTGGAGTCAAAAGAGAAAGGCGCGTTGAGTTTGGGGTAGATGCTAAAGAAAAAAGGACATATAAATACTTGTAAATTAAATAGTTAAATCAGAATATGTAAATTACGCGGTTTGAACCGCTGAATTTATATAAATTTAGCGGTTCTTTCCGCTAAAATGATCAAAAGACATATAAGTAAACTGATTAACAGAACGTTAGGCGACCGAAAAGTTGTCATAATTGCAGGGCCACGCCAAGCCGGAAAAACTACGCTTTTGAGCGTGCTCGAAGAGTATTTGCCGAAGCCAATCATCCGGTTTAACGGAGACGAAGTGGACACCCGCACGCGTCTGGCAAACCCGTCCGTCAACTCATTAACGTCTGATTTGACAGGCGCCAAAGCGGTGGTTATCGATGAAGCTCAACGCATTGAAAACATTGGCCTCACGCTGAAGCTGCTAACCGATAATCTCCCGATAAAGGTGCTGGCCAGCGGTTCTTCGGCATTTGAATTGGCCAATCGCATCAATGAGCCGCTCACGGGGCGCAAATGGGAATACCAACTGTTGCCGATTTCGTATGGCGAGATGGTTGCTCATACCAGCCCTCTGGAAGAACATCAGCAACTTACGCAACGTCTTGTTTTTGGATACTACCCGGAAGTGGTTACTTCTGCGGGTCGCGAAATTCCGCTCTTGAGGGAACTGGCAGGAAGTTATTTGTACAAAGACATCTTGACCTGGGAGCGAATCAACAAGCCGGAGCGCCTTGAGAAGTTGGCACAGGCATTGGCATTTCAAGTCGGTCAGGAAGTATCGTATACGGAATTAGGTCAACTCTGCGGCCTGGATAATGAAACGGTTGAACGGTACCTACTGCTACTTGAGCGTGCCTATATCGTTTATCGATTGACCACGTTTAGTAGAAATCTGCGCAACGAATTAAAAAAAACACGCAAGGTGTATTTCTACGACAATGGACTGCGCAATGCCCTCATCAATCAATTTGCGCCACTCAACCTGCGATCCGATGTGGGGGCACTGTGGGAAAATTTCTTGATGACCGAACGTCTGAAGTACCTAAACAACTCAGGCCAGTATGCCAATCGCTTTTTTTGGCGAACGCATGCCCAACAAGAAATCGATTACATCGAAGAGTCCGATGGCGAACTTCACGCGTATGAATTCAAGTGGAACCCACAGGGGCGCAAAAAATTTCCAAAGTCATTTTTGCAAGCTTATCCACATGCCAAAACAGACGTGGTTACCCCGGAAAACGTCACAACGTTTTTAGGATTGTAAGAGTTACCACATCGGCAACTTGATCTGATCCGAATAGAACTTCATGCGGCTGTGCCGATCATCCAGCGGGCTGATCTTGTCAATGCTGGAATACTTGTGGTTGACAAAAACCTCCACATAGGTAGACCCTAATAAGTACAGGTTGATTTTGTAGCGATAGTAGCGGATGGACATCACAAAGGTGCCGTGTTGGTACAGCATCGAGATCTTTTGCTGCAGCGGTCTGCCCTTCAAGTCATCCCACGATATCATACCCGAAAAATACGGGATTGCCCCCGCCCTGGCAAGTGGGGCTGGCGATCAAAATCGCTGACAGCAATACCCCCGCTTCGATGAGAAATCACTGCCGAGTGTCCGGGCTCATCCCCGTAACACATCGCTGATCGCCTGTCTCCAGTTGATGAAATGGACCAAATAAACTCATGCGGCTGATTTTCTTCTGACTTTCAATCCCTTGAATTCGTAGAGGTACCCCGGTTTCTCCAGCCGTTGCATCCAAGTGCGTAGAATCTGCAGGCGTTGTTCTCCTGAAAGCGACTCGAAATGGGCGTTGCGCGCTTGTGCGATTTGCTCGGGTGTGGCACGTACGAGTTTCATAGCGGAAAGGTACGAGCAAGCCACGGGCATTTGCAACCAGCGTTGTACCTTGACGCCACTAACAGCTACTCCATCAAACTCACCCCGCGACTGCTTTTTTTATGCGATGGCTTGGGGGCCCTCGTGACCGCACTCGTAACCGGTGGAATATTGGCGCATTTCGCAGAGACGATCGGTTTGCCGCCATGGTTGCTGCGAGCCATGAGCGTCATCGCGGCAAGCATGGCCTCATTCTCATTTTGGCACTATTACTTTCGCCCCACGCGGCAATCACGGCTTCGAGGGATCGCAACGGCCAATGTGACGTATGGTTTGATGGCCTTGGTTTTCATTTACTATTTCCGCGCCACCACCACCGCGTGGGGTGTGGCCTATTTTGTCTTGGAGGCAGGGGTACTGTTTCTGCTGGCCGCCATCGAGTGGCGGGCGGCCTCTCGCTAAATCAACTCTTTCCGGAATAATTCCATGCTGCGGCTCCACGCCAGTTTGGCTGCCGCTTCGTGGTAGCGCGTGGGTGCGGTGTCGTTGTGAAAGGCATGCTGCGCACCGGCATAGTGGAACAACTCATAGCTGATCTTGGCAGCTTTCAGTGCTTCTTCGTAGGCCCCTATGCCCGCGTTGATGCGTTCGTCTATCTCGGCATAATGCAACTGAACTTTGGCTTTGATCTGGGGCACCTCCTCGGTTTTGGGCTGCCGCCCATAAAAGGCAATGGCTGCCTTGAGGGCAGGTACATTCACGGCCAACTCATTGGCCATGCCACCACCCCAGCAGAAACCGATGCATCCGGTCTTGCCGTTGTAGTCCTGCCGTGTGGCCAGGTAGTCAAAGCCATTGATGAAGTTTTGTAAATTTTGAGCGGCATCCAGTTGTTGAAACAGTCCACGTGCAGTGTCGGCATCGGTGGGCGTTCCCCCTTTTACCGACAGGGCATCAGGGGCAATGGCCAAAAAGCCTTCCAAAGCCGCCCGTCTGGTAACATCTTCAATGTGTGGATTGAGGCCGCGGTTTTCGTGAATGACCATCACGGCACCGTATTTCTTGTTCTCCCGGGGCCGCGCGATATAGGCATTCATGGTGCAGCGGTCGCCTGGGTAGGAGATGCGGTCGGTCACCAGCCGTTCATCCTGAACGGTGGCCGCATGGGCATAGTTTACTTCGAGCAGCGGCAGCAGTGCCAGCGCGGCCGCGGTACTGCCCGTAAGCTTCGCCAACCGTTTGATGAATTCATCGCGCGAAAGCGGGGCGTGGGTGTATTCGTCAAAAAGATTGATGATGCGCTGGTCCATACAGGTAAAGGTTAATCGGGTGGGCTAGGTACGCTTTTTTTGCCGTTGGCTAAAGGGCTTTAGGAGGATTGGCCTTTTAAACAAAAAACCCCGCGCAAGGCAGGGTTTTTTTGGGTGAAAGACGGGACTTGAACCCGCGACCCCCAGAATCACAATCTGGTGCTCTAACCAACTGAGCTACATTCACCATTTGGGACGGCAAAGGTAGCCAGACGGCCAGAATTTGCAAAAAATCATTTTCAGCCCGGCTTGCCCCGCTCTGTTCGCCTGGTGTGTACGTGGCGTTCAATTTTTCAACACTCCCTGAAACCTGTGGTTGGTTGTTGGCGTCCAAACCCGCGATTAGCATACGGGCTTGCTTTTTGCCCACCCGGCAGGCTTATCCACACAATCGAAACCCCACCCGTTCATGACGTTGCTTAAAAACTACCTCCGAACTGCCTATCGCAGCTTATTCCGCCACCGATTTTTTTCAGCTATCAACATCCTGGGCTTGTCGGTAGCGATGTCCATTTGCCTGGGCATCATCATGCTGGTGGCCGACCAACTCACCTACGATCGTCACAATCCGCTCCGCCACCGTATTTATCGCATCACCACACACGATGTGGACGGCAACGGGCAAATGACGAATGGGCAAACGAGCGCTACTTCGCCCCTGACCCTGCGCCAGGAATTGCTCGAGGCCTATACCGGCCAGCAGCGCGTGGTGAGGTTGATGCGCGGTTTTGGCAATGGCTGGCTGGAATTCGAAAACCAAAACGTAAATATTCCGCTGGCCGGTTTTTTTGCCGACCCGGAAGTCCTGGAGGTGTTTGACTATGAGTTAGAGGCGGGCGATGCCGCCACGGCCTTGATCCAACCCTTCACGGTCGTACTCACCCGTCAGGCCGCACACAAACTTTTTGCCAACGAAAATGCACTTGGACAAACCATCAAAGTGGGCGACCTGGGCACGTACACGGTGACGGGTATATTGAAAGAAACCGATCACAAGTCGCACCTGGTGTTTGAAGCCTTGGCCAGCATGACCACGGTAAACAGCTTACCGAACAAAGACGTGCTCAGCCAATGGACCAACTACTGGAACGGGTGGACCTATGTGTTGACCCAACCCGAACAAACCCGCGATCAACTCCAACGCCACCTCGACCAGATTTTCGAACGGCACATCGGAAGTATTGACAACCCCGGGGTACATAAGATGACGTTTGGATTGCAACCGTTGATGGAGATCACCCCCGGGCCGCTTACCAACAACCCCATCGGCCCTGTGCTGCCGTGGTTTTTTGTGTATTTCCTGGGCGGGCTTGCGCTGGTTATTTTGCTCACGTCCTGTTTCAACTTTACCAATCTGTCCATTGCCCGCTCACTCACGCGGGCGCGGGAGATAGGCATCCGCAAAGTGACAGGTGCGGCACGCTGGCAACTGGTAAGTCAGTTTTTGAGCGAATCGGTGTTGCTGGCATTTGTGGCCCTGCTTTTTGCGATGGTGCTTTTGCTGTTGGTGAAGCCGATGATTTTGCAATTGAACTTTGCGCGCATCTTCCGGTGGGATCTGGCCATGAACACCACCGTGCTGGGGGCGTTTGTTGCCTTTGCCGCGCTCGTGGGCCTGCTGGCAGGCTTGTTTCCGGCTGCCGTGCTGTCGGGATTTCAGCCCATCAACGTGTTGAAGAATCTGAACAACGTAAAACTATTCTCGCGCATGGGCTTGCGCAAGGCCCTTCTCGTGTCGCAGTTTACACTGTCATTGTTTTTCATCCTTTCGGTATTGGTGCTCCACCGGCAGGTCAACATCTTTTTGCGGCAGGACCACGGCTTCAACATGACGCACAACGTAGCCATCCGGTTGAATGACACCCCGGCCGATTTACTGAAAACAGAACTGCTCAAGCACGCGAATGTGTTACACGTAGCGGCCGCCTCGCATCTGCCGGCCTCCGGCACTTCGTATGGCGAAGGGTATAAGCGGGCGCTGGATGATCCGGAGTGGAGCAACGTGGGATACTTTTTGGTTGACGAAGATTACCTCACGAACATGGGCGTGTCCCTGGTGGCCGGGCGTTTTTTCTCCGATCGCGCAACGGCCGCCACCCAAAACTATATTGTCATCAACCAAACGGCCGTCACCCACTTTCGGTTTGCATCCGCTCAGGAGGCCGTGGGGCAAGCGCTGCTGATCGAACGCGACTCCAGCGAGCGAACCATTTTGGGCGTGGTGGCCGACTACAACCACCGCGACCTGACACAGCCTATTTCGCCTATGGCGCTGGTGTACGACAGCGCCCAGTTTAACCTATTGCAAGTTTCCTATACCGGCACCTATGCGGAAGTGGCGCGCGTAATCGAGGGTGCGTGGGCCGCGGTGAATCCGGGCCTGAAGGCGGACGTGGAACCGGTGGATTCGGAAGTGAAGCAGTTTTATGAAATCATCTTTGGCGACATTGCCCGGGTGCTGGCAGTCATCTCTTTTCTGGCGATAGTCATTTCGTGTTTGGGACTGTTGGGCATGGCCACCTATACCACCGAAACCCGCATCAAAGAAATTTCCATCCGCAAAGTGCTCGGCTCATCCAACGGTTCGCTTGTTGTGCTCCTGTCAAAGGGGTTTGTCGGGTTGTTGGCGATGTCGGTGGCCCTGGGTGTGCCGCTGGCGTATTTCGTCAATAACCTGTGGTTGCAACTGATTGCCTATCGCGCTTCCTTCAGCGTGTCTATCGTGCTCACGGGTATGACTGTGCTGCTGGCCTTTGGCGGAGTGACCATCGCCTCGCAGACACTGCGGGCGATGTTCGTCAACCCCGTACAGCATTTAAAGAATGAGTAGGCGGGGAGGAAGCTGTTTGGTTAGTCTGAAACCAAACGTTGAACGAGGATAGACTTAAAACCAACTCGTCACGGCACCAGTGCAGAAACATTATGTGCTTGTTGCACAACTATAA
Organism: Cyclobacteriaceae bacterium; assembly: GCA_025455015.1. GTDB lineage: Bacteria > Bacteroidota > Bacteroidia > Cytophagales > Cyclobacteriaceae > ELB16-189. The sequence goes on along the minus strand of JALONI010000007.1, from coordinate 33,346 downwards.
GCCCGGAACAACTTTTCATCCCACCATCCTTAAACTCATTTGAATTTCACAGCTTATTTTTCAGCTTAAGGCCAAAATCCTAGTTGTGCAACAGCCACCGTTGTTGGTAGCTGTAGGGCCCTTCTCCACACTTCATTCGTAGCCATGTCTTTCGTCACCCGTTAATTAACATCAATCTTTTTTAGTCAGTCGTGCGGTGGGGCATTTTTCATTGACATCATTGTCCAGTTACACTGAATTGAGCACACTTATTGACTGGCTTTGGTTGTGGGTTGAATGTGTGGCCAGACAATGTGTGTGCGGTTTTGAAACCCTTCGCTATATTTTCCTATTCTACGTCACTAAAGCTTCTTACGCATATCTCTGTAACTCCACTCGTTTCAGGAATATGAATTGGACTTGGAATTTCTGTTGAGATAAACTCTTGTCTTTGTTTGGAACATATTTTTCTAAAGTCACACTCTTCACATTTAGAATTGCTAGGTCTCATTGGAAACTCACCTTCGAGAATTCTGTTTACTGCCCATTCTATATTTTCAATTGCGGATTGTATGGCCTCCTCTGCAATTGGAACATCGACTCTGTTCGAATTGTCTTCTGAATTTGTGGCTTTTAAAAGATGGACAGAACCTGTTCTTGCGTTTTCACCTAGAACAATATCTGCGGCATGAGCGTAAAGTTGAACTTGCAGAGCAAGGTTTATCCAGAAGAACGGATTTACTTCACCTTCTGGAAAGTCCATTGATTTAAAATCAATCACTCTTGCTTCTAGGATATTACCATCGTTATCCTCTCTTAGTAGTAAATCGATAGAGCCAGTAATTAATGCCTTATCAGCTTTTATTTCAAAGCGTTGCTCTAAAGACCGGCTTTGAATAAAGTCATCAGGGTAATCCTGTGTATAATTTCCGACAAGATTTTTTGAAGCATTTTTTGCCCTCTCATAAGGCCCCTCTCTTGCTGGGTCTCTTGATGGAAATACATGCTTCAAATGGAAAACATCTTCCGCTATTTGTTCTGCTTGTTCTCTCGATGGAGCAGTATTATTGAATAGTTGATGAATTCTATTTATGGCTGTATGTGTTGTCAAACCATAACCAAAAAGTTCAGGAACAGCCGGACTATAACCATATATTTTCCGGAACTTGTATTTCATGGGACATTCTAAATAGTCCTTAATTTCTGTAAAACTCGTTGGCATAGACTCTTCATCTATCCGCATTCGTGGTTCAGCTCTCTCAATATTGTCCGGCAAATGTGTTTCATCAGTGACAATTTCGGGCAGATTCAAGCCTTGAATTCTAAGTTTGAAAGGACTTGGATTTTTAGGTCTTTGTAATCCAGGTTGATTGCTGCTCCCAGTAACGTATAAAAACCTTTCGGCTCTTGTCAGTGCAGTATAGAACAATCTGGCCTCTCCCGCATTGTTGGATTGGTAAAGTCCTCTTGATAATGGGTTTTGAATTAAGTTTAATGGCAACCATCCACTATAGTTACTCCTTCTTCCCGGAAATCTCTGCTGTACAACATCAACAATGAAAACTACTGGAAATTCAAGACCTTTCGTTTTGTGTACAGTTGAAATTGTAACTGCATCAGGTCTTGACATAAGCTCTACCTGAGTTGTATCATAGCCGGATTCAGCAACATTTTCTAGAAAATTCAATACACTTTGATATCGATGACCAGTGTCAATACTTACAAAAACTTTTTCAACATCTAAAATAATTCCACTGAACACGCCCAAGTCTCGCATTACTTGTTCATGGTTCGTGAATAGTGTGGTAGATACTCTAAATGCTTCAATTAACTCATGAACGAGTAATTGTGGGTAAACTTTTCTCCGAGCACCACCAATTGGTCTGTGAATTTGATTGTTCCAGTCTGCTAAAATTTCTAAAAATCTATTTAAATCAGCGTTTGGAAAAGCAGGGAGTACATTTGAGTTGAAAAAATTGATTGCTTCCCTTCTGGGATAACCGGGACTTCTTAAAAGCCCCATTGCTTCTCTCAAAACTCTTGCATGAAGTCTTTCAAAAATAGACCCCTCAGCTTCAATTATATAGTCAATGTCCGCATCAGTTAGAGCATTTGTATAGTCTCTATGATACGGAGCACCCCCGTTGCGTGTACCACCTTGAACCGACCTCATCAAAATTGCAAAATCCGCTCTAGTTAGTCCTCGCTCTGTCCCGTTTCCTTCAATGTACTTTGTTCCAATCAGTTCATTTATTCGTCTGGCTATCCATTCGGCCTCGTCTTGTTTGGTGTCAAACCATAAGTTCCCGAAGTGCTGAATATTTCCATCCGAATTTGAAGTAGGTGTTTTGTCAATTCTTGCGGTACTAAGTTCGAGTTGTATAAACCTGTCCGATGCGGTTACGATACTATTTGTGCTTCTAAAATTAGTTGAAAGTGTATGAGTTGAGCAAGTTGGATAGCGCTGGTCAAACTCAATAATGTTCCTTACATCAGCGCCTCTCCATCCGTAAATTGATTGGTCGTCATCACCAACAACGAAAAGTGAATTGAGTCGACTGTACAAACCTCTAATCAGTCTTTCTTGGCAGATGTTTACATCTTGATACTCATCTACCATTAGGTGACTTGCTGCTTCAAGAGCAGCATTCATCTCCGGATTATTACTTTCCAGTGCAGCAACAACTAACCTAATCATTAATGAAAAGTCAATGTATTGGTCGGAGTTTAAACGTGTGTTAATGTTCTTAAGGCATCTACCCAAAGGAGCATCGTCACGTTCGATGTCATCGAGAGACAACATTTCATCGTTTGCCATTTTCCAAGCATTAGAAACCTCAGCAATAGTTTGAAACATTCTTGCACCCTTCGCTGCTTGGAGAATATTAAGTTCTAATTCATAGAACCTAGAAAGTAAAAACAACTTTAACCTATTTTCATCGAGCACTTCATATTGCCGGTACTTGGCATTCATCGAGCCTAAAAGGTTCTGACAAAAGGCATGTATCGTCCCTATATACATGGCACCAACTAAAGCCACAGGAATACCAGCTTTTTCAAGGGCATCTGCAACGCGCCTTTTTATCGATTCTGCTGCTTTTTCAGTAAAAGTAAATGCAATTATACTCTCCGGTTTAGCTCCTTCATGAATCAGACGTGCAATTCTAAATGATAGTGTCCTTGACTTGCCGGAACCCGCACAAGCCAAACATAAAATTTCACTTGTATTATCAATTACTGCGTTATACTGGTCTACCGTAAGTGAAATATCGTCAGCAGAAAAAGTATCACGAAATAAAGGCATACTTAATTACTTTAGGTAGGTTTGAAGGTGATGCTTTATATTCTCTGCTTGAATCCTACTAAACTCAGGAGGCAAAGCATTGCCAATCATTAAAGCGATTTTCGTAACTGGAGCATCAATTGGAAATTTATATGTCTTTGGAAAGGACTGTAGCATCGAAGCCTCTCTGGCAGAAATACATCTGTTTTGCTCGGGATGTAAAAAACGACCCTTAGATGGATTCAAGCAACCACCAGTAATTGTGGTGGAATAGTCGTCCCAACGTAATCTTCCATAAACATCGTTGAAACCTATGTTCTCATCTTTATGGCAATTCAATAGATATTTTTTTGGCAAATCTTTTCTGCCCCCACCGTTCTTAGGCGTTAATTCAATTCGTTTCTGTACCTCAGTTGTGTGAATTGGAAAAATTTTGTGTAAAAGGTCTTTTGATTTCTTAGGATTAGGGAGCTTCCCAATTACCTGTCTAACAGTTCTTTTTTTTTCGGTTGGTTCTGCAATTTTCAAAGGAGCTAACCTTGAGCCAACTAAAACCAGTCTTTTTCTATTCTGCGGAACACCATAGTCTTTTATGTTGACGACTTTCCAGTCGGGTTTATAGTATCCAGCGCTTTCAAGTTCTTTGAGAGCTTTTTTGAAAGACTTGTCAAGAGCCAAACCGGGTACATTCTCCATCATGAAAGTAAAGGGCTTAAGCTCTATCACAAACCTCACAAACTCTGTGATAAGTTTATTCCTTTCATCTTTAACTGGTTTTGCTTTATTTAATCTTCTTATGGAACTGAACCCTTGACAAGGCGGACAACCGGCTAATAGATGAATTGCTTTGTTACCAAGTTTACTTTTTACTTCGACTGTAGAAACGTTTCTTATGTCGTCCGTTATAACCTTTGTCTTTTTATGGTTTAGCTTGTAGGCCTTAGATGCAATCTCATCAATTTCAAATGCAAGTTTTGTTTGAAAACCTGCCTTGTGGAGTCCTTGCGTCAGCCCCCCAACCCCACTAAATAAATCTATTGATATCAGTTTCATTTATCGAATTACATATCCCTCTAGGTGGGACAATTTTAACTATCAAAGATAAAAACCTATCTCGTTAAATCAACAATACCTGCGCGTTAGAATTTGGCTCTTGCCATAGCTTTGGTGTCGCGGTGGGTTTGCGCGGCTATGGCATGTGCCAAATGCGTGGGGCATGTCGAAGCACAATCTTCTTAAAAATGCGAGGGGTCGGCTGTATTAATTTTTAGTCTGTCCCTCGTTTTAATTCTTTTAAAACCCAAGTTGTCTGCGAAGCCGTTCACTTGTCCATGTGGGAAAACTTTGTTAGAAAATTGTCGTCCGTCTTTTTTGAAACACAAATTTGTCCGGGCCCTATTCTGACTAACGTTTCACAAGTTGTTGATACTCAATTGTAATCCGAGGTCGTCAGGGGTGATATCAAATTTATGCTTTTTCATTTCCATCACTTTCCTCTTTCTTTTTTGATCCAGAAACTCGTACTGTGAGTCTGTCTTGTAGGGAATCTTCTTGGTGACCATGTTCCAGCTGATAACGGCCAACTTTCTGGCGGTCGCTGAAATAGCGGACGTTCTGCCTTTTCGAAAGGCAATACGCTTAAAGAAATTCGACAGGGCAGTGTCTTTTAAATTACCCACGGCACTGGCAGTTGCTCAGTCGCTTCATCTGGAGGAAAGCATCCACTTAAAAGACCAAGGGTGTGAAGCTTTTGAATCCATTGGCAATCCTTTACATCCGTCTTTTTGCCTTTGCCCGGCAAGCTGCCCGTTGCGGGCCACCTGCCTTGGCAAAGCGGGTCAACACCCGGGGGCGGTCGCAAGCCGCCAAGTGCATGACCATGCCGGCCATCGCCTACAACGTCAAAAAGATGCTGAAGTTCATGCGGCAGTGGCCCACCGCAGCACTCAGGGCTCTCGACCACACAACGGAGCCACTGTGGCACCTCCCTTTTTTTATGCCTGAATTTCGGCTTCCGCCCGCCATCTGGGCGCGAATATGAAAAATCAGACCGCGCGCCAGGTTATCAACACACTTATCCACAATCCGACACCCGAAAACTAAAAAATCAATCCCGCTCCCCCCCTCTATCCACAACAACTTCGCAGCACGTTGTGCAACAGCTACCAGTGTTATGCACATGTGCCGCAGTCAACTGTTACTAGGCAGCACGGATGCCAAAGCTTTGGATCCGGGTTGAGGTTACGCGGCTTTGGCATTGGTGCCGCGGTTCGAAGCACCAATCTTTATTCCAATATGGGCCTCATTCAATGTTCAGTCCATACATCTGATGTTAATTAGGTCTCGGAGGAGGACAAGCAAGTGTCGTTTCAGTAAAAGTCCAGTCAAGACCATCAACGCGGTTTTTATTGTAGTCCGTGCACATTTTATTAGAAAAATTCGGTTTGCAGATTTTATTCCCGTTCGAATCACAGCAAGCCGTACAGACTCCCATTCTTTCTTCCTCTTTGCATGAAATTGAGAGACATTGAATAACTAGAATTGCGTAAATGACAGTTTTCATAAAATTCTATTTTGATACTATAAATCGCTTGATGTCGAATGTCGTTCCATTAACAAGTAGAGTGACAATGTAAAGCCCATTTTCAAATGACTCAAGAGAAATGGTCGAGGACTTGCTCTCAATTGTAAAGCTCTTATAAACTTTACCGTCCTTGTTATACATGTTGATGGTCCCGATTTGCCCATTTGTAAAACATTCTATGTCAAGTTGATTTTGAGCAGGATTTGGAAAGAGCTTTATTATTTGTGGAATATCATTAGTACTGGCATTGGTAATTGTTGTTGTGGAATCTTTTTCGATTAGAGTTTTTATTAATGAGCTTTGTTGCTGAATGATTTCCTGTTGATCTTGAATAGCTCTAACTATATAAGGTATTAATGCAGTATAGTCAACCGTTAGATATTTCTCGAATATGTTTTGAGTCTCTACTGAATCTGGCGCATTTGTCAGGTTTGGTAAAGGCAGTCCATTTTCATTAACTATTCCAGGAATGATTACTTTGATTTCTTGCGCTATAAAACCTGTCTGCGTCCCGTCAGGAAAATTTAACCCTTTTACCTTCTTGTAGGAGAATTGCTTTGGCTTAATTTTCATCAATAGGTCAATAGCTCTTGGAAGTTCGCTTATATTCTCCTTCAAATTTAGATCAGAAGGTTTGCCAAAATTACCTGAATATGCTAAATTACCGTTGAATCAACCAGCATAACTGCCTGAAGGGGAAGATGCTTCACCGTAAACTCCAATTGCTGTCGCTGTGTTTGGAAGGTTATATGAGCTTGTCGCTTGACCAATTACCCCCCAAACAACCTTACTAGTAGTTGTACTTGATGTGATGACACTCAATCCTTGGGTTTCCGATGTTAGAATTCTTGAACTTCTCAAGTTTACATCATCCCCGGAGTCGCTTATGAACGCTCTAATTCCTCCATTCACAGCAAGCCTGTAGTCAGGAGTTGGTATACCAATGCCAAAGTTCCCGGAGGTGTTGAGCCTTGCTTTCTCGGTATTGCCTATACCAAAAATGATGTCGCGCGGATTGCTATCATTTTCACCTGATTGAAAAACGATATTATCAAATCGAGACTTGAACAACCAAGTTCCGCTTCTTGAGCTTTGTGCCCTATTATATTCACCGAACGAACTAGGAAACTGTAATTGGTAAGTCGACATATTTATATCTTGAGTCTGTGTTTGCGCTTTGACTTGATACGAATAGACGATAGCAACTGCAAGAATAACATTTTTCATATTGCAAGGTTCAAAGGATAATTCGAATATAAAGATTCTGCCACACCAGCGCAAGCGTCTTGTTGGAGTGCTTTTGGCTCTTTTGCTTGCTTTGGTGTCGTGATGGCCGGCTTCCGAAGCCGCGCGTTGTCCCGCGAAACCAAACGTTGGTCTTATAAAAATACTAAAATTTAACCGGTCAGCCCGGCCGTAACGCAAACATGCTGTGCTTGTTGCACAACTATAAATCCGGTACATTTTTTATCCCACAACCCTTAAATTCATTGAAATTTCGCAGTTCAATTTTCAACAAAATGTCAAAATCCTAGTTGTGCAACAGCCACCCATGTTGCCGGTAGTTATTTTTTACACCAATCCTCTTTTCCTCAAGTCGTCTAAAAGAGTCCGAATGATTCCCTTTAACCGGAGTGGCATAGAACTGTGTGTCCCTCTTATTCTTTTTAATTCATTGTCCCCGTACTGAAATGAGATTGTTAAACTCCAATCGTCATCGGAACCATAAAAGTCGGTCGTGTCGATATTGTTAATATTTGACCACTTAAACAAACTGTCAATTCGATTTTTTGCTTGAAAGTCAATTGAATAAATCTTTGTCCCTTGGAACTTACTGTTTTCAAGCCCTTTAAATTCTACATTTCCTTTGTCGTCCATTGTCAGATAAAACTCTGGGCATTCGCTAAAACATTGTCCGCCTTGAAGAGTAATTTTTTGAAACCTTAGTTCTTGGTCAAACTCAAAAGTTCTGTTGTAGTATTTCAATGTGTCAGTGTAACCAAAAAGTATTAATGAGTCCTTTGTCAGTTTGATTATTTCAAAGTCTGTCGAGTCCTCGTCAAAGACCTGGATTTGATTTCCATTAACTGAATACCGTCCCTCATGTGTCAACCAAAGGTCTGAGATTGTTATCAATGTGTCGTTTCGAAATCTTAGTCCAATATACCTAGGGTCAAAGTTGAAATAATTGGAAGAATCGCGAACAAAAATCCAATCTGTTTCAAACCATTCTGTCTCGTTAGTCTTTGTCGGTGTACACGAAACGATTATCAGAAGTCCACAAAATAGTTGGGCACACTTTGTCATAAAATAATTACCGGCAACGTTGGTGTTTGCGCAGTGGTGGGCTTTTGAAAACGTATTTGTCCCACGTGACCAAACGTTGAACGAAGATAACACTTTGAACATACACGTCACCCCACCATTGCGCAAACATTTTGTTGGCGGCTGCTGCTTTTCACTAATCTATTGTTTGAATGCTCATCTCGTCCAAGAATTTTGTAAACGATGCCTTGATGTAGCTGTTCTTTGGATTATTAATTTCCTTTAAAACGTGAATCCATCCTTCGGTCAAACTTGTCTTTTGGTAAAACGTAATAACAGATCTCATTGCTGCATATTTCCACTCATAGGTCGAGTTCATAATCATTTCTATAAGTGTCATCCAGATTAACCAATATTTATCATCTTGAAAGTCGGAAATTATGAGATTGATGATTTCATCATTCTCGCGTCCTAGAAATTTGGTATAGCTTAACAGTCCAATTCGTAAAGTGTTAGTATGTTGGTCTAACACGGATGCCTCGTTTGAGTTTTCCTTTGTCAACTTGGCAGCAATCTTAATTAGTTGAATTACTTCGGCCTTCTGTGTATTGTAGTCCTTCGTTAAATCAAGAAACCACAGTGTGTCCATGTATTGATAATATTTCCAGAATTCAAATGATGAATTTTCAAAAAGTATACTTTTAATGTCTTGATTCCATGTAATTCCTAAATCTTCTTTTTCGCTTTTTACCGCAATTAATAATCTGCTACCCTTTATCATTTTCTCAAGTCCAGCCGAATGAACTAAGGCGGGACTAACAATAAAATCCTTTTTCAAATTGGGTGAAGTGTGTCTTTCCTCAATGTTTACGAAACCAATACTCACAGCACCGCGCGGTAGAAGGAAGAAATTCTCTGTATTTTCATATTCTCCATTCTTTCTCAGACATTGTCGATATATTTCTGTCAAGCAGTTAATTAATGCTGCGTTGTCAGTCGAGTAAGCCATTAATGAGTCAGAGAATAGATTCCCTTCAACTTGTTGATTCTCTTTTATTATTCTGAAACAGATATTGTAAAAGTCGTCAAGGATGTCGGTTGCTTTGTCATGGTCTTTTGAAACCATTTTACTGAATCCTAGTAAGTCAATAAATCCAAGTATTTTTTCCATGTCACTAAATTGTCCGAAGCAGTTGCCGCCAACTCCCATATATGCGAACTACGTTCGTATAGCCAGCGAATATACGTAGATATCCGCTTAATGGGTATCGAAGTAAGAATGGCGTGGCACCGCCAAGGCCACAGTCTCCTTTGGAATTTGCCTGCTCGTTACGTGGCTAATACCCCTTGGTGATGCCCTTCTCCACCGCGGGCACACCCTCTTTCATCCACGTGGGCATGGGCGTGCCTTTTAGGTAGTGGTCAAAAAACTGCATCATCCGTATGGCGAAGTCGGTGCGGTCTTGCCGCTGTGTAAGCCCATGGCCCTGGCCATTGTAGTTTAGCATCCACACGGGCTTGTTCAGCCTGCGCAGGGCCATGTAGTATTCGATGCCCTGGTACCAGGGCACGGCCCCATCGGCATCGTTGTGCATCATGAGCAACGGGGTCTGCACTTTGTCGGCAAAAAAGATGGGGGAGTTTTCAATGTACAGCATGGGCTTTTCCCACAGCGTGCCGCCCAGCCGGCTCTGGCTCTTTTCGTATTGAAACATCCGGCTCAGACCGCTCTCCCACCGCACGCCCCCATAGGCGCTGATCATGTTTACTACGGGTGCGCCCGCTTCGGCCGCGGCAAACAGGTTGGTACGCGTAACCAAATAGGCAGTCTGGTAGCCGCCCCAGCTATGCCCTTGTATGCCGATGCGCTTTTCGTCCACAAACCCCTTTTCGATCAGCGAGGTGACCCCGGGCAGAATACAGTTGTGCGCACTTTCGCCCGGAAAGCCAATTTTATAAACGACATCCGGCACAAACACCACATACCCGTTGCTGGCATACAGCGAAAAGTTGATAAACGAGCGGATGGGCGCGGGCGCATGGTGTTGGTGGATATCATCGGCATATTTTTCATAGAAATAGACCATCGTCGGATACTTCTTTTTGGGATCAAAGCCCTCTGGTTTGTACAGCAGTCCTTCCAGCGGGATGTTGTCCAGCGATATCCACCGCACGCGCTCCACACTTCCCCAAAGGTAGTTTTTCATCTGGGGGTTGACTTCGGTAAGTTTTTTGGGTGCGGTAAACGAAAGGTCGGTGGTCCATACGTCCGGGTATTCGCGGAAGCTTTCGCGGGTGAACAAAAGCTGATTGGCTTGTTTGGCTTTGGCGGTGAAGGCGTAGCGCTGGTCGCTCATCAGCAATTTCGTCAGCTTACCGTCTTTCAAATTGAGTTTGTAGTAGCCGGCCTGTTTGGTTGTTTCGTGAAAGGCACTGAGCAAAAGTTCCTTGTCGGGATCGATAAAACGCTCTTCGGCATCCAGCCGCAGGTAGCGGAAGCGGATTTTTTCGGTGCGCCCGATCCGGGTCAGGTTTGTCGCAGGCTGAACACCCAGAGGGTCCAGCTTCCACAGGTCGTACCGATCGTATGCGATAAAGGCCTCGTCATTTTTGATCCATCCGGCACTGCCGTACGGGCTTGGGTAGTCGGGGTGGTCGTCTTCTTCGTCTGCGAACGCCACGGGAAGAGACGCAGTAAGCGGAACGATTTTGTCCTGCGCGATGGAGTAGCTGAACCAGGCCGTGTCGGCCAGGCTATACCAATAGACAAAGCGGGCTTTGGGCGAGAGCGCGGCATTGCCCTTGAGCTTCACCGCGATTTTCTTTTTCAGCCCTTGCGCAAAGTCGTAGAGGTAAACGTCCGAGAAATTCTGGGTGTCCCACGTGATCATTTTGCGGTAGTTCACATCCGTTTCTGCCAGTGCCACGGAGGCGTTGCCCTCATCGCCCCACACAATGTTGGGCGTTTCGGGGCTGCCGGCTTGCCAAACCGACTTTCGATCTTGGCTCAAGTCCAGCGCCATCAGGTAGGAGCGCTTCTTCTCGTTTTCCAACTGCCGGTTTTGCTGCGGATAGATGTAGTCGTCATCGCCTGTCCACACTTCTACATTCACGATCTCTTCGGGCAGCAATGTGGTATCCGCTACGACAGGCTTGGGGGCTGCGCCAAAAAACAGTTTGTTGCCATCTTTGGAAAAGTTGGGAGTGTAGTGTTCGCTCACCATCCAATTGATGGGTATGCCCAATTGCTCCTCCACCGGCAGTTGGTGGGCTTGTGCCATCTCCTTACGCCACCAAAAAAGTTTGAACTGACGAACGAGGGCTTTGGTGGTATCCGTATCCACCAAAAAGACCGCCTGTGTCCCGTTTTCGTAAACCGAAAGTCCCTTGTATTTGAATTTGCTTTTCCCTTCGTACAGCGACTGCAATTTGGCACCATCGTACCAATACACACCCGGCTTTAGCGTACTGTCATTACCTGCCGTGGCAAACAACAGTCCTTGCCCTTCTTTGGCCAATAGGTAGTCGCGCACATAGCCAAACGCCTGCTCCTGACGGGTTATCAAATTTCGCAACACGAGCGTGTAACCGTTGTCGTCATTATTGGGTTTTACTTTCTTGGCCGGCTTTTTCGTTTCCCCGGGGTTGGTTTTCTCGTCTTTAGGTTTGGGGGCTTCTTTCTTAGGCTCCAGTTGATAGGCCAGCCATTGGCCGGATTTCTCTGCGATCTTGTACGACTTCACACCCGCTATCTTTTCGGTTTTGCGCGTGCTGATGGTGTAAATGCCCAGGGAGTCTTTGGGTAGGTCTTCTTTTTTCTTTTTTTGTCTGCGCAGCTCTTTGACCAGCTTTTGGGGTGGCTTTATCTTGAAGATGGCATGGCGACTGTCGTAGGTCAGGGCTATCTCGGCCGCCCGTTTTGTGGAATCCTGGGCATTCGTTTTCAAATGATAGAAAACAATTTTGCCATCGCCCTCCTGCGGATTGATCGTGACGGCCGCTACTTCGCCATTGGGCGTGAGTTGTTTGTAGGGGATTTCTTTCCAACCGTCATACACCGCGTGGGTGAGGGGCTTTTTGGCCACTGGGGGTAACGATTTTTTTTGAGCAACCGCCAGCGGGGCTAATGCCACCAAGGCAAGGACAACGTACATTTTCATATCATCACAGGATTAGGTTGCGAATGTAGAAAAACGCCTCGCGTGCCGGGCGGAAATTACATCAATGGCAAGGGTCTGCCAGTCGGCTACCCGTAGGTGTACTCGCCTGCGGAGGTTTTCAACGTCACTTGTTTGGCGGGAGCCTCTTCTACGCGCCCGATCACTTTTGCCTCGATCTGAAAATGCGAGGCCGTTTGGATGATGTGCTGGGCGGTCGAGGCATCGGTATACATCTCCAATCGGTGGCCCATGTTGAAGACTTTATACATTTCTTTCCAATCTGTGCCCGAGCATTGCTGAATCAACCGGAACAGCGGAGGGGTTTCAAACAGATTGTCTTTGATGACATGCAGTTTGTCGATAAAGTGAAGGACTTTTGTTTGGGCGCCACCGCTGCAATGCACCATGCCGTGAATGGCCGCGCGTTGGGTTTGCAAAATCGCCATCACCACCGGGGCATAGGTGCGCGTGGGCGACAACACCAACTTCCCCACATTTACAGGCACATCTGCAAGGTGATCAGTCACCCTATGTGGGCCTGTGTACACCAGCTTTTCGTCCACGGCCGGATCAAATGTCTCGGGGTATTTTGCGGTGTAGGCGTGATGAAACACATCGTGTCGTGCGGACGTGAGCCCGTTGCTTCCCATCCCTCCGTTGTATTCTTGTTCATAGGTCGATTGACCAAACGAGGCCAACCCCACGATGACATCGCCCGCTTGGATGTTGGCATTGTCAATTACTTCGCTGCGCTTCATCCGTGCCGTTACGGTACTGTCCACAATGATCGTACGCACCAAGTCGCCTACGTCTGCCGTTTCGCCACCGGTGCTGTGTATTTCCATACCGTGTTTCCGCAGCATGGCCAAAACGTCTTCCGTTCCTTCGATGATGGTGGCGATCACGTCTCCGGGGATCACCTGCTTGTTTCGCCCGATGGTAGATGACAGCAAGATGGGTCCTGTAGCGCCCACGCACAACAGGTCATCGATGTTCATGATGATGGCATCTTGCGCGATGCCTTTCCATACGGAAAGATCACCCGTTTCTTTCCAATACAGATAGGCCAGTGATGATTTCGTGCCGGCACCATCGGCATGCATGACGGTGCAGTACTGAGGATCGTGGGCCAGCAGATCGGGCACGATCTTGCAAAAGGCCCTCGGGTATAACCCTTTGTCCAGATTTTGAATGGCGCGGTGTACGTCTTCCTTGCTGGCGGAAACCCCGCGTTGGGTGTAGCGATCGGTGGTCAAAGCATTTAGGGAATCGTCCCAAAGATACAATTCCCTATCCGGAAAGGGACTGTTTTTTAAACACTTCCCACACCACAATACCCAGACACACTGAAATGTTGAGCGAGTGCTTGGTGCCTGCCTGCGGTATTTCCAGCGCCTGGTGTACCAGCGCCACGGCTGCCTCGCTCACCCCATGTACTTCGTTGCCAAAAACAAGGCAGAGCTTTTGGTTTGCGGGCATGGCAAACTGTTGCAGGGGCACGCTTTCCGTTGTTTGCTCCACGGCCACCAGAGTCCACCCCTGCGCGCGGAGTTCCTGAAGCAGTGCGGCCGTGTCGGGGGCGTACTGCCAATCCACGGAGGCGGTGGCGCCCAGCGCGGTTTTCTCGATTTCGCGGTGGGGTGGTGTGCCGGTGATGCCGGTGAGGAAGATTTTTTGCACGCGAAAGGCATCGGCCGTGCGAAAGGCAGAGCCCACGTTGTGCAGGCTGCGCACGTTGTCGAGCACGAGGCAAAGGGGTAATTTTTTTGCCGATTTAAATTGATCGACCGACAAGCGCCCGAGGTCGTCCAATGCCAATTTTTTCATGGGCCAAAACTACAAAACCGCGGTGGTATATGTCGGCTACCGATATGTCGCCCCTCCGGGGCTGGGGCGATGCTCTGTGGCTAGGGACATGCCGCTCCTAACGGAGCTTCGTTGGTAATGCCTTTTTTTTGCTACCGATATGCCGCCCCTCCGGGGCTGGGGCGATGGTTGGTGCCATCGTGCCCGGTCATCTGTGGGTGTGTTCCACCGATATGCCGCCCCTACGGGGCTTCGTGGTAATGCCTTTTTTTTGCTACCGATATGTCGCCCCTCCGGGGCTGGGGCGATGCGCTTGGCGATGTTCTGTGGCTAGGGACATGCCGCTCCTAACGGAGCTTCGTTGGTAATGCCTTTTTTTTGCTACCGATATGTCGCCCCTCCGGGGCTGGGGCGAGATTGTTATCATGTCGCGTCTACCGAGCGCGAAGGCACGCGATTCAGGCGGGATCGTCTAAGGCGTTGATGCGCTCCTGCAACTCGTTCAGGCACTTGCCATACGACACGCGGTACAACCAGCGCGACAGATAAAAGCAGGCGGGCGTCAGTACGATCACCATGATGATCAGCGCGATGATCACTTGTTGTTTTGCCAGCATCCCCATGATGTCGCCACTGGCGGTGGCGCCCCCCATAAAAAAGCCCGTAGCCCCGGCAAACGGGTAAATGAACAATGCCACGTACTCCTGCATCCGAATGTTTTTGGTGATGAGTACATGGGTGTTGACCAGTACGGATTTCAAATCCTGATCGGGTGGGATCACCGGCTCCAGCCTTTGGTACATTCGGTAGTTGACCATCACCGCTGCGGTGTACGAGGCAATCATCAACCAAAGGAACGCTTGGATCAGGCCCTCGCGGAAGACGAAAAGCAGGGCCACAAAAACGAACAGGAACACCACGGCAAAAAGGGTGGTGGTCAGGTACGCGGACTTCAGTTTTTGAATAGGATGTTTTGATTTCGTGCCGATGTTCAGCGCCTCCGAGGTCGGTTTGCTCAGCCGCTCATCGCGCAGTTTATTCCAAGCCTGTTGCAAGTCCATGATGTTATAGGTCTTTCAGTTTTCGGGTCAGCGTTTCTTTGATGCGGTGCAGCTTAACGGCCACGTGGTTTTTGGTGATCCCAGCGATTTCGCTGATCTCCTCGTTCTCGTAGCCATCCAGGTGCAGCGTGACGATCATCCGGTCGATGTCGTTGAGCTCGCGGATGGCCTGGTAGAGGGCATCCACACTTTCGTTTCGCTCGTGCGAGTGGTCGCTGCCGCCCACGGGCTCCAGGTTATCCGTAGCGCGCACCAGGTCGGGCCTTCGCTGAAACGTGAGCACGGTGTTTAGCCCCACGCGGTACAGCCAAGTGGAAAACTTCGACCGCCCGTCAAAGCGGGGGTATGATTTCCACGCCTGGAAAAGGATCTCCTGGAAGAGGTCCTTTTCATCTTCGGGGTTGCGCACGTACAACCGGATGACTTTGTAAATAATGCCCCGCGACTGGTCAATCAGCTCGGTGAACTTCTGGTCTGCAGCTACGCTCATGCTGGTCTTGTATCGCCTACACGCACTCCGTTGGTTGCACGCGCCAGGAATTAATTACGGACGCGCGAATAAATTTTAATAAAGCGGGAAACGTTGAACGCGGCCGGGCCTTCGGGCCTACTTTTCGCAAAAGCTGCCGCGGGCGATCCACAGCGTTTTGAAAGTCGGCACGAGCAGTCCCTGGTTCACGGCCTCATCGCCCGTCCATTGTGCCGCACTCCAATTCCCGGCTGCCAGAATTACCGAGTCGTTTTCATCGCCCAGGTAAACATGGGTGATGAGTTGGTCGTGCAATAGGGTTTTGATGTATTGGCGGTGGGCATTCATCCACCCATCGGCCTGCTGTACATTGCTTTTTGACACGTTGGATTGGAAGCGGATAAACGAATAAGACACCATTTGGTAGGGTTCGGGCGCCACGCACAGTTGGCCCACCTGCGGTTGGTAGGGCACGATCTCGATGTCCCATCGCTGCGCCTGCACACCCGGGTCGGTAGCCACCCAGGCGCGCACGTCATCAAGCGAACCCGACTGGAAAATAAAAATGCCGCCACCGCCATCAAAGGGGCCGGCAGCTTTGAGTTTCCCTTCCTTCGCCAACCGGTCCATGTTGGCCATGTGGCCGCGCATCAGTTCCTCCATTTTTTCTTTGGGCAGCTCTTGTGGCTGGGTCTTTTTGTGCAGAAACACCAGCGTGTAAGGTTGGGCGAAGGCCAGGTCGCTACTTGAGGCCAGGGTGAAAAAAAGAAACACCAACATCTTCATGATTCTATCGGGTTAGCTCCAGTAAGGCGTCACCTAAGTTTTTTATGTCGCGTGTCGTATTGTACACGTGTGGCGATACCCGGATGGCATCGCCCCGAAACGAGACAGATATCTTTTCGCGCGCGAGTTTTTTACGGGCCTTTTCCAGCGGAATGTCTGCCGGCAGGCGAATGCCAAACAAGTGATGGGCGCGCCACGCCTCTTCTTCCACCCAAAAGCCATGCTGGCGCAAACGCACTACTTCCTGCTGCGTGATGTGTTGGCAATACTGTTGAATAGCGGAGGGCTTCCATGCCAGCACTTGCTTTAGTGCCGCAAGCATCATGGGCGTCAAAACAAAGTTACTCCGCTCGCCCACATCATAGCGCAAGGCGCCCGGCTGGTATTCGGGCTGGTAGTTGACCAGTCCCGTAAAGTCTTCGCTGTGCAAGCGGTTGATCCAGTTTTCTTCGACCGGGGTGCCGTGGTTCAACGCGGGTGCGTAATAGGCCATGCCCATGGCATACGGGCCCAGCAGCCATTTGTAGCCGGCACAGATCAACGCCTCGGGTTGGATGGCGCGCACATCCAATGGCAATGCGCCCACTGATTGCGTGCCGTCAATGACCAACCAGGCCCCCACTTCGCGCGTGCGCTGGCGGATCGCTTGTAAGTCAAACCAAGTGCCATCCGCCCAGTGAATATTGCCCAAGGCAACCAGCCGCGTCTGGTGGTTAATGGATTCCAGGATGCGCGCGTTCCACTGCCGGCCCCGGTGTTCTCGTGTGTGGGGCGGATCGATGATCCGTACGCGGGCACCCGTATCGGCCTGCACCCTTAGCCAAGGGTACACGTTGCTGGGGAACTGACCATCGGCCACCATGATGTGTTGATCTTTTCGGATGGACAGATTTTTCGTGACCACGGCCATGCCATAGGAAACCGAAGGGATCATGGCGATTTGTTGCGCGGGTGCGTGAATGAGTTTGCCAAACACTGCACGCACCCGGTCGGTGGTGTCAAAAAAGTCGCGGGCATTCATGTACCCCGGGTTGCGCTTTAGGCGTATGCCCGCCAGGCCTGCCTGCTCCACGGTTTTGAGCAAAGGCGACATGTAGGCGCAATTCAGAAACGTGTGATCGCGCGCGAGGGCAAACTTACTTCGTTGGTTGGCGAGGGGCATAGTCGGTAGAAAGGGGTTAGCGCGGCAAGGCCAGCGAATCGCGCAGCGGCAGAAAAGCATTGCTGTTTTTTGCCCAGTAATCCGTGCGCAGTGTTTTCTTCAACCGGGCGGTGGTGGTCACGCGCTGGCCGCGCTCCTGAAACGTTTCCTCCCAGCCCGTGATGCCGTAGGGGAACGTTGATTGAAAGGAAATGGCCAGCGTGCGTCCCAGCGAAGGCATCGCAATCGAATAGGTCGATTGACCGTCTTTGGTTTCTCGTTTTCCTTCGGCCCGCACGGGGCTGAGGGGCTGGTGGAGCAAGCGCGAAAAAAACAAGCCCGGCAGCAAGTCAAACTCGCCCACCGGCAATTGCGAAGGGGAAATCCGCAGCAGCGCCCACAACTCATCTTCCAGCCACACCAAGGGCAGCGAAAATTCTTCGTCTCCCTCTTTTTCAAAATAGGATCGCGACAGCACATGAAACCCATCCGCTTGTTGATTGACCTGTGTGTACATGTGTCCGCACCATTCCTGGCTGCTCATCGACAGCTTCAGGGCGTGGCCTTGCCAGCCCAAGGGCGTAAACGATGACAACATCATGGAATACGGATAAAGGCCGGTGACAAAATTCTTGGTGAAATTCAGTTTGAGTACACTTTCTTTGTCGGCCGCGGCCCGGGCCGGGTCGTCCAACTTCACGTGTTTTGTTTTCGAGAAGTCCTCGGTGACAAAAATGAGCACGGCCGTTCCGCTTCGGGGTTCGCCATAGCGCGATTGGTCCAATTCATAGCTGCTGATTTCGGCCAGGCCTGCGTACCAATAGCTTTTGAAATCCGCTTCGAGCGTGCGGGTCGTAGTTGTACCCGGGGTGGGTTGGCAACCGGCCAACAGCCCTATACCAAGCACCAAAACAGGCATTGATTTTGCCATAACGTGTCGAAATAAAGGTTTGCGCGGGGTTACGTGTGCGTGAGGCCCCGCATAAAAGTAAACAAAGCGTGGATAATGATATGAAGCTGCAGCCAGAAGTATATAAGGGGATCGAGTTTGTACGGGTGTCATCCCTGGCAAAGAGCGAACAAGAGTTGTTTTGGAAAACCTTTGAGCGTGAAAAAATCATTCGAATCCTGCAGGACAACGAGTTGCTGAATGACTGTGTACAATTTAAAGACTACCAGGACTGGCGTACACAGCAACAGCCCACAGCCAATGCCTCAGAGCCGGTTCGACAATGGAAGTGGCACATGCAGTAGCATCTGCCAGCCCTGGGATGTGAGAGGCGTGCGCTGCCCGCGGCAACAGGCAAGGCAGGTTCCCTGATTGTGTGCCGTCTTCTTTATCCAAACCATTCTTTTTTGTCCTGTATCAAAGGTTCAAATGGGTTTGGCTACGTACCTATCAATTTGTATCAATCGATCACTGACTATGGTGTTTAAACCTTTTCGGACTACTTGAATGTAGACTCAAAAATGCCTCTCCTAATTTTGATTTTTGGCTATTGCTTCAATTTTGTTTAGCCATTTCTTCCGAAATTCTGCCGTAGAATTATGGATGGGAGCAATGGCGGTAACTTTTACAGGTTTGATACCGCAATATTCCAGCGTAATTTTTTTAACCTGCTTAACGGAGGGCGAGTTATAGAACAATTTATATACCCAAGTCGGGGTATCACCGGTATAGATTATATGCCCGGTTTTTCCGCTTAACAGTTTATCCCATAAATGGCTGTTTTCTCTGTGCTTAAAAGCAAATCCGGATGTTAACGCACGGTCAAAAAAGCCTTTTAACAATGCGGGCACAGAACCCCACCATACGGGATGAATGACCACTATATGATTTGCCCACGTAATTAGTTGTTGTGTCCGTAATAGGTCTGGTTCAAGGTCCGTGTTAAGGCTGCGCCACTTACTGAGATCTAACGTAAACTCTAAATCCCTCAAATGCAGCAGTTGGACTTCGTGTCCTTCTGATTTGCTTCCTTTGTGGTAAGCATCCGCTAAGGCACGGCAAAAACTATTTTGGTTTGGATGACCATTGATGATCAGTATTTTTTTCTTGTCCACCACGCATTGAATTTTAAATGATTTGCAACAATCGTTTATAGTATCTACATTTAAAAGTAGTTACACGAAACGCTATTAGTTACCAAAGAGTAACAATTGCACAAAATCAGTCAGTTATGTCAAAAAATTGTACCGAATTTTTTTCTTGCCCCGTTGAAGAAACGCTGAAAGTGATAGGTGGAAAGTGGAAGCCTATGATAATTTATTTGATTTCTACGGATGTCCGCAGGTTTGGTGAATTATCCAGGTTGGTAAAGGGAATAAGTAAGCGAATGCTCACGGCAAATTTGCGTGAGCTTGAAGACGATAAGATTATTAGTCGCAAAGTGTATGCAGTGGTTCCACCAAGAGTTGATTACACACTTACAGATGTTGGTCATTCATTAATGCCTGTTATCAACCTGATGTATGAGTGGGGAGAAAGTCGTAAAGCCGTAGAGACGGCAGTCAAGGGTTGAGTGTTGTCCTACAGGAGCAACGCCCTTGTAGGCAGCGCGTTTTTTGCCAAGCTCTCTACAATGAAAAAAATTGCTCATAAATGCCAGCGGCATTTATGAGCAATTGTTATTGTGTTACTTTTTGAACTCGGCAACCATTCTTTTAAAAGGTTTTAGAATACTATAGCCCAAGCTCATTGTTACACACATTGGGCAAATGCCAAACCTAAAAAAGAAAAGTATTAGTTTTTTGTGGATGGGCAGGTTTGCGGGAGTAATCGGGCAGCTTATACCATCGCCCTCAAACTCTTTGATGCCCCAGACATTTATTGACTCTTCCATTGTTTACACTTTTAAAGGTAGATGGTTTAACCGAAGAAGTGATAAATACACGCTGCCAGTGAGGCAACGGAAACCACACAAAGGATTATTTTCGTTCTTTTTGACATACGATTGTTGTTTTACGTTATTAATTGAAAAATTTATTTGGTTCGGCTACAGGCAAGTGATCGCCAAGTCATACTATTTGCAGAGGCCTTGCGGGGCCTTGGCAAGCTTTATGGCGAATTTCATATTGATACCTCAAATTAAAAATTATCACCCAGGCATCGTTGAATGAAAAAGGGCTAATCAAGCCCCTTTTCTTTTTGCCGTTCTTTTTTTATTTGCTGAATACATTTATATTGTTGATTGGCTGCCGTGTGTTTATTTTTCCAGCCCATCTTTGCCATGAGCGCACTCATTGGTTCTTGGTAATAGAAAATTGCTTTTAGTATACGTTGGCAGTTTTCGGTGATTTTGCTAAGCCATGACGTTACTTTTTCTTCTTTTGATATTTCTTGTTCAATTTCAAATGGTTCTATTTCAAAGTCAACGTTGGCGCTATCACTGAATTTTATTTTATTATCCCTTAGCCGTTTTAGCCAAAGATTTTTTGAAATGGCATACAGGTAGGTTTTTAGAGATGAAGTCAATACAAAATCCGGTTCTCGTACTTTTTGAAGTAACACCAGAACTGTTTCTTGGAAGATGTCTTCTGCGTCTTCGTTATTCCCTTGATTTCTTTTTACGTATGAGGCAATTGGCGCAAAATAGAATTTGTACAACAACGCAAAAGAGGCGCTTTCTTCGGCTTTAACTTTGTCAAGTAAGGTATTGTCAGATATGCTTTGCATTGGACAGAAAATTAGTTATTTGTTAATACCCGCAATGTAAAATTATCACCCCTGTTCTCAGGGTATAATTTCCGTCTGAATAGGAGTGTTTCCAAGGCCCTTAAAGACGTAACGTTTGGGCTTGTGCGGTGGCCGGCTTAGAAATGAAATTTTCGAGCCCGACTAGGTACGACCTGTGCCGGGGCAAAAAAAAGTGAAATCGAAACGTAGTGAGGAGATCGACCCCCGCCATTACAGAAACACGTTGTGGTTGTTGCACAACCGAAGAGCCATGTAATCCGACCAACAGCCCCGTGTAATTTCGTGACGAGAAGATCGGATAAAACTGACTGGCCGAAATCACAGAAATTATGCAGCACGCAACATTTGATAAGTACATGATAAGGAAGTGATTGTGCTTTAAACGGGCCCACTCATGACACATCAGGTTTTTGGCACCTTGTGCCAACGCTGGTGTTCCAGATACGTTCGTGGCCCGGCCACAAGGTGCAGCACCCAAAGAAACGCAATCTTACTCCCACACGCCCTCGGGCACCAATTCCAGCACGTTGCCCGCGGGGTCTTCGAAGTACACCGACTGCATCCCGTTGGCCCACGTTACCTCATCGGTGATCACAATGCCGCGCGCGCGAAGTTGCCGTTTGTGTTCTTCGTACTCATGAGCCGGAATCTCAAACGCAAAGTGGTATTTGCCTTCGCTGAAATGACCCGGAGGGCTCGTCTTTAGCCGCGAGTCATCGGGATTGAAACATAACAACACCGAGGGGCCCGCCCGGAAAAAGATATGCTTGTCGGGCACGTAGTGGATGACCGGCAAGCCCAACAGGCCGTGGTAGAAGGCGCGGGCTTGTTCCAGATCGCGCATGTAAAGGCACGTTTCTTTGATCTGCCGCAGATTCATGAGGAGGCCATTCGTGTTTTGGTGACCAGATAGTCCTGCCAGATTTCGCGAACCATGTCGCCTGCGGGCTTGATGTCTCGCAACGCGGCCGACACCTGGCCGATCTCCAGTTCGCCCTCGTCCAGGTCGCCTTCGAAGATGCCCTTTTTTGCGCGGCCTTTGCCGAGCAGGGCTCTCAATTCTTCATTCGAAACAGAGTGCGCTTCGGCTTTGGCAATGGCCTCGTAAAATTTGTTTTTGAGCAACCGCACGGGGGTGAGTTTTTTTAAGGTCAGCACGGTGTCGCCCTCGGTGGCTTGCACCACGCGCTGTTTGAAGCGCTCATGGGCGGATGACTCCACACTGACGGCAAACCGCGAGCCGATCTGCACCCCGTCCGCACCCAGCGCCTCCATGGCGGCCATCGCTTTTCCGGAAGCGATGCCACCGGCTGCGATGACGGGCAGCCGCACGGCTTCGCACACCAGCGGCACCAGGCACAGCGTGGTCGTTTCCTCGCGGCCATTGTGGCCACCGGCCTCCACGCCTTCGGCCACTACGGCATCCACGCCTGCCTGTTCGCTTTTGTAGGCAAACTTGGCACTGCTCACCACATGCACCACAGTCATTCCCCGGCTTTTCAGAAAGCCGGTCCACGTGGCGGGGTTGCCGGCCGAGGTGAAGACAATCGGCACCTGTTCTTCCGCAATGATTTGCATGAGTTCATCGATTTGCGGGTACAGCAGCGGCACGTTTACCCCAAACGGCTTGGAGGTGGCCGCCTTGCATTTTTGGATGTGTTCGCGCAGCACAGGCGGGTGCATAGACCCGGCCCCGATGAGCCCCAGGCCCCCCGCGTGGCTCACGGCCGAGGCCAGCCGCCAGCCACTGCACCAGACCATGCCGGCCTGTATGATGGGGTACTCGATGTTGAATAATGACGTGATCCTGTTGCCCATAAACCTTACGCGAAAATGGTTAAAAGTAATGCTTCTATGGCCCTGAAAATCTGACCATTACAAAAAGGTTCAAATTTTTGCCGCGGAAAGTTGTCCACAAAAAAGAGCCTTCCGGAATTCGTGGTAAAAATTTGAAAGTCAAGTTGTTGACAAGTAACAAAGCGGTAATGTGGACAACCCCGCGATTTTGTGGAATTCTATTTTGGCCCGGTTTATGCCATTTTCTAAATGCCTGAAAAAGACGATTTTATCAGAAAAACGGTACATGCATTGCTCCGCTCATGTAAAAGCGTTCCGGCTGGCTAACTTCGCGCGCTCAACTTCGTATCCCCTTTCACCATGAAGTATATTCTTGTTCTTGTCCTGACCCTGTCAATGGGCGCGCTGCCCGGGCAGACGCCCCCGCGGGTGAAGGTAGAACAACTCAAGCAACTGATCGAAAAGCCATCCGACCAAATTCAGGTGATCAATTTCTGGGCTACCTGGTGCGCCCCGTGCATCAAAGAGATGCCGCTCTTTGAGAAACTGGGGCAAACCCGAACCGATGTGGCCGTAACGTTGGTCAGTGTAGACTTGGACTTGGACCCCAACCCGGCCAAAGTGTATAAATTTGTGGAGCGCAAAAAACTGAAATCCACGGTTGTGATCCTGGACGAAAAAGATCCGAACGTGTGGATTGACGTCATCGAAAAAACGTGGCAGGGTGCCATCCCGGCTACCCTGATCGTGAATACCAAAACGGGCAAGCGCACGTTTGTGGACAAGGAACTGCACGAGGGCGACCTCGAAAAACTGATTGACGAAGTAAAATAAACCAAACAGAAATAAAACCATGAAAAAAGTACTCTCCCTGTTGGCGGTGGCTGCGCTGCTGGTGGCGGCCGCACCGGTAAAAGAAGGTTATGACGTAGGCGATAAGGTGGCTGACTTCAAACTCAAAAATGTAGATGGCAAAATGGTGTCGTTGGCAGATTTCAAAACCGCCAAAGGCTTTATTGTGATGTTTGATTGCAACACGTGCCCCGTCAGCAAAGCGTACAACGAGCGCATCCTGGCGCTGAACAAGAAGTATGCTTCGCAGGGGTTTCCGGTCATTGCCATCAACCCCAATGACCCGACTGTGTCCGCGGGCGACTCCTTTGAGAAAATGGTGGACTACGCCAAGAAGAAAGGCTACGACTTTCCCTACCTGGTGGATGAAACCCAAAACGTGGCCAAAGCTTTCGGAGCCACTAATACGCCACACGTGTATGTGCTCACCAAAGACTTGACGGTGGCCTACATTGGCTCCATCGATAACAGCCGCGATGCCGCCAACGTGACCAAGAAATATGTGGAAGAAGCCGTAGACGCATTGCTGGCCGGCAAAGAGGTACCTACGCCCAAAACCAAGGCAGTAGGCTGCACCATCAAGTGGAAGCCCGCGTAACGGGCGCACCGTAACGCACAAGGCCGGGCAACGCAGTTGCCCGGCCTTTTTTTTCGATGGCCCCGCAGCTTGATTTACATGGCCAAAATCTCCTCTACATACTCGCGCGAGTTGCTCAGCCGGGGTACCTTGTTTTGTCCGCCCAACTTGCCGCGCTTCTTCATCCAATTGTAAAACGTACCCTGGCCCACGCTGTGAATGGTGGGGGCCACCAGGGCCACATCGTGCTGCCGCTTGGCATCGTAGTCGGAATTTACCTTGCGCAGCGTGTCGTCCAGGATGGCCGTAAACTGCTCCAGGCTGTTGGGCGTTACTTTAAATTCGATTACCCATTCGTGCCCTCCGCGCTGGTTGCGCTCCAGGTAGCGCGGGGCGGCCGTGAAGTTGTCAATCACCGCCCCGGTCAATTCGCACGCATGGGCAATGGCCGTTTCCGCGTTTTCGATGATGATCTCTTCGCCAAAGGCATTGATAAAATGCTTGGTGCGGCCTGAAATGCGGATGCGGTAAGGCGATTTGCTCGTGAACTTAACGGTGTCGCCAATGTTGTATCGCCACAAGCCGGCATTGGTGGTGATCACCATGGCGTAGTTTTTGCCAATTTCCACCTCACCCAGGGGTACGGTTTCAGGGTACTCTTTGTCGGCATCTTCGGCTGCGATGAACTCATAGAACACACCATAGTCCAGCATTAGCAAGAGATCTTCCGAGTCTTTTTGGTCTTGAATGCCAAAAAAACCTTCGCTGGCATTATAGGTTTCCCAGTAGCGCATTTGGTCGCTGGGGATGATGCTTTTGAACAAGTTGCGATACGGCTTGAAGGCCACCGCGCCATGAAAAAACACCTCCAAATTGGGCCATATATCCAAGATGCTGTTTTTTCCTTTCGCTTCCATGATGCGTTGCAACAACAGCACGGTCCAGGTGGGCACTCCGGCAATGTGGGTTACGTTTACGTCAGCCGTTTCGCGTGCGATCTGTTCGATCTTCTCCTCCCAGTTGTTCATCAGCGCAGTCTCCAGGCTGGGAGTGCGGATAAACTCGGCCCACGGAGGCAGGTTTTGCATGATCACGGCCGAGACATCGCCATAGCGTGAAGACGAGGTGGGGTCGTATTCATTCACCTGATAGCTTCCGCCAATGCCCAACCCCTTGCCGGTGAACACTTGCGTGTCGGGGTAGTTGGTGATGTACATTGAGTACAGGTCTTTGCCGCCTTTGAAGTGGCAGTCTTCCAGCGCTTCGGGCGATACGGGGATAAACTTGCTGCGGGCATTGGTGGTGCCGGACGATTTGGCGAACCACCGCACCTCGCTGGGCCACAAAATATTTTGTTCGCCCCGCATCTGGCGGTCGATGTAGGGAAACAGTTGCTCGTAGGTGTGGATCGGTATCCTGCGCCTGAAATCTTCGTAATTGATCAGGTCGTCAAATGAATAGCGCTGGCCAAATTCGGTGTAGCGGGCCGTGGCGATGAGCTTTTTCAGCAGTTCGTCTTGCACATCCAACGGGTATTTCATGAACAGCTCAATCTGGTGGATTCGCTTTTTCATGACCCAGGTAAGGATGGAGTTGAGGATTTGCATGGGTTCAGGTTGGCGTCAAAAATACGCCTCGCGAGCGGCACCACAAAAAGTGTTTGAACGGCAACCTGACCGCCCCGGGTCAATGGCTGCGCTGGGCCGCTTGAAATCGCGCATAGATTTTGCGCCCTTCTTGAAAGGACAGGTAAGGTACGCCCCGCGCATGGTTTTCCACACTTACCCGGTACATGGCCTGCCAGTGGCGGAGCAGCACCCCCAGTGCCTTCACCAGCGAGAACCCCGGCTGATAGATGTGTGCCGGCTCCGCTCCGCACCCATTCAACTCCACTATTTGGACGTGGCCCGCCTCCAGGTCATCAACCGAGGCACAACGCAGGTCGAAACGCCCAAAATAGAAGCCTTCAATCTTTTTGGCGATGGCGTCAAACGACCGGTGAAGCCGTTCGGTAATCAAGTGGTTGGCGTTCAAAAAAGTGGTGCCCAGGCAATGGTTGCCAATGGACACGAGCTCTTTTTGCTGTCCTGCGGGCACCACCGTTGCCCAGTCGTGCGCATATTTTTTTTTCAGGGCGTGCCATTGCAACACCGCCCGGTCTTTTGTGAGCACTAACTCGGCCAGGGTCTGTTTCCCATCGCCCGTGACGGACAAAAATTCCTTGCCAGTGATGGACACCACCCGGCCGTTTTCCTCGCTGGGGTAGCGCACATAAAAGACACCAAACTCCAGCGGCAACGCAACCCATTCCTGAATGATAAAGTCAATGCGGATTTCGCGCAGGTAGTTTTCCACATCGGTGGGCCCGTGGATTTGCCTCACCATCCAGCCGCGTTCGCCCATGTCGGGCTTGAAGATGACGGGAAAGGCTAAGCCGGCATGACGCATGGTTGCGACCACCGCTTCCGCGGATGCGGGAAGGGTGATGCGCACGGTTTTGGGTTTTACTTCGTTCGGGATTTTTTCGAGCACGTCAAACTTCGACTCGCCCATCATGCCGCCCGTGGGGATGGAGGGGTTGGAAGCCGAGAAGTAAAACAGCGAGCCACTGCGCACCGCATTCACGAGCCATAGCAAAAACAACGGTGCCTGCAGGATGCCAAAGGGCCAATACTCCCAATGCAGCCATTTGATGCGAACGCGATGAAACCACGTGGGGGCCAAACGGATAGGTTAAGAAGCCACCCGCTGCTGGTGCCGCAGGGTAGAAACGGCCACGCCAAAATCGAGCGGCACGTGTATGTATGGGGCCACTTCGCGCAGGCCAATTTTCATGATGGCCATGTGGTGTACGGCATGCTCAATGTTGTACGTGAGCTCGCGCAGGTAGTTGGTCGCAATGGTTACGGGAACCTCGCTGTCGGCCAGGTAGGCTACTTCCAGTTGCAAATGCTGGTCGTGGCGTGGGGTGGTCACAAACACGCGTATGCGGTCAATGACTTCACGGGCCAAAACGCGGTCTTGCTCAATTACGCGGTCGTGGCCGCGTTTGTCGTAATTCACCACGCCCGCGGTTAAGCCGTGTTCCAGGCAGGTAAAAAACTCCAGCGTGTGCCGCAAATGCTGGCCAATGGAAGAAGAGCCCAGCGACCGGGCCGGCTTGACAAAATCGGCATCGGATATCTGGTTTACTACGTGCGCCAACTGTAGAAGAATCGAATCACATGCGTGAATGAGTTGCATAATTATCACTAAGCCAAGTCAAAAGTACTAAAAACGCATATACGAAAGCGGCTTGGCCATGGATTGGAAACGGTGCCAGCGGTCAGTTATGCGCGGCCAAAGGTAGCATTCGCCCCACCGCCCAGAATGTCAGGCAGCCAACAAACACTAGGCTTCGAGCAGCTCCTGGAGGATGCGCCACACCAGTTCAGGCTCGTACCCTTTGCCAATGGCATAGCGGGCCACTTTGTTTTTACGGGCATACGGGCTGGGCGCAGGGGTGGACTTGAGCTTTTTGGCCAGCAGTGTCCGGAGCGTTTGCGCATAGTCACGCGGGTCCAGTTCCTTCAGGCCGCGCCCGATGCAGTTGGGCGAAAGGCCGTGTTGTTGCAGTTCTCGTTCGATCTTTAGCCGCCCCCATTTCTTCATCCGGAACTTGCCACCCGCAAAGGCTTTGGCAAACCGTTCTTCGTTGAGAAAGCCCTCGGTGATGCAACGGGTGAGCAGTTCCTCTACCTCGTTTTTAAACAGCCCATAGGAGTACAGCTTTTCTTTTACCTCGCGGTGGCTGCGCTCCTGGTAGGCGCAGTAGTGTTGTATTTTGGCCCACGCTTCGGTGGGCGGCAGGCGTTTACGAGGTTTGCTCTCTTCGGTCATGTCGGTCGCGGATCGCCATCCAAACGACAAGAAAGATAGGATAACGTTACTTAATCAATCCCTTTGCCTTCAAAATATTTCCCACAAACTTGCGCTCGTTGTCGGTGTTGAAAATGCGAAAGGGAAGGTGTATGAGTTGCGCCTTGCTTAGAAAGAGCACGTAAAAGTCCTTGCCCGCCCGGGCGCGTTTGATCTGATCCCACTTGATGGGCATGCCTTCGCGCGCGCTTACTTTCATCACAATCTGCTGGCTGGTGATTTCGTACGAATACCGCTCGAACAGCATTTTCCCTTGCTCCAGTTGCGTCACACCATAAAACTGTACCCACCAAAAAAGCAGGTATAACCCCGCGCCCAACAGCGCCCCAACAAACCACCAGATGCTGGGCAGCCAAATGGCAGGTAAGCATAACCCCACCACGATCAAGGCCACCCACCACTGCTGGCGCAGCACACTTTTGAGGGCCATGCTCCGGTACACGTTTTTCTCAAGGCGGTAGTTTTTGGTGCGAATTAACATAGGGCTGTTTGTAAAAGCGGTGCAAAAATAGAATCCTTTTGTAGAATACCGCGCAGCCGGTTTCATTTCGGGGGCCGCATCCCGGCAAAAGGCTGTCATCCTGTCATTTGCCACGGGGTTGGAACAGCTTTTGAGTACCCGCTTGGCGCGATTCATCGCACCCTATTTTAACCGAACAGATACCATTATGGCAGCAACAACCGAAAAAGGCACCATTTCCATCCACACGGAGAACATTTTCCCCATCATCAAGAAATTTCTCTATTCCGACCACGAGATCTTTTTGCGCGAACTGGTGAGCAATGCCGTGGACGCCACCCAGAAATTGAAAAAACTGACCGCCCTGGGCGAGTTTTCGGGCGAAGTGGGCGACACCCGCATTGAAGTCTCCTTTGACAAGAAGAAAAAGACCATCACCGTCAGCGACCACGGCATTGGCATGACAGCCGATGAAATCAAGAAGTACATCAACCAGATTGCTTTTTCGGGAGCCGCGGAATTTGTGGAAAAATTTAAGGACAAGGCCGATGCCAAAGACATCATCGGCAAGTTTGGGTTGGGCTTTTATTCGGCCTTTATGGTAGCCGATAAAGTGGAGGTCATCTCGCGCTCGTATAAAGCAGAGGCTCATGAAGCGGCCCGGTGGGAGTGTGATGGATCAACCGAATTTGAACTCGAAATCACCAAAAAGGAAACCCGCGGCACGGATGTGATCCTGCACATCAACAAAGATTCTGAAGAGTTTTTGGACGAGTGGCGCCTCAAAGGCATTTTGGAGAAGTACGGCAAGTTCCTGCCCGTGGAGATCAAGTTTGGCACGAAAGAGGAAAGCGTGGAAGACGGGACCGACAAAGAGGGCAAGCCCAAGTACAAAACGATCACCAAAGACCGCATCATCAACAACCCCCACCCGCTGTGGACCAAATCGCCCAACGATTTAAAAGACGAAGAGTACCTGGCCTTTTACAAGGAGTTGTATCCCTTCAGCGAAGACCCGCTCTTTTGGATTCACCTGAATGTCGACTATCCGTTTAACCTGACGGGGATTTTGTATTTCCCCAAGGTGAAGAACGATTTTGAACTACAGCGCAACAAAATCCAATTGTACAGCCGCCAAGTGTTCATTACCGATGAGGTAAAAGATGTAGTGCCCGATTTTCTGATGCTCCTGCACGGGGTGCTGGATTCGCCCGATATCCCCCTCAACGTGTCGCGCAGCTATCTGCAAAGCGATGCCAACGTAAAAAAAATCAGTCAGCACATCACCAAAAAGGTGGCTGACAAACTGAGCGACATGTTCAAAAAAGACCGTGCCGCCTACGAGAAAAAGTGGGATGACATAGGCGTGTTTGTAAAATACGGATTCATCAGCGATGAGAAATTTAACGAAAAGGCAAAAGACTTTGCCCTGCTGAAAAACACGGAAGGCAAGTATTTTACGTTGGAAGAATACAAAGAGAAAGTCAAAGACAGCCAAACCGACAAAGAGAAGCAAACGGTTTATTTGTATACCACCGATGCCGGCAAACAAGACGCCTTTGTGCAATCGGCCAAAGGCAAAGGGTACGATGTGCTGGTGATGGATGGCGTGCTCGACAGCCACTTCATCAGCAACCTGGAGCAAAAGCTGGAGAAAACACAGCTCAAGCGCGTGGATAGCGACACGGTGGACAAGCTGATTGCCAAAGACGATGCCATGGCCAGCGTGCTGAGCAAAGAAGAGGAGGAGAAGGTGAAGACACTGTTTGAAAAGGCCATCAACAACAAGGCGATGACCGTCACCGTTGAGTCGCTCTCGCCCGAAGAGCTGCCGGTGGCTGTTACCATGAGCGAGTGGATGCGCAGGATGAAAGAGATGGCGCGCACCGGGGGCGGTGGGTACGGATTCATGGGCACCATGCCCGACAGCTACAACGTGGCTGTCAACGCCAACCACGGCATCATCCAAAAAGTGCTGCGGGCCGAAACCGAAGAGCAACAACTCAAGCTGGCCAAGCAGGCCTACGACTTGGGCTTGCTTTCGCAAAACATGCTTACGGGGGCCGACTTGACAAGTTTTATCAAGCGAAGTGTGGAATGGGTTTCGTAACCACACGGGCACCAACCCTTTCAAGGAAGGCCCGCGGAAAACTGCGGGCCTTTATTTTTGGTAGTTGTGCCATGTGCCGGTGCGTGTTCAAGCAAAACGCCTGAAATGGCTTTTTGCGGCCCTCGCCCGCCTTTCGCCTTAAACAAAAATGGGCCGAAGGGCCCGCGAAGCTTAACGAAGCTGCCAAATTCCCCGTTGAACCGGAATAAATGCCTCCGCGATGAAAGCCTACCTAGCCCCCCTGTTCCTGTTGTTTTCGCTGCCCGCCTTTGCGCAGCTTGCCAGCCGCCCGGCCTGGGTTTCATCCAAACCCCTGGAAGAGGGGTATTACACCGGCATTGGCCAAGGCAGCAAGAAATTGACCGATTATGTGGGCGCGGCCAAGAAAGATGCGCTGCAGGATTTGGTGAGCGATATCCGCATTGCCATCAGCAGCACGTCCATCTTAAATCAAATTGACAAAAACTATCAGTTCAAGGAGGAGTACGAGCTGAGCATCAAAACCATGGCGGCCGATGAAATCGAAGACTTTGAGCGCGTGGCCACCTTTGACGATGGGGAAACCTATTGGGCGTACTACCGGCTGAGCAAAGCCAAATACCAAGCCCAAAAGCAGCAACGGCTGGCCGATGCCAAAAGCATGGCGCTCCAGTTTTTTGACAAGGCGGTGGCAGCCGAACAGAATAACTCCATCGCCACGGCCATCGACTTTTACCTGCGCTCGCTGTTGACCCTGAAAGATCACTGGGGCGATAACATTGAAGCTACCTACCAGGGCAAGCCAATTTTTTTGGCGGTGGAAAGCTATGCGCGCCTGCAACAATTGTTGGATCAAATCAACATACGGCCCGCAGCCTCGTTCGTTCGCCTGGCGGCAAATACCAACGGGCGCATGGTGTTTACCGTCAGCAATGCTGCGCGGCCGCTGGCCAAGATACCCGTATGGCTGACGTCCGCCCCGCAGCGCACGGCCCCGGCCTCCTACAGCAGTGATGAGAAGGGTGAAGTCATGGCCTTGTTTACGCCCAACGTATGGAATGCCAACACGCGCGAGGCCGAGGTGATGTTGGATTTGAAGAGCTTTGCCCGCGCCAGTTCCGAAGAGCGATTTTACGACTACCTCATTCGCAGCTTGCGCGTGCCTTCGGTAAAGATCGCGGTGGAGGTGGCGTCATCCAGCCCGCGCATGCAGCCCACGGGCGATTTCTTTCCTTTTTTCTCGGGGTTGGTGTATGCCGATTTCGAAAATGCCAATCGGTACTCATTCAAGCATTTGCGGTTGGTGCCGTTGCGCATGAAAGACGGCTTCAAGGAAGCAGTGGGCAACATGGGATATTACATCTCGCTTCACCAGGCCATGTTGGCTAACCAGATTGCCATCACCGAGGCAAGCACGGGTGGTACGGTGAATACGCTGATCGGGCGCAATCTTTCAAGCGACACGCTCTTTTTGATGTCGGGCGAAATTTTGCAGGGCGGCAAGCAAGACCGCGTGATTGCGCGCGACATGCTGATACCCCCCGGTGAGGGGCGCGTGCGCATACCCGTGTTTTGTGTGGAGCAAGGCCGCTGGAAGTATAAAGGCCAAGCCAACGATCAGAAATTCACGGAGTACTACGGCATGGCCAACGAGCACCTGCGCGACATTATTGACCACCGCCAGGGGCAGGCGCAAGTCTGGGACGAAGTATCTAAGAGCAACAAGCGCGATGGCGTGAACAGCAGCACCGATGCCTATACCGATCACGCCAACAACCGCGCCTTCCGCAGGCTGGAGCAGGAATACGTTGACTTCTTTTTGAACATTTTCAACAACGATCCAACCGTGATTGGCGTCATGGCTGTGACCGGCACCCGCGTGGAAGGGGCCGACTTATTCATCAACAACGGGTTGTTTCAACAGGAATTTCAAAAGTTGATTTATTCGTACATAGACGAAGCCGTTACCTATGGGGCCCCTGTGTCCATCCGGCAAACGGTGATGGATGAGTACATAAACAACCTGCTGGACGTATCGCGCCAAGCGGATTTTATAGACCAGCGGGGGCAGGCCTTCCGAAAAGGACAGCAGGTAATTCACATTTCCGTGTATTGAAACATACGTTTCATCGTGCCGCTTTCGTTATCTTCGCGGTATGCGAGTAGTACTTTTTGCCATAGCAGGCATGTTGGCAGCGGGGTCAGCCGTGGCCCAGGAGGGAAACGAGCCCAAGGTGCAGGAAGGCCAGTTTACGTTCGACACCGACAAGCCCTTTACGGTGTTGGAACTCTACGAAAATACGGAGGAGCCGATCGTCACCAAAAAAAAGAAGCCGCGCAAGAAGGTGTTTTATGGCATCAAGACGCGTAAGCGTTTTTCGCGCCTCGGGTATGACGACAATGCCGTGTTGGAGCTTTTTTA
>JALONI010000006.1 GCA_025455015.1 Cyclobacteriaceae bacterium | reverse complement strand
ACAGACACCTACTTTTGCTTGGCGGATGAACAGGAAAACCGGCAAGTACTACACAACTTAAAAGAAAATTCTGTCCAACTAATAGGGGGTTAGTACAAATTGAGTATCAACAACTTGTGAAACGTTAGTCAGAATGGCCTTTGATTTGACAGAAATTTCTTAAATTCGGGGACATGAGAACAAAAGATTTAAATGTGGAGAAGGAAAAACTTGAGATTATTAAGTGGGTGACTGGACTCAACGACAATACCGCTATCGAAAGACTAAAAATGTTGAGAGAAAAGCCGAAAAAGACGGACTGGTGGGACGAGATAACAGACGAGGAAAGGGCGGCAATCGACAAGGGGCTAGAGGACATTAAGGCTGGACGAGTAAAACCACACAGAGAAGCTAAAAAGCTTTATGAGAAGTGGTTATAAATTGATGTGGTCCGACAGGGCCTTAGCCGATCTACAAAACATTATTGACTATTTAACCGAGAACTGGACTCAAAGGGAAATCCAGAATTTTGCACGCAGACTTGATAAACGACTCGACTTAATTTCTGTTAATCCAAATCTTTTTCCACGGACGACCAAGCGGAAGAACTTGAGAAAGTCAGTTCTGACAAAACACACAGTAATCTACTACAAGACTGAGAGCAACTTTGTTACCATTGTAACACTTTTTGACCCGCGACAAAACCCAAAGAGATTAAGACTTTAGGCCACAGCGCCCAACAGTGGTGGCTGTTGCACAACTAGGATTTTGACATTTTGTTGAAATTTAAACTGCAAAATTTCAATGAATTTAAGGGTTGTGGGATGAAAAATGTTCTGTTTTTATCGTTGTGCAACAAGCACAGCAGGTTTGCGCTATGGCCGGGTTCTCAACTGTATTAACTATTGGGTTTCGCAATTTATGTTTGTCCCAGGCGCGTCAGGTGCAACGCTGTTACTTTCGATACATATAATCCGTAGTCAGCGTGAGCAATGCCTTCACGCCCGTCACCAGTGCCTTTTCGTCAATCATAAAATCAGCGGTATGGTGGGTGGGCTGTTTCGCCAACTGCCTGTCGGCCGGATAAGCGCCCAAAAAGAAAAAGAACCCCGGCACTTTCTTTTGAAAGAAGGAAAAATCTTCGGCCATCGTTACCGGTGATATGACTTGTACGCCATCCGGGCCCACCGTCCGCACCAGGCTGGGAGCCATGGCTTCTGTCAGCTTAGGGTCGTTGTACGTTACGGGGTACATCACCAAGATGTCTACCTCGGCTTTTGCCCCCGCGCTTTCGGCTATTCGGGTGGCCGTGCGCCTGATGTTGTCGTGCACGCGCTGCTGACTGGCCTCATCAAAGGTACGGATGGTGCCCTCCAGCCGGGCCTCTTCGGGAATGATGTTTCTGCGGATGCCTGCATGCAGGCTGCCGATGGTGATGACGGCTGCGCTTTTGGTCAATTCGGTTTGCCGGCTCACAATGGTCTGCAAGCCTTGTATCACCTGGCTGGACACCACAATGGGATCAACGCTGTCCCACGGGGTGGCACCGTGCGCACCCTTGCCCATGATGCGGATATTCACGCCATCTACCGCGGCCATTAGTCCTTCGGGGCGGTAACACAGGGTGCCGGAGGGCAGCAGCGATTGAATGTGTAGGCCAAAAACTACGTCCACCGTGGGGTTTTCCAGCGCGCCCTCTTTAATCATCAGGTAAGCGCCCCCCTCTTCGCCATCGGGCGCCCCTTCTTCCGCTGGCTGAAAGAGAAACTTAACCGTTCCCTTCAGGTCTTTCTTGTTTTTTGACAGCACCTCGGCCACTGCCATCAGTATCGCCATGTGGCCATCGTGGCCGCAGGCATGCATGACGCCCGTTTCTTGGTTGCCATACAGAGCTTTTTCCTGGGAGGCAAACGGCAGGCTACTGCGTTCGGTGATCGGCAGCGCATCCATGTCGGCACGGAGGGCCACCACCGGGCCGGGCTTGCCCCCGCGCAGCAGCGCCACGATCCCCGTCTTGGCCACGGGGTATTGCACCTCCAGCCCCCATTTCTTCAAATGCTCCACAATGAAGGCGCTGGTCTTGAACTCGCGGTTGGAAAGCTCGGGGTATTGATGAAAATGTCTTCGCCAGGCAATGACCTGTGGCTCGAGCGCGTGGGCCTGGGCATCGAGCGCTGTTTTGAGTGCCACGGGTGTTTGCGCCTGTGCCAACAGGGGGCCTATCAGGCAAAAAAGAAAAAGCGTTTTGGTCATACAAAACAGGACATGAAAGGGATGTCAATTCCAAAAGTAGTGAACGTCCTCCGTTTTTGATCAATCGCCTACCTTTGGGATGATGGCGCTGCAATGGATACAACTATTTGGCTCTCTTGCCGAAGCCGAAGCGCGGGTGGCCGTAAACCAGCCAGCGTTGGCGGTGGTCAATGGAAAACGAATTTGCCTGGTGCGCACTGCCGAGCGGTGGTTTGCCGTGGCCGACCGCTGCACGCACAGGGGTGAGTCGCTCAGCCGGGGCCAACTCAACTACCGCAGTGAAATCCTTTGCCCGTGGCACGGATACTGTTTTGATTTGCGCACCGGCCGCGAAAGCCTGGAACGCGCGCGCGATCTGGAGACATTTCCTATCGAACTGCGTGACGAGGGTTTGTTTGTGGGCTTGTAGGCAACCCGTCCGAAAACAGCAACAGGCTACGCCTTAAAATACGCCTCCAACTCCGCCAAGGCATTTGCGCTGTCCTTCAGGTCGCGGATCAGCTTTCCTTTTTCCAAAATGACAATGCGGTTGCAAATTTCGGTTACGTGGTTCAGGTCGTGGCTGGAGATCAGGTAGGTGAGGGCGCGTGTTTTTTGTTCCTCCATCAGCAACTGTTTCAGCCGGATCTGCGAGGTGGGGTCCAGGTTTTCAAAGGGCTCGTCCAACAGAACCACCTAGGGGTTGCCGATAAACGCAGCCGCGATGCCTACTTTTTTCAAGTTTCCTTTCGAGAGCTCGCCAATGTGCTTTTTTTGGCCCATGATCTCGCCATGGAAGAGCTCTTCAAACCGCGCGTAAAATGTTTGGAGATCGGCATCGGAGTATCCGTGAAGCTTCCCCACAAACCGAAAGTATTCATCGGGCGTCAGGTAGGAAATAAGAAATCCCTCATCCAAAAAGGAGCCCACGTAGTGCTTCCAGCCATCGGTGCCCTGTACGGTTTGCCCGTCTATCAAAACGGCACCCGCGGTGGGCCTGATCAAATCCAGGATCATCCGGAACAAGGTGGTTTTTCCCGCCCCGTTGTTGCCCACCAGCCCAAACCGCTCTCCTTTGCCAATGGCTAACGCGGGTATATCCACCACGGGGATGGGCCCATAACTTTTTTGCAGCGCGCGTATTTCAATCATAAATGGTCAATGGCTTATTCGTGACGAAACCCGGCAGCCATGGAGTACTTACGGGCTGCCAGCCGGTGGGCCGTCATGGTTAACAAGTAGGGGCGCAAGGCGATGCCCAACACACCTACGGCCCCCACGGCCCAGAGCCCGGCAAACGGATACCCCGCCAGACTGAAGGGAAGATAAAACACATAGGGCCCCAACAGCACGGGCAAGCCCATGAGCCATTGTGCCGCCCCCACGCCTTCGTAGTTGAGCGTGCCCCCCTTGGTCAGGTTCACGCGCTTGGGGCTCCACATGGCCATGTTCATCATCACAAAAACATTCACCCCCAGGTTGAACAACAATGAGACCACTTGAACGGCCAGGATTTCCCACCCATAGTACACATAGGGAATTGTAAGCAGAAAGCAGCCCAGGGTAACGGTACCCAACAGCCAGTATTTTGACTCCACATACTGGCGGAGCGACAACGGGCGCGTAAGCGTGAAATCAAAATGACCGGCTTGCCAACTGAATAAAAACTGCCCGTAGTTCATCATGAAAATACCCGTGATGAGGATGCCCCCAAACAGAATAAGCCCCGGCTGATTCGCAGCATCTTCCTGGCGGTAGAAGAAGAGGCCATAAAAAAGGAAAAGGCCACTCATGATAAGGATGGAGCGCGTGCGCTTGTGCCGGAGGATCAGTTTCAGCTCCAGCGATATCCAATCGCCCATGGCGCCAAAGGCTTTCAAAAAGCCAAACTCCTGCCGGCCCCATCGGTTGCCGGAGGCCGTGTTGGCCTGCCACTGGTCAACATACAAGCCGCGCTGGAAAACGCGGTAGTTCACCCCATAAACGGCCACGCCTGCGAGCCCTGAAATCGTCAATACCCAGGGCAGGCGTGCCACTTCACCAAAAACCCAGGCCGATACATCCGTGAGGCGAAACCATGCGTAGTAATCGGCCGCGCCCAGAAGGCCAAAGGATCCCAGCAGCGCCAACAGCCCCCAAGCGGTGTCATCCAACCGCTTTTTGAACAGCATGACCTTGTAATGAACCACCAGGCTAAGCACCCACAGCAGCGCAAACCAGGACAGCGCCACGCCTGCGCCAAAGCGGCTCCAAACGGTGGTCAGCGCAAACGGGCCAAACAGCAAAAGGACTAACACATTGAATACGTGCACTAGTGATTTGCCCAGCAAATAATGGATGAGTGTACTGCGCCTGATGGGCAGGTGCAAGTATGGCTGCGCATCCAGCGCGGGCACGCTTTGGACGAAGTAGCGCATCACAAATTCAAAAAAGAAATAGTAGATGAGAAAGCGGTTCAGGAAGGCAAAGCTATCGGGCTGGCCGAGGCCCTGGGTGATGAGCGTGTCCAGAAAAAACCCAACCATCAGGGCGTAGGTGAGCATCATCAAGGCTACGAGGCCCAAGAGAACGGTGGTGGCCAGTTCCTTACCAGCGGAAGCCGACCGCGCGAGGCGCTTCCATTCGTGCGAAAGCAGAGTGGTGATCATGACGAGGCGCAGCAAAGAAAAATAAAACTGCGCGTTTGGCCGCCATCAGATGTGGGGGCAACGTTATTTTTTTGCTCTGCCCACGGATTTGTCAGCGCGGAGGTGTGCGCGTAGCAAACCCGTTGCGGGCGCCCATCACCAAAAGCCATAAGCAAATGCCTATTTCACCCAGGCTCGCGGGCAGTGAAACAAACCGCGCGATGCCCCAATCGGCATAGCCGCTGTACAGAAAGCCGCCCCCGGTGTTAACCAGATAGCCGACACAACCGACCATGAGCATCGCACCAAGGATCTTCGGCAGGAACCCGGATGCAAAAACCAAGTATCCAAACGGGAACAGCCATAGCCCCCAAAAAATGGAGATGAGTTGTATGCCGTTGTTGTAGTAGCGCAACTGCAACATCACTGCGGCTTGCCGGGCAGCCGCGTCCATGCCGGGGCTGCTGGCATCGCTGATCAGCGTGAGCACGTTTACCTTATACAGGAGATTGAACAGCGAAAAGGGAACGCTGACTACAGCCAACGCAACCATTGCCACAGCAAACGGTTTGTGTACCGGATGCAGCAATCGGTACAGCGCCAGTGGCAGCAACAGAAAGGCGGTGTAACAGATCACGCCTGCCACGATACCCCATCGGAAAAGCGTTTCAGATGCGCGAATATTCGAAAACGTAGCTGCGGCATCCCGCCACTCCAGGAGTTGCGAGGGTACATAGAGCAAACTAAAAATACCGGTGGCTACTACCACCAAGTAAAGCAGCCCCGCCTGACGGGCCATGGTGTGGCGGTGGTGCGTCATGGTGCGTTTGTGATGTGGGGCCACTTCCACGCTTGCCAAATGATGGCAATTGTTATGGCACTTTCCAGCAATGCATAAAAGAAATAGGCGGCAATCTCAGGGGTAACCGGAAAAGACGTTGCCGCAATAAGCAGCATAATACCGGTAAAGACTACCCCAAAGATGATGTTCATCCACCGGGCGATGGGGGCCCGCGCAAACACCGTAGTCAAAATGACGAGCGAGGGCAGGCACATCAGCACTGAGGCGCCAAACACGCGGACGGGGCTGTTCAGCAGGGTGTCTCCACGCACGAGCTTCTCCGCCTCATGCGGAATGTACAGCGCGAAGTAATCGCCATAAATGTAGCAGAACATTACTGCACCCCACAAAGCAATCAACTTGGCACGGGTGCTCAATGTCAGTTCGTGAATCATACGGTGGGGCATCGGGCTCGGGATAGAGTCTGTTTCCTCCAAGACGTAAATGGCTCCATAATGTTACGCCAACCGCCAGACGTGGTCATGGCTGTTTGTAAATCCGTGTACTCACGCCCCGCTACCTTTCGGGCCCCTCGGCATTCTTTACTGATCCACTATTCCCCACGCGTTGATGGTCCGTTTGCCCTTTTCGGGCAGCGTGAACTTCAATTGTTTCCAGGCGGTTCCCTCAATACCCGTTAACTCTATTCCCTCTTCTGTTTTTTTGATGAGGAATAAATAATCTGCGAGTTGGGGGTCTGTGTGGGCGGTTGCCTGTCCCCGGGTTGTCATCCCGTATTCGTCAATACCCTGTGGTTTGTCGTCCGAAAGTCTGAAACTCAAATTGATCCACGCACTGCCCTTCACGCTGTGCATCTTAAATCCGGTTTCCGTTTCTTCGATGGTGATGTTGAAGTCCTTCCGGTGTGATGCCGGCTGCTGTGCGCGCGTTTGCGAGCCTGACACCGACAGAAATATCACCACCCATAACGAGAACAGGGGTGTTCTCCAGGCTGTCTTTGTTTCCATGTGATCCGATTTGGTGTTCGTATTCATACGCAGTGGTGGAAGCTGGTTCAGAAGGTAATTCCAAAACTGAACGCATTCAACCGCGGTCCTCTGTTTTCAATAAACAGTTCATTCATATCATAGTTGACAAAGAAGTCCACATCGTCATAGCCAACCTGCAAGCGCATGCCGTAGCGCAGGTTGTTGAGGTAAAAGTGGTCGTGGTTGCGCGGTTTGCGCTCATCGCCATTTTCTTCAAATACGTTTTTCGTGTAGCTGCCGATGCGGTAGCCCACATAGGGGCCCAGCCCGATCCGAAACGACCGCGCCTCAGAACCATCCAACAGGCTGGGCTTTCTGCGGTTGCTGCCAAAATCCAGCACGGGCACCAGCGAGGCGTTGACATAGGCTGCGGTGAGCTTGCTCTTTTCAAAGTAGATATCGCGCGGGTCGCTGCCAAAAAGTACGGTGTTGTTGTCTTTAGACATCACGGTGGAGGCATCCTGAAACTTGAAGTTGTACCAGCTTACCCCCGCGCCCCACTCCAGAAAGAACCGGTTGGCGAGGCGCGTGCGCTGGATGGAATTGATGCCCACATACCAAGAGCCCCACGGCCGCACCGTGTACTGGCGGTTGTCCCGGTTGGGAAAACGGCCGTTCTCCAAATAATTGTTTGTCCCAATGTCCACGTTCAACGAGTGGTACGTTCTGCGTCTTTTCCAGTGCGAATGTGTCTGTGCCTCTTCTCCGCTGCCGGTGTGTCGTTCCGTCCATTTGTCTTGCCGTTGCACAATCCATTCCGTAGTTTCCTCTTGTTTCCGGTACGCTGCGGCCGGGGTTTGACTGGGCGTGGTGTCCTGGGCCTCCAATCTGGCCAATAAGTCACTCATCAGTTTCTGAAAGTCATACTGCTTCATCGTGTACAGGTCTTTTTTGTCGCGCACCGTTACCACGATTTTGCTTCCCTCGCCCACGCGCACCACTACGGTATCAGCCGGTTTGGTTTGTGCCAAGCCAATTGTACTCAGGCCCACCCACAGGGTGGCTATCCATCGTGCGTTCATAAAGTTGTTGGTTAATTTTGTTTGGTTTTATCTTTTCTGAATCCGCGCGCCAGTAAGTCATCAGCCGCTTCGCGCAAGCCCAGGTCGCCTTCGCCATTTTTCACGTCCCGCGCCTTTTCCAAAAATCGTTGCCATCCGTTTTTGTCCGCGATGACCACCGGAGCGGCCACGGGCTCCAGCGTGAACTCAATGACAATCGGCTTGGCGGGTGCCGCAGCCACCGTAGCCGCGGTTTCCGGGGGAGGGGCCTTGGCGGCCACGGTAGTTTTGGATGCGGTGTCAGCCTCGGCTATGGCGTGAGCCGCGGATGCCATCTCTGTCGAGCGTGTTTTTGGCACGCCTCGGGGTTGGGTGCTTGTTGTTTGGGATGGCTGCGCCCTGGGCGCGGGGCTGCGCTCGGGGGGGGCCACCGTGTCGGCTGCCGGCTGCGAAAGTTCCACTTGGTTTTGCCCCGTAGCCGGGGGCAACTGCGGGTCTACGCGCGAAGACACCCACACGCCCACGGGCAACGCGAAGAGCAGCAGCGCAGCCGCTATCCGCCAGGCCCACCCAAGGCTATCCCTTTTTTTGGCCACGCGGCTTTCCACTGCTGCCCACGCGTTTGTTGGGGGCGGCACCGAATGCTCGGCCAGCTTTTCCTTAAAGAACTGATCGATGGGATGGCTCATGGCGATGACTGTTTGGTGAAAGGTCGTTGTTCAAGGGTGGCCAGCCGCTGTTGCAGTGCTGCCCGGGCGCGGCTCAACTGCGACTTGGACGTATTTTCCTGAATGCCCAGCCGTTCGGCAATTTCTTTGTGCGAATAGCCCTCAATGGCGTAGAGGTTAAACACAATCCGGTATCCTTCCGGCAAGGCATCAATCATTTTTAGCAGGTCCTCAGCCGCCAAGGTGTCGTCCCCGGTTGGGGTGTCTTCTGGGTGGGGGGCATGGTCTGTGTCAAAAGGCAAAAACACACTCCGCTGTTTGCGCAAATGGGTGAGCGACTCATTGACGACCACTCTGCGCATCCACCCCTCAAAACTCCCTTCGCCACTGTATTGATCCACGCGTTGCAGGATTTTGGCAAAGGCTGCGATCCACACATCTTCGGCTTGCATGCGGTCTTTGACGTAGCGGCAGCACACCCCGAACAGGCGAGGCGCGTAGCGATCATACAAACGCTTTTGCGCTTGCGCATCGCCTTGGCGGCAGCCTTCGATCAATTCTGCTTCGGTGGTTCGGTGCACGATCAACCCCATGGGGCCTGCTTACACCCTCAAGACGCACCCCGGGGGGCGGTGGTTGCACGGGCCCCTGAAAAAGAGGGAACGAAAAAAGAGGTGCGCGGGCGCGGGCTACCGCCCCAGGTCTTTTCCGAGCAAGGTGAACTCAACCACGATTTTGCCACTGTTGAAATGGGCATACAAAAGTTTTACCAGATCGCGGTTTTCCATCTCCAGGGCGATGTCAAAGGCGTCTTGAAAGCGGTCGGGCCCATAGCCGAGCACATCCAGGATGTTGAGCATGTCAGAATGCGGCAGGCGGGCTTGGCATATCCGCGCGATCTCACGTTCATCAATCATGGCTAAACCGCCTGGAAAAACAGGGGGGCATTAGAGCAGTGTCATTGTCAACAGCCTATATTTTTGTGAGCGTGTACACAGCCTCCACCCGGGTGCGGACGGAGTTCCCGCCTGCATTTTGTGTTTGCTCCGTTTCAACCGCGATGACCAGTGTCGTGCTGGTTTGGCTGACAATGGTGGCATCTTGGCTACCCAGTGTACCCGTTACGGTTAGCACGCGGTTGTTTAGCGACCACGACCCATCACCCACGAAGTTGTCGAACGTAAAATCTTGCGTGAAACTCTGGCCTGCAGTGGTAGTCGTCAAGGCAATCACATAGCTTCCTTCGCTGGAAACCGTGTTTGGGTTTTCACGAAACGTCACGATCAGGTCCAATGCCTTGCCTACTCCCGTGAAGTTCGATGCCACATCAATGCCCGATACCCGGGTGGTTGAAGAGCCCTCGTACTCCAACGCAGTCATGGACCAACGCCCTAACAACCCTGCGGCTGTAGGCTGCGGCTCCTCATCCTCACGGCACGCGGCAAAGACAACGATCAGTCCAAGCAAAAACAGTTTCACGATTTTCATACAAAAAGAGGCGTGTCAAAAATGTTTGTTCCTAAAAGTACAGATTTTCTGCCTGCGCCACCAAAGCCGGTGGAAGGCAGTACCATAAAAAATGACGTCCGCACCACAACCTTTAGGCCTGTTGACGTGTCCAACTGTCAAACACGTTTGTACCCATGAATCCCTTGAGCCACCAGTACCGCCTGCGGCCCGCGTTTTTGGTTCTTTTGCTGGTGGCTGGCCTACTCTCTTGCCAACCGTGGGAATCCGCGCGGGAATCGTGCATCCGCGTGCGCGCACTGCGCGGCCTTTGCGGCCAAATGGTCTTTCAGCTCCAACGCCCCGATGACTTTTGGTTGGGCGAAAACGCAGGCGGTGAGTCGCACGTGTTTCTAGGCATTCTGGAGTGCGGTGCCGAAGTAGTCGCCAGCAGCATATTGTACATACAACTTAACCCGCCTGACAGCCGCCACAACTGTGCCGTGTGCATGGCAGCGATGGCCTATGATGGCGCCAAACGC
Organism: Cyclobacteriaceae bacterium; assembly: GCA_025455015.1. GTDB lineage: Bacteria > Bacteroidota > Bacteroidia > Cytophagales > Cyclobacteriaceae > ELB16-189. The sequence continues at coordinate 50,426 of JALONI010000006.1, read as the reverse complement.
TATTCGGTGCGCGTTATGCCTGCTTGCTCCCAACCCGAGCCGTAATCAGGTTCGGTCAAGCAGCCTCCGCTGCTGACCCAGCGGAGGGAGGGTGGCCCGTTCGCGGCCGATTCGTTATCTTGCTTGCCGATCAAAAAGTCTATGGAAATCAATCAGGAGCCGTTGGTGGAGCGCGTGCTCACCGCAGAAGAGCAACAGCGCCTCACCCCGGAAGAAGTGTTGCAGAGTCTGAAAGCGGGCAACAAACGGTTTGCCGCGGGCAACCTCACACTGCGCGATCACTCGAAGCAGATACGCGATGCTGTGAACGGCCAGTTTCCCAAGGCCATCATCTTGTCGTGTATCGACTCGCGCGTGCCGGTGGAGGATGTGTTTGACAAAGGCATTGGCGACCTGTTTGTGGCGCGCGTGGCGGGCAATATTGTCAACGAAGACATCCTGGGGTCCATGGAGTTTAGTTGCAAGGTGTCGGGGGCCAAGGTGGTGCTGGTGATCGGGCACGAGTACTGCGGGGCCATCAAAGGGGCCATTGACGATGTGGTGCTGGGCAACCTGACGGCCCTGCTGCGCAAAATAAAGCCGGCCGTGGCAGCCTGTGCGCATTACGCTGGGGCGCAGTCGTCAAAAAATTCGGAGTTTGTAGATTTGGTCATTAAGACAAACGTGAAGCTTACCGTGGCCAACATCCGCCTGCGCAGCGCCATCCTGCGCGAGATGGAACAGCAGGGCGAAATAACAATTGTGGGCGCTTACTACGACATGGATAATGGCGAGGTCACGTTTTTTGAGTGATGGGGTGGGGCATGAGCTTCATGAGTTAGCGCGTTAGGCAATGCGTTTCAAATAAAAAAGCCGGGCTCGCACCCGGCTTTCTGTTAAAACAACGTGTCGGCCTGCATTACATCTTCTCCTTCACCTTGGGGGGGATGATGCCCATGTTGTACCACGTGAAAGCAAACTGGTCGGCCGTGCTTTCAATGGCCTTGGAGAGGTTGGAAGACCCGTGGCCGGATTTCGTGTCGATGCGGATGAGCACGGGGTTGTCACCGACATGGTTAGCCTGCAAGTTGGCGGCAAACTTAAACGAGTGGGCGGGCACCACGCGGTCGTCATGGTCGGCTGTGGTCACCAGCGTGGCGGGGTAAGCCGTGTTGGGCCGGATGGCATGCACGGGTGAGTACTTCTTCAGATACTCAAACATCTCCTTCGAGTCATCGGCCGTACCATAGTCGTACGCCCATCCCGCGCCAGCGGTAAAGGTGTGGTAGCGCAGCATGTCCATCACGCCCACTGCGGGCAGGGCCACCTTCATCAGGTCGGGGCGCTGCGTCATGGTGGCGCCCACCAGCAGGCCGCCATTGCTGCCTCCGCTGATGGCCAGGTAGCTGCTGCTGGTGTACTTCTCGGCAATGAGGTATTCGGCCGCGGCAATAAAATCGTCAAACACGTTTTGCTTGTTCATCTTGGTGCCGGCCTGGTGCCACTTTTCGCCATACTCGCCCCCGCCCCGCAAGTTGGGCTGGGCATAGATGCCGCCATTTTCGAGCCATGCAATGCGCGAGGGGCTGAAACCGGGCGTGAGGCTGACGCCAAAGCCGCCATAAGCATAGAGCCATGTGGGGTTTTTGCCGTTTAGCTCCAGCCCCTTTTTGTGCACAATGAACATGGGCACTTTGGTGCCGTCTTTGCTGGTGTAGAATACCTGCTTGGTCTCGTACTCATCGGGCACAAAGTCTACCTTGGGCTGGCGGTACACGGTGGACTGACCCGAGGCGATGTCATAGTTGAAGATGGTGGAGGGATACGTGAACGAGGTAAAGTTGTAATACAGCGTTTTGTCTTCGCGCTTGCCGCCAAAGCCTCCGGCCGAGCCGATGCCGGGCAACGCCACCTCGCGCACAAGCCGGCCGTTCATGTCGTATTGCTTGATTTGTGTTTTCACATCCACCGTGTAGTCGGTAAAAATGAAGCCACCCGCGGTGGAGGCCGTCATGGGGTCTTTGGTTTCGGGGATCAGGTCTTTCCAGTGCTCGGGCGTAGGCTTGGCCAAGTCGGCCTCCACGAGGCGCGCGTTGGGGGCATTCAGGTTGGTGTGGATGATGAGGCGCGAGCCCTCGTTGGCCAGCACAAAGTGGTCGTTATCGAAGTTTTTGACCACCGGCACCAGCTTGCCTTTGGGGTCGGTCAGGTCTTGGATGTAGAGCTCGTTGCCGGTGGTGCTGGTGGCGGCCGTCACCACCAGGAAGCGCTCGTCTTCCGTGAGATAAGAGCCCACGTACCTGCGCGGGTCGGCATCGTTGCCAAAGATGAGTTTATCCTGGCTGCGCGGAGTGCCTACTTTGTGGTAGTACAGTTTGTGGCTTTGGGTTTTAGCCGACAGTTGACTGCCCTTGGGCTTGTCGTAGGTGCTGAAGTAGAAGCCGTCATTGCCCTTCCAGGCGATGCCGGTAAACTTCAAATCGCGGATGGTGTCTTCCAGGATGGTCTTATCGGCCGCGTTGAGGATGATGGCCTCGGTCCAGTCGGCTCCGCCCTTGCTGATTTGGAAGGCTACGCGCGAGCCGTCTTTGCTGAACGACAGTCCGGCCATACGCGTGGTGCCGTCTTTTGTGAATGTATTGGGGTCCAGAAATACCTCGGCTTCGCCCTCGCCCTTTTTGCGGTAGAGGACGCTATGGTTTTGGAGGCCATCGTTTTTATAGAAGTATTCAAAGTCACCCTCTTTGAAAGGCGCGCTCAGTTTCTCGTAGTTGTTGAGTTCTTCCAGCCGCTTTTTGATGTCGTTGCGGTAGGGGATACTTTCGAGGTAGCCAAAGGTCACTTGGTTTTGGGCACTGACCCACTGGGTGGTTTCGGTGGCGGTGTCATTTTCGAGCCAGCGGTAGGGGTCGGCCACGGGGGTACCAAAGAGCGTGTCTACGACATCGCCTTTCTTGGTTTCAGGATACGTCATCGCATTTTTTTTCTCGGGTGCGGAGCAGGCCACCGCCAGGGCCAGGGCTGCCACCGATAGTCGGTTGATCATGGGCATGAAAAGTTTGTGCGAAAGTAGGCAGTTTCGGTGGGGGCGGCAATGACGATTATGCCGGTGGCGAGTGTTTGTGTCGCGTTGCACACAGCGCTTCGCAAAGCAGGCACAAAGCGTCACACAGATCGTGGAGGCGTGTTACCGCGAGTTGGCGGCTTCATCGAACACCTCGGCAAAGCGTTGCGACAATGCCTGACGCGAGTAAGAGCGCTCCGCCAGTGCACGGGCCGCGGTGGCATAGGCGGGGTAGTCTTCTTTGATTTTCAGGATGGCGGCCTCGTATTGGTGAGGTTGGTTCGCTTCGGCATACAGCCCGCAGCGCACGCGCTCCACTTCTTCGCGTATCCATCCGCCAAAATTCACAACCACCGGTTTGCCCGCGGCCAACGCATCGAAGTATTTGTTGGGCGAGCCGGTCTGCAAGACCGGTACCGGCAAGTAGCTGATCAGGCATACATCCGTTACGTTCATCAGCTTCTGCATGGCTTCGCGTGTGCCAAAGGGAATGAACCGCACGTTGGCGAGGTGCTCACGGGCCGCGCGCGTTTGCAAGTCGGACAACATGGCCCCATCGCCTGCCAACGCAAAAAGCCAGTCGCGCTGGTGGGCGCAAGCGTGGGCCGCATCGAGCATGGCATGCAATCCATTGGCATAGCCGAGGGCCCCGATATAGGAGATCACAAACTTGCCTTCGGTGTGCCACTCCTTTTCCCAGGCGGCTTGCTTGGGCAATGGCCGAAAGAAGTCTGTGTCGGCCATGTTGGGGATGAGGTGTATTTTTTTGTGCGGCACCGCCTTTTCGATCGCGGCCCGAATCATGGGCGACAGTGCCACGATAGCCTCAGCTTCCTTATAGATCGTCTGCTCCAACTGGCGCGCTTTGGCTTGCAGCCACGGATTTTTCAAAAAGCCCAGTTGGATCGGAGCTTCGGGCCAAAGGTCACCCACTTCAAACAAAAACGGCCACCCTCTTTTTTTCTTCAGCCTGATGGCCGTCCAACCGACCGTGAGGGGTACCGAAATCGCATAAACATAATCTACGGCCCGCTCGTGCCGCGCCAACCGGTACGACCGCCAGGCATACTTTACAAAGGATGCCATGCGCGCCAAAAAGGCAAACCGATTGTCGTACGCTACCGCCAATGTTTCCATGCGTATGTTTTCGAGGTGTTCGGTCTGTCGCGTTTTGCCTCCGGTGATCACCACCACCCGATGGCCGCGTTGGGCCAGTGCCGTGGCCAGGTAGTAGGAACGCAGCGGCCCCCCGCGGGCTGGGGTGTTGAAGTGCTGATGAAGGATCAGGATTTTCACGGTGCAAAAGAAAGGAAAACAGCCCACATGGGCTGACCTATTTTTTTGTAGCTTGTCGTGTGCAAATCAACACAGAACAACTTTCGGTATGCCTCGGTGACCACCCGGTTTTGCACGAAGTGTCTTTATCATTTCCGGCCCTGCGCGTCACGGCCATCATCGGCCGCAGCGGCAGCGGCAAGTCTACCTTGCTGCGCGCCATCAATGGATTGGTGACACCCACAGCTGGCCGTGTGCTGTTGGACGGCCGCGCCTTTCAGTATGAACACGCACAGGCCGAGCGCTTGAACATGGGCTACGTGGTTCAGGGCGTGGGGTTGTTTCCTCACCTCACCGTGGAGAAAAACATCGCCATCGCCTCGCGGCTTCGGCACTTTCCGGGAGATGCCGATGCACGCGTGAGCGAACTGCTCGCGCGCGTGGGCTTGCCTGCGCACTACCGAACAAAATACCCGCGCGCCCTGTCGGGGGGCGAGCAGCAGCGCGTGGGCATCTGCCGTGCCTTATTCCTGGATCCGCCCGTGCTGCTGATGGACGAGCCGTTCAGCGCCCTGGACCCGATCACACGGGCAGACCTGCAGCGCGAGGTGCTTCGCCTGCAGCAAGCACGCGCACGCACGGTCGTATTCATCACCCATGACATGCGCGAAGCACAAAAGCTGGCCGACCACGTGGCCGTATTGGAGGAAGGCTCGTTGATACAAGCCGGATCGGCTGCCGAGGTGATCCAACGCCCGCAACACGCGGTGGTTCGTCAATTGATTGAAGCTTCGCTGTCATGAAAATGCTGCTGACAATGGCGATGGCGTTTGTGTGTGTGGTCACGCAAGCTCAGCGCATACGCGTAGGGGCCAAGCATTTCAACGAAGGTTATCTTCTGAGCGAAATGCAGGCTTTGCTGCTGGAGCAACAGGGCTTTGAAGTTGCACGCCACTATAATCTGGGGGGCACGCTAGTTTGCTTTGAGGCCCTGCGCACAGGCGCCATTGACGTCTATCCCGAATACACCGGCACGCTCGCAGCCGAAATCCTCAAGCAGGCCACGCTCACCAGAGAACAAATGGATTCTGTGCTGCGCGCACGCCATGCGCTAACCCTCGGCAACCCGTACGGCTTTAACAACACGTATGCCTTGGTCATGCGCAAGCGTTGGGCCAAGGCACGAAACATCCAAACGATCAGCGACCTGGCCGCACACCCCGACCTGCGGGCCGGCATCAGCTATGAATTTTTGAAACGACAGGATGGGTGGGACAATCTAGCCACGGCCTACCAACTGCCGCAACTGCCCACAGGCCTGGAACATGGCTTGGCCTACGAGGCGCTGGTGAATGGCAAAATTGACGTCACCGATGCCTATTCCACCGATGGAGAAATTGCCGTCAACGACTTTCTTCAACTCACGGACGACCGGAATTTCTTTCCGCGCTACGAAGCCGTGTCGCTGATGCGGGCTTCGTTGCCCGAAAAGGCAAAGACGGTGTTGGCGGTGTTGGAAAACCAACTCTCCGAGCGCGAGATGCAAGCGCTGAATGCGCAGGTCTTGTACGAGAAAAAGAACTTCCGCGAAGTGGCGGGCGGCTTTCTGCGCGCGAAAGGGTTGTTGAAAGAGACGGTGGGCGGTCCTTCGGTGGCGGGCGAGGTGGCCGCAAAAACGATCCGGCACTTGTGGCTCACGTTTGTGGCGTTACTGGTGGCCATGGCCATCGCGGTACCCGCGGGCATTGCCTTGTATTGGCATCCGCGGGCGGCACAAGGCGTGTTGTATGTCACCGGGCTTCTGCAAACCATCCCCTCGATTGCGCTGCTCGCGATGATGATCCCCCTGTTGGGCATTGGCGTCACCCCGGCCATTGTGGCGTTGGTGCTGTATGCGTTGTTGCCGATCGTGCGCAACACCGTGACGGGCCTGGCGCAAGTGGACCCGCTGTTGAAAAATGTGGCCGATGGGGTAGGCATGACGCGCGCGCAGCGGCTTCGGTTGGTGGAGTTGCCGTTGGCCATGCCGGTGATCCTGGCGGGCATTCGCACGGCCGCGGTGATCAACGTGGGCACGGCCACGCTAGCCGCGTTTATCGGGGCCGGAGGCTTGGGAGAATTTATCGTGACGGGCCTGGCCCTGAACAATACTGATTTGATTTTACGTGGGGCGATACCGGCCGCGCTGCTGGCGTTGGGGGTAGAATGGGTGTTTGGGTGGATGGAGAAGCGGGGGGTTCCCACGGGTTAAGCGCGGTGTGCAGAAGAAAATTTGCTTCGTCATTGTCGCCCGGACGAACGCAGAGGAAAGCCACGCATAGTTCTGCGAGATCAGCGGGAAAAAATTCAGCACTCTATTATCTCCCACAGATCGCGCGGATGAACGCAAAGGACGGCCGCGCATAGTTCTGCGAATATCTGCGAAATCAGCGGGAAAAAATTCAGCACTCTATTATCTCCCGCAGATCGCGCGGATGAACGCAGAAGACAGCCACGCATAGTTCTGCGAATATCTGCGAGATCAGCGGGAAAAAAATTCAGTGACCCATCTTCTCCCGCAGATCGCGCAGATGAACGCAGGAAAAAGTCGCGCATAGTTCTGCGAATATCTGCGAGATCAGCGGGAAAAAATTCAGCTATCTATTATCTCCCGCAAATCGCGCGGATGAACGCAGAGGACAGCCGCGCATAGTTCTGCGAATATCTGCGAGATCAGCGGGAAAAAATTCAGCGCCCCTTTGGCTCCCGCAGATCGCGCAGATGAACGCAGAGGACAGCCACGCATAGTTCTGCGAATGTCAGCGAAATCAGCGGGAAAAAAATCAGTGACCGATCTTCTCCCGCAGATCAGAATTCACACCTAAAAAACTTTTTCATAAATCTTCTTTTCACTGCCTACCGCAGCGGGCTGACCGGTCAGTATTTCCGCCACGTTTCTCGAAATCGTCTGGGCGATATCGCCTGTGGGCAGGTCGTTGCAGTCCAACCCAAACGGCTCTTCAATTTCTTGCGCCATCAACTCCAGGCCGAGCATCGCAAAAAAGATAAACATGGTGAGCGGGATGGCGTAAAAACCAAAATCCAAAAACAACCCGAAAGGCAGCATGATGCCGTAGAGCGAGATGAACACTTTGATGTACACCGAATAGCTAAAGGGGATGGGCGTCTTTTTGATGCGCTCGCAAGCGCCCAACACGTTCAAGAGCGCTTCGTGCTGCGGCTTGAGGTTGATCAAATCGGCATCGGTGAGTGCCCCGCCCTTGTAAACGGTGTGCACCTTCGCGTAAAGCCACCCGGAGATATGGTTGGGCTTGTGTTGTTTCTCGCTCAGGTCACGCGTTTCTTCTTCGGTGAGTGCCAGCTCCTCCAGCTTCACGCCTTGGCGCAGGTGATCGCGCAGGGCCACACAAAAGTTTCCGATGTGGCGGGCCAGATACGCACGCGAGGCCCGGTCGTCCGCGGGCAAGGCTGCATGCAGTTGCACCGCCAGGCTTCGGGTTTGGTTAACCAACTCGCCCCACAGCTTGCGCCCCTCCCACCACCGATCGTAGGCGGTGTTGGTTCGGAACACCAGCAAGATACTCAGCACGATGCCCAGCAGCGAGAAGATACCCGAATGAAGTTTGGGTTCAACTTCGTAGTAATCCAGCGCCCCACAGGCGAGGGCCGTAAAAAATCCGATGAGCAAAACGCCCCGAACAATTTTTTGCAGCGTCCAACTGGTGGTCAGGTTACGGATGTCGCGAAACCAGTTTTTGTTGGGCTCGTATACGATCATAGCATCACGGTGTAAGAAGGTCCGGCCATCAAAGGTACACAAAGGAAGAAGCTCGGTGGCGGTACCTTCCCACACACACCAGCAATTCCGAAATTACATTCGTTGAGCGATGGCCTTGATAATAATCTCTGCATGTACGCGCGAGTTTTCGATAAACCATTTATTTGTTTTGAGGCCTCCGCACACCACGCCCGCCAGGAAGAGTCCCTTTGTTTCGGTTTCCATCGTATGCGGATCATACCTGGGCGTTTGAAACTCATCATCTTGAAAGGAAACGCCCGCTTCGCGCAGAAAATCAAAAGGCGGCTGGTACCCCGTCATGGCCAAGACAAAATCGTTGTCGATCCACCGGGTAAGGCCGGGCGACTGGATCTTTACCGCATCGGGTGTGATCTCCACCACTTCGGATTCAAAATAGGCCTGGATGGAACCTTCCTTGATGCGATTCTCGATGTCGGGCCGCACCCAGTATTTTACGCTGTCGCGGATGGCAGGTTCGCGAATGACCATGGTCACCTGCGCGCCCTTGCGCCACGTTTCCAGTGCTACATCCACGGCTGAGTTCGCAGCCCCCACCACCACTACTTTCTGTCGAAAATAAGGATGCGGCTCATCGTAGTAGTGTTTTACCTTGGGCAGGTTCTCGCCCGGCACACCCAGCAGAAACGGCAGGTCGTAGAATCCCAACGCGAGGATCACGTGGGCCGCGGCATACTCACCCTTGGCCGTGGTTACCTGAAACCCGGATGTCGTCTGCCGAACGGCCACTACCCGCTCGTATAGCCGAACGGCCAACGCGTTGGCATCGCACACCCTCCGGTAATACTCCAGGGCCTCCAGGCGGTTGGGTTTTGGCCCGTGAGAAATAAAAGGCACGTGGCCAATTTCGAGCCGATCGCTCGTGGAGAAGAAGGTCATGTTGAGTGGATAATGGTACAGGGAGTTGACCAAACATCCTTTTTCGATGATGACATACGTCAGTCCTGCTTTTTTGGCTTCCAAGGCACATGCCAAGCCGATGGGCCCGGCACCCACAATCAACACATCCAGCATACCACATAGTTACACAATCCAAACCATCCGTGCCATTGCCAAAGTTTTTGCACCTTTACACACATGAGTGGCCTCCCCTCCCACCCCAAGGCATCGCGCGCCTATCTCTGGGTATCGCTGCTGGGTTTTTTTCTGATGGCGTTGCTTTGGGGCCTCGGAAAAACCTTCATTCTTATTTTCGGGGCCATCGGGCTGGGCAGTGGGTTGGTGTACTATTTCCAATGGCGTGAAGCGCAGCCTCGTCCCCCTCAACGCACCGCGTCAAAAGCAAGGCCGTCAAATGCCGCGGCCTCTTCCCCGTCCCGACCATCGCCTGCTATGTTGGTGAACCGCCTCATCGCGTTTGCCGCGATGGGCGTAGTCGGTGCGTGGGTTATTTATCAAGTCGTGACCCGCGAAGCGGACGGCCCCTCTGCGAAAGAAGCGACCGAGGAGCTACCGTCAGAAACAGTTGTAGAGCAGACCCCGGGAGCGCAGGCCGATGCGCTGTATGCAGAAGGCGACTACGCGGGGGCACTTGTCCTGTACCAGCGCCAACTGGAAAGCAACCCCGCAGACGTGGCCATGCTAATCAACGTGGGCAATTGCTATTATGGCCTGGACCAAATCGATGCGGCTGATGGATACTACCGTCAGGCCCTGACAATCGACCCTAACTCCACCAGCGCGCTGCACAACCATGCATTGGTGAACTACGACAAACAGAACTACGCAGAGGCCATGGCCGATTTAAAAAAATTGGTGGCGATAGACGATACGTATGGGCAGGGGTGGAACCTGCTCGGCAACTGCCACTACGACCAGCAGCGCTATCCCGAGGCCAACGTTTGTTTTGCGAAAGCCTATCAGCTTGGTGTGCGTTATGTGGGGTTGTTTGAAAAGTTGGGCTTTTTGGAAGAAACCGCCAACAACATTCCAAAGGCGATCGAGTATTACCAAGAGGGACTCTCGCTGGGGGAGCCGAGCACGTACATACAGGAGCGCCTGAAGGTGCTGGAGCAATAACCGCCTGCTATTCGCTGGCCACCACCACGCGCTTGCGGTACCTTTTCACGTGTCCTTCCGCATCAAATGTCTCAAACCATACGGCATAATATCCGCTGCGTGCCCGCCCGCCCCGGTCGCTATCACCATCCCACCGGAAAAAGCCCTGAAAGCCCAGTGTGGCGTTGGTGGCAAGTGTTTTGATGAGGCGCCCATGCTGGTCTATGATGGTCACGTTTGCATTCAATCCACTTTGTTCAAACCGGAATTGAATCTGCGCAAAGCCAACCGCGGGCGAAAACACCACGGGTAAAACGGTCACCGCATCGTCTGTTATCACCCCTGCGCGCGCGTGCGAATTGACACGGCCGGGGGTGCCAAAGCCTACCACCGAAGCGGCCGACTTCCAATTGGCAGACGACTGGCTGGGCTGCGTCCACGAAATCCGCTCCAGCGACACCCCCTCTTCGTCATCGATCAGGGGACTGTGATAGTCGTCCGCGTAAGCAAAACTGTCGATGGCCACCGCGGCTTCCGTCAGCAGCGAAAGGCGGCCTTCGTCATCGGGCAGCGAGGGCAAGCGGCACTCGAAAAAATTTTCGCGGTCGTGGCTGGGGTACTGTGTTTGCACTGTGGGCGCATCGGCCGTAAATAGGCGATAGGTTTGGGGCGCCATGACTAAGTTGTCCGTGGTGATGGTTTCAACACCCGAGGCCGATCGCCATCGCCAGTTTTTCAGGTTGATGAACTTGTCGCTCACGTTATATACTTCCACGTAATCCGACCCTCCCGGAAAGGGGTTGAACAAAATTTCGTTAAGAAGAATATCGCCCGGCAGAGCCGTCTCCGTCACGGCAAACGACTGGCGGTTGAAGAGCGGTTGGATTTCGTTGCCATTGCAATCGCGAACGGAGCTGACGGTTACCTCATACGGCACCCGTGGCAGCAGAGGCGTGACCAACTCAAGCGATGCCGACCGCAAGGTGGCATCAAACACTGCAGATGCGATGGTCAGGGGGGGTGCAAAAGAGACCTGATCAGCCGACAGTTGCGCGTCCATCTTTTCATCGAAGAACAGCCGCACGGTGGTTTCGCTTTCCGCCACTGCGCTCAACAGCCGGGGGCCGGTAACATCCGGTTTGTTGGCAAAAACGGAGTTCTGACGTCCGGGTGTGCCGCCCGTGGCATCTTCCGAGGCCGTCCAATTATCGGCTTCGCCACACGGGTTGTTCGGGTCGATCAACTCTAGTGCCCAGCCGCCCTCTTGCTTGTCGGGGTCGCGGTACCAGGTGAGGTCATACAGCAGCGAGTCGATGCGTTGATGGGCCGCATCGCGCAGCGCCAGCCGGTCGCCACCGTTGTTGAGCGTGGGGAAGTTGGCCAAGCCGATGACCTGACCGGTAAAGAGGCTGGCGGCCGAAGCCGAGGTGACCACCCAATAACTTCCCGGCAGCACAATCTGCGAGGGAAACGTGGCGGTGGAACTTTCATCCGATAGACGCCAGTTCAACAGATCGATTGGGTTAGCACTCCGGTTGTGGATTTCGATGTACTCGGCATTGGGTAACCCCACTTGGGGAGCGGGGTCGGCCAGCAGCTCGGTAATGATCACGTCTTTGGGCAAAACCGGGCTTGCCTGAAAAAAGCGGAATGGCACGGAACGGGGCGGCATGGCGTTGCCCGCCACATCGGCCACACCGGTCACGGTTAGCTGTTGCTCGATGCCGTTGGGGAAGTCCTGGGCGAACGTCACCGCCACTGATACACCGCCTGGTTGCAGCAAAGCCGAGGTGGCCGTGTTGGCGGCCGCTGCGGTTTGATAGTGCGAGGGCGTTTGCGCGCTGACAAGGTCCAGCGGTTCTGAAAAAGTGACCAACAATTGGTTAGCCGTCATGGCTTGTGCCGATTGCAACAGGGGAGGCGAAGTATCCGTGGGTATCTCGCCCACGGTGATGTCATCGAAGAAGTGATTGTTGGCGGCACTGGCTGCGTTGGACTGCCGTATCCTGATGCCGAAAAACTGACTGCTGCTATGCGAATTGTCTGTGACGGCCGGACCGGTGACGTAGGTGCCGGTGGCCCCATCGTCATACTCGAGCGTCCACCGGTGGTCGGCATCGCGCGTGACGCGAATGCGAAACGGATTATTGGAACTGCTGTTGACGATGCCCGGTACACCCGCCAGCCGCGTGGCCGTGCCGGCCGTACTTCGGTACAGGGCTACCTCGTCAGCCGTGTCGCCTATGCGAACAAAGTATCCATTGATGGCGGGGGCGGTGAGCACTGCTTGATCGCTGACCAAATAAACGTCTGCCAGGTTTTGGCCAGTGGTGGGAAACTTGAGGTTGACAAAAAATTCCCACCGGGCATTGAGTGTGGTGGCAGAAGGCGTGGACAAATAATAGTCAATCGTTGCCGGAGGTATGCCTGCGTTGCTGCGCAACTGGCCAGCCGAAACGACAAACTGGGCGTCATTGCCGGCCCACCCCGGATGAGCCGTAAAATCGCCATCCGAGAAATCATCGACCACCTGTGCGGAGGACGACACGAACGCGGCCAGCAGCCACCCCACGAAAAGAAAGCGTTTCATGCCACAAACTTTTTGGCTTGATGCAATGTCTATCGCGTTAGTAGTTTATAAATATACTATTTTTGCCGCTCTTAAAAAGGTAATGCACATGAAGTTAGCTGTTGTGGGGGCCACCGGCTTGGTGGGCCAGGAGATTTTGAAAGTGGTAGACGAACGCCAGTTTCCGTTTGACGAATTGCTGTTGGTGGCCTCGGCCCGCAATGTGGGCAAGGAAATCCGGTTTCAGGGCAAGGCTTATACCATCATCGGCATGGAAGAAGCCGTGAAACGCGCGCCCGATATTGCCATCTTCTCGGCTGGCGGAAGCACCTCGCTGGAATGGGCCCCGCGCTTTGCCGAAATGGGTACCATCGTAATCGACAACTCCTCGGCCTGGCGCATGGACCCGGACAAAAAACTGGTGGTGCCGGAAGTCAATGGTCACGTGCTGCGCATCGATGACCGCATCATTGCCAACCCCAACTGCTCCACCATTCAAATGGTGATGGTGCTGGCCCCGCTACACGTCAAATACAAACTGAAGCGCATTGTGGTGAGCACCTACCAAAGCGTGACCGGCACCGGGAAAGATGCCGTACAGCAACTGATGGACGAGCGCAACGGAGTGACCGGCCCCAAGGTGTATCCGCACCCGATCGACTTCAATGCGCTGCCGCACATTGACGTGTTTCAGGACAACGGCTACACCAAGGAAGAGATGAAGATGGTGAAGGAAACACACAAGATTTTAGGCGACAGCACGATTGGTGTAACCGCCACCACCGTGCGCATACCCACCATGGGCGGTCATTCGGAATCGGTGAATGTGGAGTTCCATTCGGAGTATGATTTACAGGAAGTGCGTTCGCTTTTGGCCGATACCCCCGGGGTGGTGGTGCAAGACGATGTGAAAAACAACGTGTACCCGATGCCCATTTACACACAAGGCAAAGATGAGGTCTTTGTCGGACGGTTGCGCAGAGATGAATCGCAGCCACGCACGCTCAACATGTGGATTGTGGCGGACAACCTTCGCAAGGGCGCTGCCACCAATGCCGTTCAGATCGCGCAATTTTTGAAAGAGCGCAGCCTGGTGTACTGAGCGGTGGCCCGCGAGAAATAAAAAAGCCCCGCGGCAGAGCCGCGGGGCTTTTTATGTGTTCCGCTCATGTCAATTCTCCAATATCCGCACCTCTACCCTGCGGTTGAGTTTGTGAGCATCTTCGGTGTTTTCGCGGGTAACCGGCCGGGTGCCTCCGTAGGCCTTGGTTTTGATTTTGCCCTTATGCACACCCTTGCCAATCAAATAACTTTTGACGGCCGTCACGCGGTCTTGTGAAAGCTTCATGTTCAGCTTCGGATCGCCCTTGACATCCGTATGTCCCTCTAATTGAATCACCATCTTTGGGTTGTTGTGGAGCATCACGGCCACTTCATCCAGTTCAGGGTAGGAGTCCGCGGTGATCTTGGCGTTGCCAATGCCAAAGATCAGGTTGTCCAACCGCATCACTTTGCCTACCGTGTGTACTGTTTCGGCATTGTGGGCCGCGGCCGAGGGCAGGGCCAGCTCGATGTTCTGAACCACCTTGCGCTCGCCATTGGCTACTGCGGGATCCAGCATGTATTTGGCCACGGCAAAGCCGGGCGCTTCGATCACCACCGCATATTTCTCGTTGTCATACATGGGGAACGTGAAACTGCTGCCGTTCAAAAAGCCGATGCGATTTCCATACGGCAAGCTCTGATAGCTGATTTTAGCCACTACCGGTTCTTTGGTAGCCGCATTGAAAATCATACCCGTGGCATGGATGAGGGTATCGGCCGGCTGTGCCGCAGCTATCCCCGCGGCCGTCATCAACAAAAACGTGGCTATGCTGCGCATGGCTATTGCAATTTCAGGATGATAAATTCTACGCGTCTGTTCTTCTTGCGTCCGCCTGCCGTGTCGTTGCGTTCAACCGGCTTGGCTTCGCCATAGTACGTCACGGTGATGCGTTGCGCGTCTATTCCTTGCGTGGAGAGATAATTGGCCACCGCCTGTGCCCTGCGTTTGGACAGGTTCAAGTTATAGTCTTCCGGCCCGGTGGCATCGGCATGGCCGGCTATTTCCACTTGCATGGTGGCGCGTTCTTTCATCAACCCGGCAATGCGGTTTAGCTCCGGATACGACTCTTGTTTCAATACCGCTTTGTCGAAATCAAAGAAGATGTTATTCAAGGTGATTTTTGCATTGTCGGCCAGCGTGGTGACGCCAATGGGCGCCAGCGTAATGTCTTTGCTCACCACTTCGTTGTCTTTTTTGTTGTTGCGCAAGTCCAGGTTCTGGTTCTCCGACAGGTGGTCTTTGGCCTCCGCCCGGAAGCCGTATTGGTAGCCTCCCGGCAAATGGATTTCGTATTCGCCCGTCTCGGGATTGGATTGCGTTACGCCCACTTCTTTTCCATCGGGCAGCCGCTCATAAATGATTTTGGCCCCAATGGGCTTCCCCGTAGTGGCATCGATCAGTTTGCCTCTCACAATGATGATCGGATCGGGTGTTACAAAGAGGGGCAGCTTTACGCGATAGATGTCTGCGTTGTCCGGGCTCACCGTGCGCGAGTAATAGGCATAGTCACTGGTGGAGGGGATGTTAAAAAATGTATCGTCTTCTTTGGAGTTGATATCGGGCCCCAGGTTTTCCGCAGGCGACCAATTCGTCCAGGTGTCGTCCAGTCTGCGGCTCATGTAAATATCGCTTCCTCCAAAACCGCTGTACCCGTTGGAGGCGAAGTACAATGTCTTATCGTCAGAGGCCAAAAAAGGTGAAGACTCCTCACCCGCAGTGTTGATGTTGGTGCCCAGGTTGAGCGGTTGCGTCCATGTGCTGTCGCTCTTTTGAAACGAAACGTAGATGTCGCGCGAGCCGCGCGCGTCTTCCCGCTCGATGGACATCAGCAACGTTTTGCGTGTGTTGGCCAGAAAATAGTTAGCCTTCTCGTTGAAGTTGTAGTCATTTTCGATGATGATGGGCTCGGGCTCAGACCACATGCCAGCGATGTTGTTGGACGTGGAGATGCCCGCCAGCATTTTGCCGTTGGCGAGGTATTGATTTCCGAGTACCAGCACCACCGCTTTTCCATCGGGCGTGGCGGAGCTTACGGCATTCACGAAATTGGGATACTCGTTGTTCACTTGCGGGCCCAGGTTTTTGGCCAAACTCCACTTGCCGTCTGCGCCCAATTCCGAAAACCAGATGTCTTCCTTGTCGTTTACGCCTCCGGCATTTTGCGGATGGTTTTTCCGGCTGAAGTAAAGGGTCTTGCCATCAGGCGACAGCAGCGGGTTTAGTTCGCTGTTGGTGCTGTTGACAGCCTCGTCTAGCCGCTCGATGAGCAACCCTTTGGCCAGCAGATCGGGCAAGGCAATGTCGGCAATGATTGGGTAGTTAACATCGGCAATGGCCACGGCATCGATGGAGAAATAATCGGGCACGGCTTTGCCATCAAATTCTAATTTGACAGCCGCCACCTTGTACGGTGTCTTTTGCATAAACACGTTGAGCACGCGCCCTTGCAGCGGCACGCTGGTTGGGTTTAGCGTATTGATGAGGTATTCTTTTCCGGCTTCGTCATAGGCATATACCTTGTACAGGGCCCCGGGGTTATAGGATTCGGCCACGGCAATCTGCTCAATCTGCATGGGGGTAGCAAACCCCACGGTGATGTACTCACTGCGCTTGGGTTTGTCGGGCGTCCAGGCGTTCGGGTTTTGGCCACCGGCCGGCAGCACGTTAGGTTTGCCCAAGATCTGTTCGGCCGAGTATTGGACGGGGGTGAGCTGCGAGGAATAGCCGATTACTTTCGAAGCCCACTGTATTTGTTGGGCACTGGCCGAGGCGGCAAAAAGCACAAAAACAAGGCCCGCTAGATGTCTCTTCATGGAAATTCAGGTGTAGAATAGGTTTTAACGGATAAACTTAGCCAAAAAATCAAAATCGGAGAAAATAATTACATCAAACCATGTAAGTTTTTTGGCGAGAACCGCATTTCATCGGGGCTACTCCAGCGATGTTTTGTTGAACAGGAGAAAGCCCACGTGCAGGAGTACCCCCCAGCGCGTCTGGTCGTCATCGTAGTAGTTGGCACTGAGGCTCACCGGGCCCACGGAGGTATGCAACACAAAGCCCGCGGTGCCGGCAAAGTACACCTCGGTAATGTCTTCGTTCAGCCTTACGCGCTGCCCGTCTACGCGCGCCAGCGACTGAAACGGTTTGAACACATACGCTTCCAGGCGGAAGTCCAGGCTTTTGCGCACCGAAACCACATTGCGCCAGCCGCCCGCCACGTAACTGTAGGCCCGGAAGTTCTCCAGCAACAACGTACGGCTGTCTTGCAGGGGATTAAAAGCTGTGGCGTTGATGATGCTGCCCTGGTAGTTGGCCAACAGCGGCTGGTTAGACAACATGCCCTCAACCAAATAGCCCGAGCTGTAAACACCTTTTCGAAAATACTGCTCAGCCGAAAGTTTGAGGCGCCCCCAGCCCGGCAGTTCACGACTGAAGGGTAACCCATCGGCCACCGAGCCCGGCTGAAATGTCTCGTTCAAATCAAACCAGTCTGCCTGAAAGCGGTAGGCACGGCCGGTGCTGGCGTATTGCTTGCGGTTGAGCGTGTTGGATGACATTGAAACGCCTCCCTTAAACCCTCTGAGCCGCTGCACGTCCAGTGTGTCGCGTGCCGAAAAGCGCTCTTCGCTGAAAAAGCGGTCTGTGTTGTTGATGTAATACCCGTGCAACATGGCCTTGTACTGCTTGCCCACGGGCCAGGCCACGGTGGCCCCCACTCTTCGGTCGGTGCGCTGCAACACGGTGGGCTGAAAATTCTGAAATACCACATCACGGCCCTCCGCAAAATCCCAGTTATTAAAACTCCCTTCGGGCTCCACATAAAACGATCCAAGCCGGGGAATGTCAATGCGGGCCTTTAGTTGCAGGGCCTTGTAAAAATTGCCTGCATAAAAATTCACGTTGGCGTGCGTTAACGCGCGGTTGAAGTAGTAGTAGTTGGCCCCCAGGTAAATGTGGCTAATGCTTCGCGTGGCAATGACGCCCCCGAAATCCACCTGGAAGTTATTGGCGGGTCTGCGCGAAAGCAAAAAATCAAACCGACTCGTGGCCGTGTCATAGCGAAAGCCCGGAAAGACATTGTTGAAATAGTCTTCCGACACCAGCCGGTAGTAGCCTTCTTTGATGTCGCTAAAGTACAAGGGCCGCTTGCCTTGTTTGAAGAACCGGTTGATGTAGCGCTGCTGCCGGGTATTGAAATTTTGAAATCTGATTTTGTCCACCAGCAAAGGCGGGGTGCGGCTGTTAAAGCGGTTGCGATTGTCGGCCACGGCCTCGCACGCAATCCTTCGGGCAATTTTTGCTTTGATCTCGGGCATTTGGCGCATGGTTTGCGCGTAGCCACTGTCGATCAGCGCCCGCGCCTTGGCAAAGTCGAAAGCCGTATAGTTGGTGATATTGGGTTGGATGTACACCCCGCTGGCGGGCACCTTGGCGGGATCGGATTTGTCCAGCAACATGTACAACAGAGATCGCGAAATCAGTTTTTCGTCTTCGCCATACGGATACTCCTGATAAATTTTTGAAGACACGTTGCACCCGATCACCACCTCGGGTTCAAACTCCTGCTGGATCACATCCACCGGAAAGTTATTGTACACGCCCCCATCAAACAGATATTTGCCCTCCACGCGAATGGGGTTGTAAAAAAACGGCACCGTTTGGGTCGCCCGCATGGCATCGCTGAGCGAACCGCGTTTGAGGATCACCTGCGTTTGTGTGAACACATCTGCGGCCACCACGCGCAAGGGGATGAACAGGCTATCAAAGTTGCCGTTGGAGATGGCGGACGGTTGCGCCATTTTTTCCGCCAAGGCAAAGTTGAGCGACAAGTCGTTGGCAAGGCTATTGTTGAAGAGCACTTCGCGGGTGGAATCCAGCGAGAGGTTAAGCCTCAAAAACGAGGCGTCTTCATCATTTTTGAAATAGTAGTAGCTCTGGCCCGACTCCAATTGTCCGTTCACCCAATTCAAAAACTCTTTCGACAGGACGATCTCTTCAATTTGGGCCGGGCTCATGCCCGCGGCATAGCATCCTCCCACAATACCCCCCATACTGGTACCCGCGATATAGTCGATCGGTATCTCATTCTCTTCCAATGCCTTGAGCACCCCCACATGGGCAATGCCCTTGGCGGCCCCTCCGCTCAATGCCACGCCCACGCGCTGGGCGGAGGTGGCCCACGCCATCCACACACCAATGAAAATAAACACGAGCCTGCGCATCATACCGAAATATACCAACGATCAAAATCACTTGGTAGTTTTCCGGGCGACATACGGGCTCAATTTATTTTGACCCTGACGCGTCCCTGTACAATCGAAGGGTGGAACGGCACCCAATGCTGTGCGGAGGGATCAAAGTATTGCGCGTGTTGGCAGCCGAGAAACAACTTGTAGTCCATCTTTGGCAAGCTCTCCACCACATAGCCTGGATAGTAATAGCCAACGCCCTGTTCGCGCAGGTGGTCTACGGTGAGCAACACCAACCACTTGCCGAGCCCGTAGCGACTGTACTCGGGATCATAGAAATGCAGGATGGAGGCAGCCGAGTCAAGCCCCCGGTCAAAATAGCCCACCGCCACCAGCCGCTGGCCATCCCAAAGGGTGAGGCACCGGGTATCGTAGATGGAGTCTCCGGGCGGGTCATTCCCAAAAAGACAGTCTTGAATGCTCGTGGCTCCATCAAAGTCGATGGCGCGGTAGTAGCGTTGATGCAGGTCAATGTGCTCAGGGGCGATGGTGCGGGCCTCTTGCAGTGAAACGCGAAAGGCCTCGCAGCGCCTGCGCATTTTGCGGTGCTGTCGCATGTCAGGTATGGCCGCCACCGGGTACCGCAGCCAATGCACACGGTGTTGGTGCTCCGCATCGAGGTGAGACGTGGTGAAAATCATCTGCTGGGTGCGATACCAACCCCACGCCAGCAGGTGGTCTAGCTCGGCCGCGGTCAGCGCAGCGGGCTTCACGATGTTGAAGTAGGGAGACATGACTTGGCGTTGCGAAAATACGCGCCATCACCTGGTTTTGAAACGGGCTTGCCATTCGTCATTAAAATCAAGGCTTCCGTGGCGGCTTTGCTTACCTTCGCTCCATTCGTTTACGCCTATGAAAATCCTTGCCCTGGTTATTCTGCTGTTGGGGATGATGGCCGCTTCCGCCCAAAGCACCCCCTCCGAACCATCCCGCTGGCGACAACAAGCACAGCGCGTCAACATCATCCGCGATGTGTGGGGAATCCCCCACATCTACGGCAAAACGGATGCCGATGCCGTATTTGGGTTGATGTATGCGCAGTGCGAAGACGACTTTGCGCGCGTGGAGATGAACTACCTCGAGAAGCTCGGTCGCAAAGCCGAAGTATATGGCGAGCCGGAACTCTATCACGACCTGTACACCCGGCTAGTACTCGACTCGGCCGAGGCCGTGGCCGATTACCGGAAAAGTCCTCCGTGGCTCAAAAAACTGTTGCACGCATTCGCGGATGGCATCAACTTCTATCTCCACCAACATCCTGAAACAAAACCGTTGCTGCTGACCCGATTTGAGCCTTGGTTTCCGCTGCTATGGACGGACGGAAGCATCGGGGCTATCAACACGGCAGACGTGACCGTGGCCGACCTCAAAGCATTTTACACCGGGCAGGCCTATCCCATCGCGCAGCGAACCAATGCCTTCTTTGATGAACATACGTCCGGCTCCAACGGATTTGCCATTGCCCCCGCCAAGACGGCTTCGGGTAAGTCCATTTTATATATCAACCCGCACGTCACCTTTTACTTTCGCCCGGAAGTGCACATGGTGAGCGAAGAAGGCCTGAACGCGTACGGGGCTGTCACGTGGGGTCAGTTTTTTGTCTACCAGGGCTTCAATGAATACTGTGGATGGATGCACACCTCGTGCCATGTAGACGTGGCAGACGTGTACCGGGAAAAAGTGACGCGCGTCAATGACCAACTGACGTATCAATACAACAACCGGCAGCGGCCCGTGACGCAAACGAGTATCACGCTGCGACTGGCGGATGGCTCCTCGAAGAAATTTATTGCCTACCGCACCCACCACGGGCCCATCATGGCATGGCGCGACAATGTGCACCTGAGCGTCAAAGCCGTAAACCGATCGCTCTCCGGCTTGTATCAAAGCTGGTTGCGCACCAAGGCCAAGGGGCTGTCAGACTTCCAGAAAACCATGGACTACCGCAGCAATGCATCCAACAACACCGTTTATGCCGACCGCGCGGGCAACGTTGCGTACTGGCATGGCAACTTTGTACCCATGCGCGACCGCGCCTATGATTGGAGTAGGGCTGTGGACGGCACCCTGTCTTCCACCGAGTGGAAGGGCCTTCATCCGGTAAGCGAAACCGTGCATGTGATCAATCCTGCCAGCGGCTGGATTCAGAATTGCAACTCCACCCCTTTCACGGTGGCGGGCAGCAGCAGCCCGTCCAAAGAAAAGTATCCCGCATACATGGCCCCCGATGGTGAAAACTTTCGCGGGGTAAATGCCGCGCGGGTGTTGAGCCGCGGCAGTGGCTACACAATCGAAACCACCATCGCAGCGGGATATGATCGCACCTTGGCGGCCTTTGAAGTGCTGCTGCCGGGGTTGCTAAAAGCCTACCAGGGATTAACGGCCACCGACAGTCTGCACCGGGTGCTGGCAGAGCCCATGGCGGTGTTGCAGCGCTGGGATTATCGCGTAGACGAAAAATCGGTAGCCACCACGCTGGCGGTGGAGTGGGCACAAAAGCTTTCGTCCACCTTGCGCAAGGTGTATATCGAAGAAGGGGAAGACGACCAAGTACAGGCCACCAAACGTTTTGTGCAACAAGCTACGCCCGCTGATTTATTGCTGCCGTTCTATCAAACTGTGCAAGAACTGCATGGCAAATTCGGAAGCTGGGGCATGGCGTGGGGCGATGTCAACCGCTTCCAACGGCTAAGCAACCACCCGGACGGAGAGTATGATGATGCCCAACCCAGTTTTCCTGTCGCGTTTGCCTCCTCTGCCTGGGGAATGTTACCCTCTTACAACAGCCGCCCATATCCCAACACCCAAAAGCGATATGGTGTCAGTGGCAATAGCTTTGTGTGTGCCGTGGAGTTTGGCGACCGCATCAAGGCGAAAAGCCTATTGGCGGGTGGCAACAGCGGCCATGTACACTCGCCTCATTTTTTTGATCAGGGAAAGATGTATGCCACGGGTGCGTTTAAGGATGTCCTTTTCTATCGGGAGGATGTGGAGAAGCAGGCCGAACGAACGTATCGCCCCGGGCAACGGTAGCGAAGAGCGGCCGATCTCGACAACACGTTGCCCATTCGGTTTGATTTATCCACGTCTCCATGAGTGCCCACCGCTGGGAGACAGCCCGAAGAAACACTGGGATTCGCACAGGGGATTGATGGGTGATCTCTTTTTCCTCTACGTTGTAATACCCGCGAAGCGAACCGCGCGCTCCAGAAAATACACGTGATGCCACACACTTCCTTCGGTGGCCAAATAGGCACCTCGCGGAAGCACCACTTCGCGAAGGACTTTGCGCAAGCTGTCGGTGGCTCCCTTGCTGAGCGGGCAATACGGCTGTATGTGGTCAAAAAGAGCCTGCACGCAATGTCAAAACAAATTCATTGCCACACGCACTTCTTCTTGCGGCACCGGCTCTGCCTTGGGCTGCTCGCGTAAAATTTCCTTTTGGATGCCAAATAGCCGGTACGCCAATATCTTGCCGGCCCCCGAGAGCTGATCTTTCGGTACATCCAACGTGCCTTGGGCGCGAAGCGTGCCTCCGCCCTGTACGGCATAGCGAATCAACATGCCCTGTGCCGTTTCGGCAAACGACAGATCAACGCGCGGAGCGGTATCGTCCGAAACGAAATCCACTTCAGACTGACGCAGCTCGCGGAGTATTTCTTTCGCGGCTTCGCTTTCAGCGCCTTCGGTCGAAAGCTGAAACGCCATTGTTAAATCGGTAAACGGTACCAGTTGCGGATACAGCTCGTACAGTTGCCGGGTGTACTGCTGGCGTTCGCGCCCACTGCCGGCCAGGGCCAGGCCTTCGTATACGCGGGCTTTGAGCAAGGCTTCAAACGGGCTGTTGATGCCTTCGTCTTGCAACACCTGCTCAAAATACTGCTTCGCTTTGCCTTCATTGCCTTCGGCCAAATAGAGTTTACCCAAAAAATAGCGGATGTATTTATGCACGCGCGGCCGCTTGTCGGTTTGCAATTGCCGCTCATAGATGTTGATAAAATACTCGTTGCCAAATCCGTCAATGACCGACCACACCTCATCAAACGACATGAGGTTTTCCGGTGAAAAAATCGGGTAGATGACCTGCTCGCGTTCGGGGTTTTCCGCCACCAGCGTAGCCAAAATCATTTTGTGGTGCCGTGCCTCCAGCGAATATTTAATCCAGCGATACCAATTCACGGGGTTTAACCAGAAATACCACGCGTCATTTTCAAACAGGAACTCCTTCTTGAACTGCACCGCGTTGATGTAGTTGAGCGAAGCCACCGCCAGGTTATATTGTTCCTGACCCCACGTGGTGCCGATGTGAAGTTCCTGAAAACGGGCGGCTTTGTTGGCGGCTTCCTGGCTTTCGGCTGTAAGCCCGGCAAAGTGCTTGGCGCGGGCCAGCCCGATCTGATGCCACCCGTAGCCGGGGGTAGACCCTTGTTGTTTGATCACCCGCGTAAGCAAGGTGTCGGCCAGGTCGGGATTGCCCTGGTATGTCTCCAGCGTGCCACGCATGTAAAAATATTCTTTGGTTGTCTTTTCAACGTTGGACTCGCGTTCTTCCGCCTCGCGAAAATAGCTGTCCGCCTCCTCCAGCTCGCCCATGGCCAATTTGAACTCCGCATAGTTGTTGGGCGAGTAGGCCCCGTTCTCGATCAAAATATCATAGAAGTAATTGGCCGAGTCGATGTCTAATTTGTAGTCGTAAATGATGGCTTTGTAGTGAAAGGTGCTTAAATACTGGCGATTCAGGTACGAGGGATCAAACAGCCCGTTGACCAGCGGAAAATCGCGTTGCAACTTGTAGATGGCGGAGTCCAACAGCTTGTTGGCTAAGTGTACATTTTCCTTAACGCTGTTTTTCAGAAAGGGATACTTGGCAGACGTGTACACGCGGTTACGGTGTACGATCCATGCCATGGTGTTGTACGAGTCCACGCTCATCTCCAATTGGAAGTTGTAGTCGCGCACATGGTAAAGCACCTCCATGGCCTTGTCTTGCCACTCCACATTCTGGTAGCAACGACTCAAAAAGTAGGCGATCAAACTATAGTCATAGTGATAGCGATACACGGAAGCATACACCGGATAGCTGTTGGAGCGCGTGCGCAGCTCTGCGTCATAGTCCGTTTCAATTTTTTCCAGTGCCTTTTCCAAAGGCACGGCCGCCTTGGTAAACCCGAGTTTGTCGTTGGCACGGAAAAACAGATGCGCGCCTTCCAGCAGGTAGCCCAAATAGTAGGTGCTGTCCATGCGAATAAACTTGCGGGCTTTCTCATACGTTTTAGGATCTTCGAAGTTCCCTTCACGTTCGCTATCCATCCGTTGGCGCAGCTCCCGGTTGGGTTGTGCCTGTACCGCGCAGGCCCACACCACGCACAGGCCCAGCAAAAAAGCCTTGCGCTTCATGCTACTTTTTTTTGGAAATTCCCAGTTTGGCCAATCGGTTCACTTCCTGTTCGGCCAGTTGCGCCAGCACCGTGCGCGAGGCTTCGCGGTTGCGGAAGATGAGGCGGTGATGCAAAACGGGTTGTGCCAAGGCGGCTATGTCGTCTTCAATCACGTAGTCGCGCTGGTTCACCAAGGCCCACGCTTTCAAACATTTGATAAACGTGATGCCCCCCCGCGTGGAGCAGCCCAATGCAACCTCCGGATGGTTGCGCGTACTTTGCACCAACCGGACAATGCCCTTGATCAACTCCGGATGAACGTACACTTTTTCGGCTTCTTCCTGAAGATGCACAATGTCGTTGTATTCCAATACCTGCTTCACCGTCTCTTTCGATTTGCCTATTTCGAGGTAGTGGGTATAGATGTCAACCTCCACCTCTTCGCTCACGTAGCCAAACGATATCTTCATGTAAAAGCGATCCAACTGGGCAGCGGGCAGCGGGTAGGTGCCCTCCATTTCAATGGGGTTTTGGGTGGCGATGGTGAAAAAGAATTTGTCTAACTCAAACGTGGTATCGCCCGATGATATTTGATTTTCGGCCATGCACTCGAGCAGTGCGCTCTGCACTTTGGGAGAAGCACGGTTTATTTCATCGGCCAGCAGCACATGGGTGAACAGCGGCCCTTTCTTGAACACAAAGTCTTTTTTGGCTTCATCGAAGATGTAGGAGCCAATCAAATCCATCGGCAGCAGGTCGGGCGTGAATTGGATGCGCTTAAACGTTACGCCTCCGTGGGGCAAGTGCGGCTCGCCCGGTGCCTCCGAAATGGACTGCGCGAGTGTCTTGGCGAGGACCGTCTTACCCGCGCCCGGGTTGTCTTCAATGAGGATATGCCCGCGTGCGATCAGCGCGGTGATGACGTACTTCACCTCTTGCGTCTTGCCGCGGATGATGCGCTCGATATTTTGCGTAAGCTGGTTCAGTTTGGCTGCGTGGCTCATAAGATAATTGTTGCTGGTTCGTTGGTTACGTTGGTTTACTCTTCGCTGCGGCTTTTCGTTTGCACAAACCGCCATGCGCGGGGCAAGTTGAAATACCTGATCAGTATGTTGAAAAATCCGTGGTGCCGGTGGAGGGCGTTACCCAGGGTTTTTTGAAGGGCCTGCACCACGCGGTCATCGCCCTCGCGCACCGAGCCGCCCGCATACTTCAGCCGCAAATACATGCGCATGAAGTCGGCAAGCCCGGTTGCGAGCCGGGGGTCGATTTCGCGTTCGGCATACTGCAACGGTGTTTGGCCGTGACGCTCAAAGCCGGCCATGTGCAAGCGATACCATGTGCTTTGGTACACCCGATCCGCTCGGGAAGCTACATCGCGCGCCAGCGCAACGCGCAAAAGACCCCACAGCAAAAACAGCAAAGGCAAAAAGATCAGCACCGTCAGCAAGGAGCCGATGGATACTGCCGCCACCCACGCGATTTCTTTCCATGTTGGGCCCTTCTTCTCATGGCGCACCAAGCCTCTTCCGTTGTTGTCTTCTTTTTGGGGCTGCGGTTTGGGCTTGATGTGAATTTCATCGGCCAAGATGGGCGAAGGGAAGCGTCTCACTTGTTCCTCTATGGGCACCCCTCGCATGCGGGGCGGCAATTTTTTTGCCTCGTCTTTGTACGAAACAATGATGATTGAATCGCCCGGCTGAATAGCGGTGAAGGTGGTGTCTTTTTTGTCGTATAGCACGCGACAAAGCGAGGCATCGATGGCGCGCGTCATCGGTTGGGTAAGCGTGTGGTCGTCCGTGTAAAAAATCAATCGCTGAAACGTGGCCTCCAACTGCCGGGTGGCCGGTTGGGTGGTTTCCACGCGTGCATTGAGCACCAACCAAGGGTCGGGCGGAGGCAAGGGCGGGGTGCCGTCTGGCTTGGGAGCGCTCTGCTGATCTTCGTTGCCGATGGTCATGTCAAAGTCCATCCATCCGTAGCCGGGAAAGTACACTTGCGTCCACGCGTGGGCCTGGCTGGCGTAAAACCAATACCATCCTTTGTTTTTGTCGCTGCGGTCCACGGTGGCAAAGCCGGTGGTAAAGCGGGTGGGCACGC
This sequence comes from Cyclobacteriaceae bacterium, assembly GCA_025455015.1. GTDB lineage: Bacteria > Bacteroidota > Bacteroidia > Cytophagales > Cyclobacteriaceae > ELB16-189. The sequence goes on along the minus strand of JALONI010000006.1, from coordinate 23,892 downwards.
CCAACGCGCGCAGCATGAACAGCGAAGCCCCCGCATAGTAGGTGCAATAACCAGCCTTGGTTTTAAACAGGAAGTTGTACAGCATCTGCGAGCTGGGGATGTTCGGGTCTCCGGCCGAACCGGGCTTGAGCGTGTAGCGGAAGATGCGCTTGCCGCTGGCGTTGCGTTTCAAAAAGTGATCGCGCACGGCCAGTACCTTTTCGAGCGGTGTAGCCGACAGCGGCACCAAGCTGCGCGCCAACTGGGCAATGGAATCGTAGATGCGGCCTTCGGGGTAATTGACATAGTAATCGAAAAACGCTGGGTCAACGGCCTGGTAATCGCGCACCGTGGCCAGTTCTTCGTGCCGTTGTTCCTGCACTGCCTCCAGGGCCGGGTTGGCCGATATGTTGTAGACAAAGTAGGCATTGTTCAACTCCGAGGTATACGATTTTACCTTGTAGGCCGAGTAGAACGTCTTCTGAAAATCTTTTTCCACCGGAATGGGCTGCACCGAATACACACTGGCGGGTCCCAGCAGGGCGTGTTTCCACGTGTTGGATGAGAGGTAAATTTCTGAAGTCACGTTTTTGCGAAGGCGATTGCCCATGGCCTTTCGGAAGATGCTGCTGTCGGAGCGCACCTGGTACAAGGGGATGGTGGCCGGATCTACGTCAAACTCATCCCACGAGGGCACGTTTACATCGCGGGTAAAACTTTCGGTTTGCGGATCGTACCTGGTGAGGTGATGGTACACGAAGTAGAGCGGTGCCGGGGACCCATCGGGGAAAAAGTTATTCACCTTGGCGCAAAACATCAGTTGGTCGGACTGGCTCATGCGCGAGTTCACCCGCATGGTATCTTTCAGGCGGAAGCCATCGTCTTTTTTCTCCATCAGCCCGTAACGGTCGTCATAGCCGCCACTGCCCTGCCCTTTTTCGTCTTTCTCTTTGGCCCCGCGCGCCACCAACTCTTTTTCCACGGCTTTGAGATCGCCTCTGAAAAATGGCTCCACCACAAAAAACATCAGCACCACCAGCCCCACAAACAACCCCGTGCGCACCGCCAGCCGGCTGACGCGTTTCCACGTGAATACCCCCTCGGTTGCCAGCACGGGCGACAAGAAGAACATGTACACCCCGTACACCACGGCCGGGGCAACATGAACCAGCACATAGGGAAGCGACACATCAATGGTATTGGACGCCACCACCAACGATACGGCCACCAAAACCGCGAACAGCAAAATATAGCCCCACGTGACGCGGGCCAGCAACAACCCAAAAAACCAGCCGATCAAAAACAGCGTGGCGTACAGTTCAAACCGGGCCGTGGCGTAAAACACGTCAAACTCTCCGGGCAGCTTTACAATGACGCGCTGCGCCACCCAATAGACCACGCCCAGCAACGCCAGCGACACGAGTACCCGGGCGCGAAAGAAGTAAAGCGAATAAGCAATGGCTAACCCCAGCGAAAAGCACACGACCTGTAAGGAGATGCCCGTGTGCAAGGCCGTGTATGAAAAATTGACTTGCTTGAGCGCAAAAGCCCCCACGCCTATCGTGGGCACGATGACGAGAAGCCAGCGCACCAGCAGTTGTTGGGCTCGCGAATAGTTTGTCAGATCACTCATCGGATTGCGTCAATCGTTTCTACCAACCAAACCTGGTCGCGCTTTTTGGTCAAAGCCGCCAGTGCTTTTTCGTTTCGCTGTAAGGCCCTCCGCAGCGGTGACACCAGCCACGACTGCCGCAGCGCATCCGTGGGCTTTTTTTCCGGCTTAAAGAAAACATCGCGCCATGAAAAACGAAAAGGCGAGGGGATGGCTTCGGACAGCGTAATAAGCACGACCGGAACAGCAGGCGGCAGTTTTTGCAGCAGCCCTTCCACCTCCGCGGCCGGTACACACGTGGGCAGGCATACCAACGCGGCCTTGGCCGGTTGAACAAACTGGCTCGGTGACAACCGGTTTTGCCAGGAGGCCGCGCTGATCTGAAACAGCTCACTCTTTTTGTCTCCCACGCCTGCCACCTTGGGCACTTCCTGATCGGCCGGCAGGCGCACTTCATAGCCCTGGCGGGCCACGCTCTCCATCAGGTGGCGTACTTCTTCTTTGTATCGGTTCAACAAGGCCGCGTCAAACCGTTGGCCCGGTTGCCACCCGTGGAAATAGCTCGCGTACAAATACACGTGCGATGCATACGGGTCTTTGGTTTCCGGAATACGCACCACCAACTGTCCACTCTTGGCGTAGATTTTCCAAACAATGCGCTGGATGTTGTCGCCTGTTTCAAATTCTTTGTAGTTGACATATTCGCCCTCCACCCGCTTCGGTAGCTGAATGCGGTGCTTTTGCTCTTCGGTGGCATGGGGGGGTGCCGCCCATGCGCGTGCTTCTTTGGCCAGCGGTACGGTGTAGAGCTGTTGCACCGATGCCAGCGAGGCGGGCAGGCTCACAAGCCCCAGCATGTCCATAAAGGAAATCCACACGTTCTCCACATCGTAAATGCATATGTCGGTAAGGGGCATCCCTGCGGTGCCGCGGATGCCACGTTTGAAAAATTCGCCCTTGGCGTACACGTTTTCGTCCAGCAGCACCGGTGGCGACATGCCTTGGCGTGCAAAAACCAGCCGTGCTTGCACCGAGCCCAGCAGCGGCCGCCAAACCTGGCCCTTCAATTGAACGGTGACGGCCACCTGCCCTGCTTCCGCCTGCTGCCCATCCCCCAACGAAAGCGACACGGCTATTTTCTTGTTGGTCACGCGCCAGCGGAACAGCAGCCACACCAGCAGACTGGTACCCACGCTGGTAATGATGAGCGCGGCCATGGCGGCCACCACCAGCCGAAAAAACAACTCCATCACCAGCCATAGGTTTGTATCCTCTTGGCCATACTCGGCCCGGAGCCACCGGCTGCACAACCACAACGCCACGATCAACCCCAAAAGCGGCCATCGTGCCACGCTGTATTTGATGCGCCACACGTGCCACCGCGAAAACGAAAAAAAGGAAGTCAATGTCATGCCCGTGTCCCGAATCTTACCAACGGAAGAAACAGCAAGATAGCATTAGGTTTGGAAAAAAAGTGTCGCCACTGCCCCTAAACAAGGCGGCCACACAGGGCAACGAACGGCCGCGCAGCGGCTTTCGCAAACCGGACGGGAGCACTCACAAAACCGCGTTTGTTTGATGCCTGCGCGCAACAACCTGCGCGACTGTTTCTATCTTTGGTCGGATGACTTCGCTGCTCACCATTCGCTCCAAACGCCAAGAAACGGGCGACACGTTTTCTTTTGAACTGATGCCCGAGTACCCGCTGTCGTATTTGCCCGGCCAATTTCTGACGGTGATCAAAAAAGGAACCACGGGTGAGGTGCGCAGGCAATACTCACTTTCCTCGCATCCGCGGCTGGATGCCCACCCCATCATCACCGTGAAGCGGATACCCAATGGCGAGCTGTCGCGCTGGCTGGTTGACGAAGCCAAACCCGGCATGACGCTGGAAACGACAGGTGCTTCCGGCTTGTTCACCCTGCCCCCTTCGGTGCCAGCCACCGTTGTGCTGCTGGCCGCAGGCAGCGGCATTACGCCCGTGTATTCGCTGCTGCGCGAGCTGTTGCTGTTTCACCCGCACACACGCGTCATCCTGATTTACAGCAACCGCAGCCCGCACGACACTATCTTTCTAACGGAACTGAATGCCCTGCAGGCAGCCTATCCGACCCGGTTGGTGCTCGAATACTTTTTTAGCTCCCATCAAGACTTGCGCAAAGCGCGGCTGGGCAAGGTACTTTTGGAAGACCTGCTGAACAGGCACCTGGCCGACCCTGCCGCTGCGCGGGCCTACTTCTGCGGCCCGTATGACTATCGTCAGATGGTTTACATCGTCCTGCAAGCTAAGGGGCTGCCGCCTGACCGGATCCACAAAGAGGTATTTCACAGCCCGGAACCCGCCCGCAGGCCGGAGCCACCCGACAAAAGCACGCACCGCGTCTCCATCGACTACGAAGGCAAGCACTATGCGTTGGACGTCACCTATCCGCAAACAATTTTGAAGGCGGCCCAGCAACAAAAGATTCTGCTGCCCTATAGCTGCGAAGCGGGGCGGTGTGGCGCGTGTGCGGCCACATGTGTGCAGGGCGAGGTGTGGATGCAACGGAATGAAGTGCTGCTGGACAGAGAGGTCATGCGCGGCCGCATACTCACGTGCACGGGCTACCCGGTAGGGGGCGATGTGGAGTTGGTGATTGCATAGCGCGTTTTATCTTTGCCTGTACGCCCGGCAGCCATGAAGACACGGCTTACCATTCTTTTCGTTTTTGCCTTTGGGTGGGCGCACGGACAATTCCGGTTCGAAGCGCTGGCCGATACGCAAGGGGCACCCATCCGCAGCGTCACCTGCTTGCTAAAAGACAAAATCGGTTATCTGTGGATCGGCACCCAAACCGGCCTGTTGCGCTATGACGGAAGCGAATTCGCGGAATTTCGTCACCAACCTGATGATAGCCTTTCGTTGCCCTCCTCGTTTGTGTTGACGTTGGCCGAGGATTCGCTCGGCCACCTGTGGGTGGGCACGTTGGCGGGGCTGTGCGTCCGCCCAGCGAACACGGCCACGTTTACGACCGTGTTTCCGCAAAAGTCCAGTGTTGGCATCACGCCCTCTGTGGGAGCCTTGTTTGCCACACCAACCGGTATTTGGTTCGGCAGCTATGCCGGGCTGTCGTTCTATGATTTTCACACCCGCCAGACTCACTCCTTTTCGTTGCCCGCTTCCAATCCGTTGGGGCGCTTGAGCCGCACCATGCCACAGGTGAAAGCCATTGCGGAAATCCGTGCCGCCACAGACGAGGCGTTATGGGTTGCCACGGGTTCGGGACTACACCAATTCGATACCCGCACACACCAATGGACGTATCACTTGCCTGAGCAGTCTACCATCAACGATTCCATCGCAGCGGCCTTGATGCAACACATACACCTCGATGTGCGCGGCACCGTATGGGGCGGCTCGTGGGGCAAAGGACTGTTGCGGTTTGACCCGCGTGGCCATCTTCAAGAATCACTCCTTTTCTCGAACGCCAACTTGCCGGAAGGGACCAAAAACATTGTACGGCACTGCATCGACTTTACGTACCGCAGCAAGCGAGGTCTGCTGGTGGGCACATACGATGCCGGGTTGCTTTTTTTTGATCCTGCCCAGAAAACATTCACGCCCATTGCTGTGGACGGCCAGAACATCGTGCCTGTGGAAGAATTATATCAGGATGACCAAGGCATTTTGTGGGTGGCCTCGCCTCACGGTTTGTACAAGGCCGATCCTTATGCCCAGCGATTTGACTGGCATCCAATTGATGCGGCTTTCTTCTCCAACAACTTTCGGAACATTACGGCTTTTTGTGAGGTGGACATGACCCGCATTTTGGTGGTGGTTCACTCCAACGGCCTCTTTCTTTTCGACAAGACCATGCAGCGCGCACGCCCGGTGGCCAGCCGCGTGTACGATAAACTTGGAAACATTACGGCCATTCACCGGCTGCCAAACGGTTGGTTTTTTTTGGCTGGCCGCAAAGCGAGCGGGTGGTGGCACATGACCACCGATCGGTTTGAGCCCCTGCCCGACCTGGAGCGCGCGTTGGCGATTGCGCCCATGCCCAACGGACGTCTGTGGGTGTCGGCTTTTAACCGGCTGGTGGATTTGAACTTGCTTACCCGGCAAACCCAAACGGTGATTGCCACGCACGACAGCGCACAAGCCATTGCATTTTATGGCGCCATCCTGGCCGATGACACAACCTGCTTGGTAGCCAGTTCAAAAGGGCTATGGTCAGTAAACTCCCGAAGTCGCGAGGTGAGCTATGTAAAAGGGTTTGAACAATCCATCAACTCGTTTGCCCGGCACGGTACGCGATTGTTTATGGGCACCAACGAAGGGTTGTTTGAATGGGCGGATGGACAAATGAAACCCACGGCCATTGAAAGTACGGCCCGGTTCACGGTTGTCGGCAAGATGGCCGCCTTGGGAGATCACCTTTGGATGGCCACCAACAATGGGTTGGTTCGTTTTTCCATCCGCGAAGGCACTGCCGTGCAATTCACCAACGAAGATGGCCTTCACGAAAACACGATCAACTCCTTTGCCATGATCCGCCTTTCAGACGGGCGATTAGTGCTAGGCCAAACAGGGGGATTGTTTATGATTGACCCCGACCGCGTGCCGCTCAATCGCGCTGCCCCCAAGCCGGTCATCACGCGTTTTGAGGTAGCCGGAAACACGATGCCATGCCCACGGCCCAATGACGAGTTTGTCCTGAACTATGATCAAAATCAACTTCGGCTGGCCTTTGCCGGCTTGAATTTTGTGCAGCCGCAACGAAACCAATATGCGCATCGCCTGGTGGGTGCCAGCGATGAATGGAACCGCGGTAACACCGCTGTCTATGCGGGTATGAAAGGAGGCGACTATGTGTTGGAAATCAAAGCCTCCAACAACGATGGGTTATGGTCATCGCCCGTCCGTTTTCCCATCCGCATCAAAAAGCCGTATTGGGAGCAGGCGTGGTTTTCGGCTTTGATACTCGCCCTCATTCTCTTTGGCACCTACGTGCTGTACCGCTACCAACTGAAACGCAAGTTGGAACTCTTCGCCATGCGCAACCAAATTGCGAGCGACTTGCATGATGAAGTAGGCTCGGCCATCAGCAGCATTTCATTGGCTGCCGGCATGGCGCGTGCTAAAAAAGGCGAAGAGGTAACTGAAATTGTCAGCCAAATTGAAGCCACCAGCCGCGAGACCATGGATAACATGGCCGATATTGTTTGGAGCATTGAGCCTTCGAACGACTCCTTTGCCCAGATGGCCCAGCGTATGAAACAATTTGGCACCACGTTGTTGGGCATGGCCGGTATAGAGCTGTATTTTGAAGCCCCTGAGGCGCTGAAAGCGGAGCTCAACATGATCCAACGCAAAAATGTATACCTCATTTTCAAAGAGGCCATCAACAATGCCGCCAAATACTCACGGGCCAAAAACGTTCGCGTTATCCTCACCACCTCGCACCGCATGTTTCAGATGACCATTGCCGATGACGGTGTGGGGTTTGATACCCACGCTTCGCATCGGGGCAACGGACTCCGGAACATACAGCGAAGAGCCCATGAAATAGCTGCGCGCCTTCAACTGGAGAGCCACGCCACACAAGGCACTTCGTTTGTGTTGACGGTGAGTACGTCTTAACTGCCCCCACCTATCACTTTTGGCAGTACCCCCGCGCGCAGGCCGCGGATAGCTTTGAAAATAAAAAGCTATGAAAAAGAATCGCATGACCCGATGGTTCATCGGGCTGGCCCTGCTTTGTGTGCCGTTGTTGTTTGACAGCTGCGGAAGCGATGATCCCGCTCCGGAGGTTTCGTCTGACGTGGAATATTTTGGCACTACCTCCCCGGGTGATGTGTGGTTGGTTTTGTTTAATAACCAACGGAGCACTTTTGTGGCCACGTGGGACGCAGGCACCAAAGCCAACACATCCGATGATGTCATTTTTTCGGGGCCGTTTGCCAAAATCAACCGCGGGTTTATTGAACTGACCATAACGGCCACCAGCCGTGCCGTGCCGGGCATTGCCACCAACGGATCGTATAAAATCTATGCGCAAGAGATACCGGGCAAAAGTCTAATTATGTTGCCCGATGCCCCCGCAGCCATCAATGGTGCTCCTCGTTTTGGCTTGGTGACCATGAATGCGCGCAGCACACGGGTGGGTACCAACGGCATCCACACATTTAACTATATCCGCACGGCTTTCCCTTTTCAAGGATATAACCATGTTGACAAAGACGGATGCTGGGGATCTTTCAAGTGGAACATCAACGAAGCAGCCGGCACCGTATCCTTATCCGAGGTTCCCTTTTCGCGTACGCTCACGTGTGTACAAAACAAAATCAACAGTTCCTTTGGCTGCATTTTTCAGCCTGACAATACGGTGCCCGCTAATGTGACTTTGGGTACCGTGGGCCCCTTGGGCGATTTTACACAAACGGCCAACGTGGGCGGTGACCCGGGCAAAAAATTTACAGGCCAATTCAATATCGCAGAAGGTCTTTTCATCATGGATCAAGGTGATGGCCAAGGCGGTGCATTCATGGCCCTTCAGGACGCAAGTGTTACGTTGTCCGATTTTAACCTCGCCAACTTTAATCAGGGTGGCCTCTCGGGCGAGCTGGCCGGGTTTGGTACCTTCTTGGGTGCCCGCGATGGCTCGGGTGGCTTTACGCTCTCCAACCAAGCCTATGCTGTCTACAACGATCCGCGATTGCCGAATGATTTTTTGAGTTTTCACGCCTATCGGGGATCCATCGGCAGCAATGAAGTGGAAAGCAACATCACGTGGGCCGTTAAGTTTGAGAAGGTTGAAAACGGGATGTTGTTTGGCTATCTCTATCAGGTAACGGACAACACCACCAACCCCGTCACGCTGGCCCAGCAGACGTATCCAATCGCAGCCATTGGCTACAAGAAGGGCAACCGGAAAATGCTGGTGATGGTAACGGGCATCAAACCCGACCCTACCAACTCGCCCAACCTGGCCGATCAGTGGGTGTTCACACTCATCAACCGCCCGTAGCGTCATGACACAGTACCTGCGCACGCTGCTGGTAGGGGCACTGGCATTGGGGCTATGTCAACTGATGGCTTGCTCCTCGGATGATCCGCCCCCACTCAGCATAGAAGAACAACAACGACAAAAGTTGGTAAAGCGGTGGACGATCGCCTCCGTTACGCTCAACAACGTAGCACAATCGGAATACACCGGTCTGGAATTGGTCTTGACGGGGTCTGCCTCCGGACCCTTTTCCTACCAGGCTAACAATCGCCCGACCCTGAGCCCGTGGCCTGAATCGGGCACCTGGGTGTTTGGCGATGATCCCGTGAGCCAATTGGTGCGCGACCCGGCCTCAACCCGCGAATTGGAGATGGTCTACATCGTTTCGGATACGCAACTTCAACTGTCGTTTACGTTTTCCGGAAACGGTTTTGCCAACCGCGCCCACAGTGTTCAAGGGCAATGGGTTTTCGCCTTCACCGCTCCCTAACCAAAAATAGTCTATGAAACACATGTACATTTTATTGTTGCTGTGGCCCGCAGCCGTGGGCGCGCAAACACTGAGCAGCCGTGTGGTGGCCTCGGGAGGAGGACAGTTGTCATCGTCAACGGTACACGTGTCGCTCACGCTTGGCCAGCCGCTTGCGGGCGATCGTTCCGCCACAGGCGTGTTGCTCCACCAGGGGTTTCAAGTCAGCCTTATCGAAGCGGGGCCTACGGCTGTGGCCGAGTTTATTGCGCTGGATGTTTTCCCAAATCCCACAACCGACAAACTGACCGTGGGCGGGATCAAAAACGCCCCGCAGTACCGGTTCACCTGGACGGACCTTCAAGGGCGTGAGCTAACCGTGCCCCGCAGCCTTGCGGAAGACCAGGTTGAATTCGATGTGCAAGCACTCCGTGCAGCCACGTATTTCCTGCGCATTGCATCGGCCCAAGGCCACTATCATCTTTTGAAAATCGTGAAAACCAACTAACACCATGAAGCCCTTTTTACTTTTTGTTTTGATCGCATTCGCCAGCATGGCTGGTCTCGCGCAAGCTCCTCAAGCCCTCACCTATCAGGCGGTAGCGCGCAATCCGTCCGGTGCCGTTATTGCCAACCAATCCATCGGACTGCGTGTTTCTGTTCTCAACGGCACCACTCCGGTATTTACCGAAACATTCACTCCGCAAACCAACGCGTATGGCATGTTCACCGTGAATCTGGGTACGGGGGCTCCGACTTTGGGGGCGTTCTCGGCCATTGACTGGACCACCGGCTCCAAATCGTTGAAGACCGAGATGGATTTGACGGGTGGCACCAATTACACCGATGTGGGCACCACACCTTTTGCCAGTGTGCCGTATGCCTTGGTGGCCAATCGGGTGGCCGGTGTTTCGCTGGACGAGTTGACCGATGTCTCTTCTTCGGGGGCAACCAACAACCAGGTGCTTCGCTGGAACGGCACGCAGTGGGTGCCGGCCACGTTGGAGTCGATCTCGACTACGGCCGCCCTGGCGGGCAATGGCACGGCTGCGAGTCCACTCAGCTTGGCGCAGCAAGGTGCCGCAACCGGGCAGGTGTTGCAATGGAATGGCACAGCCTGGGTGCCCGCCAATGTGAGCGGTGGTGGCGGTGCCGACAATTGGGGAAGCCAGGTGGTGCAGCGCAACGTTACGCTGGATGGCAACGGCACTGCGGCCGCGCCCCTTCGCATTGCGCAGCAAGGAGCGGCCACGGGCGAATCGCTGCTGTGGAATGGCACCACATGGGTACCGGGCCGCCCTGCCGTTTTCTTTGATAATGTTTTTTCAGGCACGGGTACTTCGGCAGCTTCGCCCATCAAACTGGCGCAGCAAGGTGCCACCAACGGGCAGGCGTTGAAGTGGGATAACACGGCACAAGCGTGGAAGCCGGGCAACAGCGTGGTGCTGCCTCTTGTATTGTCCGACAACAGCGTTACATCTGTTGATCTGACAAATAGCGCTACCAACGGCATCGGTTTTCGCAGCGAGGCAAACCAGGGTCAGGCGATTATTGCTGTATCGAGCAATGGAACAGGCGTAACGGCCTCCTCAACCAATGCCACTGCACTCTACGCGATCACCGGATCGGGCGTAGCCGTCAATGGAATCTCAGTCGGCACCGGATGGGCCGGTTACTTTGACGGGAAGGTAAACGTGACCGGGAACTTTACAGCCGCCAGTGGCATCCAACGACCTTCGGATGTTTATCTCTTCGACCAAACTTCTACCCTCACCGTTCAGAACAACACCTCTACGGCCGTACCGGGCCTGTCGGGCCTGAGTGTGACTGCCAGTGCAGCTACCAGCGCGTCACAACCTGCCAAGATCATTTTCTCGGTGAGTCTTCCAATCGTGAACACGACCAGCAGCATCAACGAAGGGTATCAAATGCAACTGTTTATTCGCAGCGGCTCCACCATCCTCAAACAAGTAAATGTGAGTGATGCCGCCCTGTCGGGGATTGTGGGATCAATCTCGCACACGATTCATCACACCGTCACCAGCCCTGGCACCTACACTGCATCGGTTCAGATTTTCAAGGGAAACGCCACCGCGGCCAAAGACATCACGGTGGCGTCCGGCCAGGCGCAGATACAAGTGATCAACCCGTAGGCATTTATATCGTATTGTTTGGTTTGGGTTTTCCGAAAAGTGCAGCACGCAACGGCTGCACTTTTCATTTATGAACATTACTTTTGATGACATGAGCATCCGGGTGGCCATCTTTGAAGACAACAACCACTTGCGCAAAAGCCTGACGGCCCTCCTCAACTCATCGGGCAAAATGGTGGTGTGCGGGGCATTTGAAGATTGTAATTCCCTTATCCGCGACATCCGCCAGTGCAACCCGGATGTCATCTTGATGGACATCCGTATGCCGGGCACGTCTGGCATCGAGGGGCTGCGGCTCATCAAGCAAACGTGGCCGCAAAAAATAGTGGTGATGCAAACGGTGTTCGACAGCGATGACAAAATCGTGGCGGCCATTTGTGGCGGGGCCAATGGCTACATCCTGAAAAACAGCACTCCGGAAACGTATCTTCAATCCGTGGAAGACGCCTTTCATGGAGGCGCCCCGATGACGCCCTCCGTGGCGGCCAAAGTACTGCAGCTCTTTCAGCAACAAGTGAAGGGCATCGTAGTGGACCGGAACCTTTCCGAACGCGAAACGGAGGTACTGCGCGAGTTAGTGAAAGGCAAAAGCTACAAGATGATCGCCAGCGATTTGGGGGTATCGTATGCCACCGTGCGTTTCCACATGAAAAACATTTACGACAAACTGCATGTGGCCAGCATGACGGAAGCGGTGGCCCGGGCCATACAGGAGCGGCTTACGTGAGGGCCCTGAAAAGTTTGCCAGATTATCCGTATGTTTATGGGACTAACCATTTATCGTCCCGAGTTGAAAACCGTTGCCCATGTACAAATACTGATGACCCACTTGTTCCTTGCGCTCGCCATACCGATCGTAGCCGCAGGACAAACGGACATGCCTGTGGCCAGCACAGCCACCATACCCGCAGCAACAGACGAAACCTACTCGATCACCATCACCGTGCGAAACATACGCAACGACAAGGGCGTGATTCGCTTTAAGTTTTATGACGACAGTACACCCTTCCCGCATGACACCGGTTTTTTGCGGATGGTCGTACCCAAGACAGAAATGAAGGGCGACTCCATCACCGTCACCTATCACGGCTTCACTTCAAAAAACATGGGCATCGCACTGCAAGACGATGAGAACAGTGACATGAAACTGGACATGGGTTGGTTTTTGCCCAAAGAAGGCCATGCTTTTTCCGACTACTACCATGCCACCATGTTGCGCAAGCCTGTTTACCACGATTTTGACTTTGTCCTGACCGGGCACAAAAAGGTGGTGATGAGGATGCGATACTACTAGGCAACCGGCACACAGCCCGCAACAAGCAAAGGGGTGGGCGTCCACCGTGTTACAGGTGGATTAATCGTTTACTTTTTGGACTGTGGCCGCGGGTGGAAAATCACTTCATCCGGGCTTGCCGTCAACTCACCTGCGCTGGCAGCATCTCACGGCCGCGCCAGGTTACTTTTTTTTTCCCTGGTTATTAACTTTTGGTTTTTCTGATTTGTTACACGTGGTATGAATATCAAAACTTTTTTGTTCGTTTTCATTCTGGCGGCCACCGGCTGTGAAGAATCCGCGACCGAGACACCCATCGCGCCCGACCAAACCCCCAATGATCCGGTGCGGGGCGCCATTATTAACTCAGAGAAACAATCTTTTGGGCTGGATACCCTCGCCTCCGGCCTCAGCAACCCCTGGGGTCTTGCCTTTCTGCCCGATGGTCGCCTTTTGGTAACCGAACGCACGGGCGCCATTCGCATCATTCAACACAAGCAGCTCACGGCCGAGCGAGTTCAAAATGTGCCAGCGGTGTATCAGAATGGTCAGGGTGGCCTGTTGGATATTCAAGTGCACCCCGACTATGCCACCAATGGCTGGATTTATTTTTCGTACAGCAAAGCCGGAGCGGGCGGAGGAGGCACGGCCCTCGGTCGCGCCAAGTTACAGGGTACCGCGTTCACCGAAGTGCAAGAGCTTTTTGTGGGCCAGCCTTTCAGTACCAGCGGTCAGCATTTCGGTAGCCGCATTGCCTTTGATGGCAACGGGTACGTGTACCTGAGTACCGGTGATCGCGGCAATCCTTCAAACGCGCAAAGCCTAACCAATCATTGGGGCAAAGTAATCCGTTTGCATGACGATGGGCGCGTGCCCTCCGACAATCCCTTCGTAGGCACCGCGAGCGCACGCCCCGAAATTTGGAGCTATGGCCATCGCAACGTGCAGGGAATGATTTTCGATGCCGCCACGCAAACCCTGTGGGCTCATGAGCACGGTCCGCGCGGGGGCGATGAAGTCAATCGTGTGGAACGTGGAAAGAACTATGGCTGGCCCGTCATTACGTTTGGCATCAATTACGATGGCTCGCCCATCACCAACGAAACCCAGCGGCCGGGGATGGAACAACCCGTGCGGCACTGGACACCCTCCATTGCCCCGTGCGGCATGACGGTGGTCACCAGTGCGCGCTATCCGCAATGGCGCGGCAACCTGTTGATCGGTGCGTTGGCACAGCGGCACCTGGCCCGTGTAGAGTTGGACGCCAACGGCCGGTACGCACGCGAGGAGCGACTGCTCAATAATTTCGCGCGGGTTCGCTGCGTGGCGCAAAGTCCGGACGGCTACATTCATGTGGCCACCGAAAATCCGGGCCTGGTGCTGCGCATGGTGCCCGCGAATTGACCCGCGGGCAACTGGTTATTGGCGGGGCGAACGGCCGGCAAATCCGAGCCGCCAGTTCACGGGTGGTAGTCAATTTTGACAATGCGCCAGACAAACGAGCGCGTGGGCGTTTTTACGACTACCTCATCACCCACCTCTTTCTTCCACAAGGCCTGCGCCATGGGCGAATCCATGGAGATGTGATCTTTTCTGCCTTGAAGTTCTTCGCTGCCCACCAGGCGCAAGCGGTTGGTCATCCCCTGATCGTTTTTGATTTCCACCCAGGCGCCCAACATCACCTTGCCTTCCTGGTAAGAGGAGTAGGGCACCACCTTGAGGTTGTCGATACACTTGCGCAGGTATAAAATGCGCCTGTCAATTTCGCGCAGGCGCTTTTTGTTGTAGTGGTAGTCGGCATTTTCAGAGCGATCGCCCAGGCTGGCAGCCCACGAAACTTTTTGTGTGATGTCCGGTCGCTCTACGCGCCACAGGTGGTCCAGTTCGGCTTTCAGTTGGGCTAAGCCTTCGGGCGTGATAAGCATGGTTTTTGTGACAGCCATCGGCAGCGCGGGGTAATTTTTTTCCACCGCTCCGCAAAGGTAACGGCTATTCCCTTCGGGTGCCAGATAAAAGCGGGCAGCGTTGCGGTGTGGCCCGCATGAATGAAAAAACAAAAACACGTGATACCTTTGGGTATGTCACGCGTGCCCCCCAAAATGAAACAAGCCGCAGCCCGCAAGGCAGGGCTGTATGAAGTGCTGCCCATCAGCGATAACGGTATCACCTACTCGATAGAGGTTGTCATCTCGGAAAAGCCCAAGACGAGCAACCATTTTGTAAAAGCCGTGGGGGCAGACGGCACCACGCTTTGGACCACGTTGGTACACACGCTGGTGTACAACGAATTTCTGGAGGGCGATGTCCAGGATGTGTTTGTCGTAGATTTATTTACCACTGCGCAACATGTAGGTGTTGCGTTTGAATACCACGGCACCGTTCTTCTGGACCGGGCGACAGGCGCGGTGGTGGCGTAACTTCTGAGTTGTTGTTCCGTTTCTGAAAAATTCTATTCTGCGTGCCCGATCGCACGCGCAAGCCCCCAATGCTTGTTCGATTGCGGACGGTGGGTGTTTACAAATGATACAGCCGGTGATCGCATAATCCATCCGGGAGGCACTTTTTGTGCCTTTGCACCCTTTGGCACGGTTATTCCTACATTTAGGAAAATAGTCGTGGCATGAAGAAGTATCCGTTAGGCGAGTTTGAAGAAATCGTGATGCTCACGGTGGCCATTTTGCACCACGAGGCATACGGAGTGGGCATCAAAAACGAAATCGAGGCGCGGCTAAAACGCAAGGTGAGCATGGGTGCCATGCACACGGCCTTGGTGCGATTGGAGGACAAAGGGTACATCCACTCGTGGGAAGGCGAAGCTACGGCAGAGCGGATGGGCCGTCCGAAGAAGTATTTCCAAATCACGGCTTTGGGCAAAAAAGCGATGGAGCACACGCGCAAAACCCGCGAGGAACTGTGGCGCGCGATACCCAAGGTAGCGTTGGAGATCAAAATAGCCGGCAGCTCGCGTTGAGAGAAGTAGACCGTTGGCGCCACTCCAAACGAAACAAGGCTTTGAAAACGAACCCAAACCCTCCAACACTCGCGCTCCGCTTCTTCCGGTGGTATTGCCATCCGAAGTTGGTCGATTCGATCGAAGGCGACCTGCTGGAAGAATATAACAAGTGGGTAAGCCAAAAAGGAAAGTGGCGCGCAGCCGGTAGGTTCTGTTGGGAAGTCTTGCTGCTGTTTCGGCCGGGCATCATACGGCCTATGGAGGGGTATCAATCTGTAAACACGTTCGGTATGTTCAAAAACTATTTCAAAATCAGTCTTCGGCAACTGGCCAAAAACAAAGGTTTCGCTTTTGTCAACATCGCGGGGCTCACCCTGGGGTTCACCTGCTTTCTGTTGCTGGCGCTCTACGTTTTTGATGAGCTGAGCTTTGACCAATTCCATCGCGATGCCGGCCGCATCGTTCGGGTGATGCAGCACGACACACAGGATGACGGCAGTATCCGCAGCATTTCCCAGGTGTCGCCTTTGTTGGGCCACGAGGCCGCAGTGCAGTTTGAGGAAGTCGAGGCCGCGTGCCGGATGTCGGCCTTTGGGCGGGTGACCCTCGGCAACGACCCCGACCTGCGCAGCTATGAAAGAATATGGTCGCCCGCTGACAACTTCTTCCTGTTTTTCGACTTCCCGTTGGTGGAAGGAGATGCGGCCACCGCGCTCAAGGGCCCGGATGCGATCGTGATCAACGAAACGCTGGCCCGAAAATATTTTGGCCACGAGCCCGCGCTGGGTAAAACCCTGTGGTCGGCCTTCACGCGCGAAGGTGAACCCGTGTATCTCACGGTTACCGGTGTGATGAAAGACCTTCCCAAAAATTCACACCTGCAGTTCTCCATTCTTTTCTCCGAAGCCACTTGGCCGTCCATGTTCCGGTGGTACCCGGAATATGTCTCAACCGACTGGCAGAGCAGCGAATATGTCACCTACCTCAAGCTTCGCCCGGGTGCTGACGTGCCTTCCCTCACCCGCAAAATCAACGAGATGGTGAAGCGAAACTACCCCGCGGATAAAGATTACAGAAGCACCTTTTCGCTGATGGCGCTGAGCGATGTCCATTTCCATCAGGACAACGCACAAGACAATGAACTGAATGCGAACAGCATCAAGCCGTTTTACTTGTACCTGTTTGCCGCGGTGGGGGCATTGCTGTTGTTGATTGCCTGCCTCAATTACATGAACCTGAGCACGGCTGCCGCCTTGAAGCGGACACACGAAATCGGTACCCGAAAATCGTTGGGTGCACTCAAGGGACAGTTGGTGGGTCAGTTTGTGACCGACTCACTCCTATTGTCCATCCTTTCACTGGCGCTGGCAGTACTGTTGGTGCAGGGGCTATTGCCGGCCGTCAATCGGTTTGCCGGAAAAGAGATCGCGCTTACAAGCTTGCCCCTTTCGTGGATGCTCTTGACGGCCGGGCTGCTTTTGTTGACGGGGCTACTGTCCGCGCTGTATCCCGCGTTTGTGTCCACCCGGGTGTCAGCCGTGGAGGCCATGAAGCGGGAAATCAGATGGGGCGGCCGCAGCCTGCCGGTACGAAAAGTGTTGCTGGCGGTGCAGTTTGCTATCTCTATGATGATGATCGCCTCCACCTTGGTCATTTATCGCCAACTGGATTTTATGCGGACGAAGGATCTGGGCTTTAGCCATGAAAACCTGCTGGTCGTTGACATCAACAGCGGTCGGCTGCGCAGGGATTTTGAAACCGTCAAAGCCGAGTTTAGCAAACCCAGCGAAGTGGTAAGCATCACGGCTTCTACCCGCGTGCCGGGCGAGTGGAAGGGCTTCCCCGTGGCCACCGTGCACAACGCTGGCGACCCCAAGGGGCGAGAGATGATTTTCGTGGGTATCGACAAAGACTTTCTACACACATACGGTATCCGGCTGCTGGAAGGCCGAACCATTGAAGACCCCCAAGCCGACTCCTTGAAAATCGTGCTCACAAAAATGGCGGTGCAACAACTGGGCCTCACCCATCCCATCGGCCAACGGATTGAAATGCCGCAAGTGCGCTATGGCGGCAGCCGCGAAGTGCTGGACAAACCTTTTCAGGTGGAGGTCATTGGCGTGGTGGAAGACTTCCATTTTGAATCGCTGCGGCAGGAAATGATGCCGGTGGTTTTTGGCGCACCCAACACCGCCATTCAACGAATCGATTACTACACGTTGCGGGTAAAGACAGCCCACTGGAACGAGACGCTGCAGAAACTAAAAACCATCAACGCGCAAATTGATGCCGACAATCCGTTGGAGTATACTTTTTTGGACAGCCGCTTTGCCGACCTTTACCAAGCGGATGCCAGGCGAGGGCAGATTTTTCTGATTTTGTCTGTCGTGGTGGTGGTCATCGCGTGCATGGGCCTGTTTGCGCTGGTGTCTTATGCCGTGGAAAGCCGCACCAAAGAAATTGGGGTGCGCAAGGTGCTGGGGGCTTCGGCAACCAATATCTTACAGTTGATTTCCGGGGAGTTTCTCGTGCTGGTGATCGCGGGCGGAGCGGTGGGTTTGCCCGTGGCCTGGTATGTCACGCGCGGGTGGCTGCAAGAGTTTGCGTACCGCGCGCCTATCGGTTTGGGCCTGTTTGCGTTGGCCGTGGTCATGGCGGTCGTTATCGCCCTGCTCACCATCAGCGTGCGCACGCTGCGTGCGGCACGGGTCAATCCGGTAGAAAGTTTGCGGAGCGAGTAGCGGGCCAGGGGCCCCAGCCGCCTCCGCCCGGGGTTTCGATCACCAACACATCTCCTTTTCGCACCCCCGCTTGCGCCACCCCGCCCAGCGGCTGGCGTGTGCCGTTGGCACGCAACAGATACTGCCGGCCCGGTTTGCCCGCTTCGCCACCGTGCATGCCAAAGGGCTTTTCATGCCGGTGTTGTGTGAGCACATTGATGTCCAACGTCTTCAAAAAACGAATGACGCGCACCATGCCGTTCCCTCCGCGCCACGTGCCCCGCCCGCCTGAACCTTGGCGCACGGCAAACGACTCTACTTGTACCGGATAACGCAGTTCCATCAACTCCGGATCGGTCATGCGCGTGTTGGTCATGTGTTGGTGCACGGCATCCGCTCCGTGAAAACCGGGGCCCGCGCCTGTACCCCCGCCCGTGGTTTCGTAGTATCCGAACTGCGCGTTGCCCATCAAAAAGTTATTCATGGTGCCCTGGCTGCACGCACAGAGTTCAAGCGCTTTGAGCAGGGTGTCGGTCAGGCGCTGGCTCACTTCGGTATTGCCGCCCACTACGGCCGGTGAGTGCGTGGTGAAGTCGGGGTTGAGGATGCCGCGCGGCAGCAGGAGGGTGATGCCGTCCAGGAGCCCCTCATTCATGGGCACGTCTTGCCCCAGCCAAACGCGCAACACATACAGCACCACGCTCTGCACAATGGCGGGGGTGGCGTTCAGGTTTCCCGGATGCCGGGCGGCACTGCCGGTGAAGTCGATATGCAAATGCTTTTTCTGGTGGGTGATGGACACGCGCAAGGCCGAGCCGTCATCCAGTTTTTCCACCGCCTGCCATGTGCGGGTGGGTTGGCGTTGCACGTGGCGCGACAACAACGCGTGGGCGTGATCGCGCAAAGCGCCCATGTAGTGAAGCACACGCTTGGCACCTTCGGCCATGCAGAGCCGCTGCAGTGCCTGCTCTCCAAATTGGATGGACGCCAAGGCACCGTTGATGTCGGCTTGGTTCTCGGCCCACGCGCGGGTGGGGTAGCGCCCTTTTGTGAACAAGGCCTGGATGGCGGCCCATTGGGCGTGGCCCTGCCGGATAAGATAGGTGGGCGCGATGACGACACCCTCTTCTTCGAGGTGTGTGGCATCCGCGGGCATGGAGCCGGGGCGCTTGCCTCCGATCTCGGCATGATGGGCGCGGTTGGCCACAAAGCCCACGTGCGTGCCTTGCGCAAACACCGGCTTGATCAGCGTGACATCCGGTAGGTGCGAGCCGCCAAAGGCTGGATGGTTGGTGATCACGACATCGCCCTCGCGCCAAGCGATGGTGTTGGATACCTGGCGCACGCACACCCCCAAGCTGCCGAGGTGCACCGGGATGTGGGGGGCGTTTACCACCAGGTACCCATCGGCATCGAGCAGGGCGCAGGAGAAGTCGAGGCGCTCTTTGACGTTCACCGAGAATGCCGTTCGCTGCAGCAGGGCGCCCATCTCTTCGGCAATGGCGGTGAAGCGGTTGGTGAAAAGTTCCAGGAGGGCTTGGGGCTGTTCGGAGGCGGCCGCGCGCAAGCGCGCGGCCGCCTCCAGCCGTGCTGTCAAATTTTCATCAATCGTCAACTGCCATCCTTCGTCCACAAACACGGTGGAGTTGCGGCTCGTCAATAGCGCGGGCCCCGGCAACACCGCACCGGGTTTGAGCGCCTCCCACACAAACGCTGCCAGCGGCTGTGCCTTTCCGTTTGCCCATGCTTCCACGGTATGCTTCGCAGTGGGCGCATAGCGCTTGGTCCCCTTTTTCCTTTTCGGCAACGAAGCCGGGCGTACCGCTGCGCTGACGCGAACACTTTCCACCTCGATGGGCCGCTCCAACCAATGGCCGTACACCTGACGATATTTTTTTCGGAAGGCGGCCGCCACGTTTATCCCGCGTGTCGTATCCACCGCCAAGGTGGACTCCTGTCCGCGAAAGCGCAAAAAAACCTGCTGCCGCTCAAGCACGATGTCGCGCTCGGCAAAACCCTCCTTCACCAACTTTTGCTTGGCCTCGGCAAACAGCATATCGCTGAGTTGCGTTTGCCTCTTTTCAAAATCGACCAATGGCACCAAGATGAGCTGTTCTTCTTCTCGGGCGATGGTGGCATGGCCGATGCCAAACGCACTCAAGAGTCCGGCATCGTACGGTACGAGCACTTCCGATATGCCCAGCAGCGAAGCCAACGCACATGCATGTTGGCCCCCCGCCCCGCCAAAACTCAACAGCGAATAGCTGCGCGGGTCATGGCCTTGTTGTACCGACACCTTGCGTATCGCCTCGGCCATCTTCTCGTTGGCGATTTGCAAAAACGCTTCGAGCAACGCGGGCCGGGAGGAGGGGGTGCCTTTCTGCGCCAGTTGGCGTAGGATTTTCTGCAGCTCCTCCTCGGAGCGGCCGCGATGGAGCGGAAAGGCAAATTGTGATTCATCCACGCGCCCCAACAACAAGTTTACGTCCGTGATGGTGAGCGGCCCGCCCGCCCCGTAGCAGGCAGGCCCGGGATGGGCGCCCGCGCTGTGGGGCCCCACCGTTAGTCGAAAGCCATCAAAGGAGCAAATGGAGCCACCACCCGCGGCAATGGTTTCGATGGCCAGGGACGGAGCCAAGATCTTTCGCTGCCCAACCGCGGATTCGTAGCGGTAGCTAAACTGCCGGTCATAGAGCGACACATCGGTGCTGGTGCCGCCCATGTCAAAGGTGATCAAGCGCGAGCGCTGGCATTGCTTACCGGCCAACGCTGCCCCTACCACACCCCCGGCCGGCCCGCTCAGCAGGCTATCTTTTGGCATAAAGCCATCCATGCTTAGCAGCGCTCCGTTGCTGGCCATCACGCGCACGCGCGCACCGGAAAGCCCTTGGCGGATGCCCTGCAAATACTGGCTGATGACCGGCTGCAGGTATGCATTGGCTACGGTGGTCTCGGCCCTGGGCAACAGGCGCACTTGGCGGGTGAGCTGATGGGAGGCCGTGACGAAAACAAATCCTGCGTTGGCAAGCAGGCGGCACAGTTGTTTTTCGTGGGCCGGGTTTTTGTAGCTGTTGAGTAAGCAGATGGCCACTGACTCAACCTTCGCGCGCTTGAGTTGGCGGATGATCTTTTCCATTGCGGGTGGCGTCAGCTTCTTTTCAATGCGGCCGCTGCTGCGGATGCGCTCGGGCACGGCTATCGCCACTTCGTACAGGGGCTTCTCTTTTTGAATATCCAGTGCAAAAAGGTGAGGTCGTGTTTGGTTGCCAATGCGCAGCAAATCCGTAAAGCCCTCGGTGATGAGCAGGGCGGTGCGGGCGCCTTTGCGTTCCAGCAGCGCGTTTGTGCCACGGGTGGACCCCAACCGCAGGTCGATGGGGGGAAAGGCCTCGGTGCATTTGGTCTGCGTCAGCAGCCGGGCCGCCAGCACGGGCACTTCTTCATCGGTTCGGAGGTCAATCACATCGCCCGCACGGGCGCGGATCGGCTCGCGCAGGTGGATGACCGAGTGGCGCACGTCTACAGACTTCACCGGGTAGTCGTTGCCCTGGTGCACCAGCCGATAGCCTTCGAAAATATCGCGCGGGGTAGGCCATGCGAGTGTGACCACCAACTGATGGGGTGAGCGTACGTGCTTTACCGTGCCGCGCAGGCAACTGCTGCTGAGTATTTTCAGGCGATGAATTTGGCCGTGCGGATCGCGGGCGATGCAGTCCGTAAACGTGCCGCCCGTATCAATCCAGATGTGCCACGCGGGGTTCATTCGATCGACAAAACCACCTGCTTTTTGGGCATGCGTATGGCGATGACGTGACTGAACTGCGAGGCACCATCGGGCAAGGTGCGCATGATGGGCTTGGTGTACACCAACGTGTCGCTGCCCACCTTTTGGATGTTGTCGGTGAGGGTGTTGGGGTCGCCCCCGCTGGTGTACGCTTCGATGATGCGCCTTTCCACCGCCAGGGCCAGCGAGTCGTTGGTCTGCAGCTTGATGATCTGCACCTGATAGGCCGAGGCGAGCGAATCCACGAATGGGCGGTTCGACAACCGGGCGCCCAGTTGAGTCGTGATTTTGCGCCCAAGGGCAAAGGCCGCTTCGGTGATTTGCGCATCGCTGAGTTTGCGGATTTCCTGTTGCTTCATGCCGTCCTTCAGGCGCTTGCGTTGCTCCTCGGAAAGGTTGCCTCCGCAGGAGAAGAGAAACAACACAAGCAAAAGAATATATCCGTTATTTTTCATCGCTTGTTTCAGTGGTTTACAAGAGTCCAAATTTCAGCATTTCCTTTCGCTCTAAGACAGAGTCGGGTTGATTGAGATTCAAAAACTTTCTCGGTAGCCTTGCCAATGGCCGAGATGGGATTGATTCTACCCGAGGAGTCAACAGTAAAGTGGTCTGTCCAACGATCGATGCGCGGGTTGAAAAATCGAATAGGGCGAGTGGGGTCATCGGGAAAAGTGGCCATATCACTGCCTTTACGTAAGTTACAAACCGGGCAGGCAAGTGCGCGGTTTCCCTCAGCCGTCATTCCGCCATGCTTCAAGGCAATCGCATGTTCCATATGAAAAGTAAAATAGAAAATGGATTCGGGCACAAGACCATACTCACAACGATAGGCGGCCTGCGCAGCTACTACGTCACGCAACGGATCGGAAATGCTTGTCCGATCGTATTTTTGCCAACCGGATCAACCGCTCCAAAACAACATAATGATTGAGTTCATCTTTCTCGTCTTTGGTTGGCGTTTGGGATGACGATTTCCGCGCCAATTCTTCGAGCCGTTTCTGTTCTTCGGTGGTCGCCTTCCATTTTTTTAACCGGGCGGCATCAAAACCTGCCGGCATGTCCGCGAGTTCATCGTAAATAGAATAAACCGTTCTCATCGTGGAAGCAAATATAGCCATCCATCCCCACACTTTTGCCTACCTTTGCCGCCTGTTATGGAGATGAGAGACAAACTGGAAGACATCAAACTGCGCTTTGAGGAAGTGGGCCAATTGCTGCTGCAACCGGCCGTGGTCAACGACATGAAGCAGTTTGCCAAACTCAGCAAAGAATACCGCGACCTGGAAAAGGTAGTAACCAAATACAATGCCTTTTTGAAGGTTGAAAACAACCTGCAACAGGCCAAGAGCGTGCTCGAAACCGAAAAAGACGAAGAGCTGCGCGAGATGGCCAAAGCAGAATTGGACGACTTGAATCCCCAACTGGACGCGCTGGAAGCCGACCTGAAAGAATCGCTCATGCCCAAAGACCCCAACGATGATAAAAACTGCATCGTGGAAATACGGGCAGGCACTGGTGGCGATGAGGCCGCTATCTTTGCCGGAGACCTTTGGCGCATGTACCAGCGCTTCTGCGATCGCAGAGGACTCAAAATGACCGTCATGGACGTGACCGAAGGCACGGCAGGCGGCTACAAAGAAGTGATCAGCACCGTAGAGGGCGAAGGGGCCTTTGGCATCTTCAAATACGAGTCGGGCGTGCACCGCGTGCAGCGCGTGCCCGAAACGGAACAGCAGGGCCGCGTACACACCTCGGCTGCCTCGGTGGTGGTGCTGCCCGAAGCCGAAGAGGTAGACGTGGAAATCAACCCGGCAGACCTGGAGTATCAAACGGCCCGAAGCAGCGGGGCAGGCGGGCAGAATGTGAACAAAGTGGAAACCAAAGTGCAGCTTACACACAAGCCCACGGGCATCGTGGTGGTGTGCCAGGTGGAACGCTCACAGCACGGCAACCGCGAACG
>JALONI010000120.1 GCA_025455015.1 Cyclobacteriaceae bacterium | reverse complement strand
CAACCTTGGAGATGTAAATTCCAAAAACCCCGGATATCAACCAGTTGCGCACATTGGCGTTGATCGTGTACGGATCGGCAAACGTCCACCACAACAACACCAGGAAGGTAAAAGCCGTGGGCAGCCAATACACTGTGCGCCAAATAAGCGGGTGGGACGAGTTCCGGGTGACGGTGAGCACCGCCTGAAAAAGATAAATGTCCACCACCAACAGAAAGGCGAATACAAGGGCAAGTGTGGTCATACGGGCAAGCATAAAAAGGAAAAGTCGTCTCATGTAACAGACGAACGCTCTTTCAGGCGGGCCGTCATCAAGTACATAACGGGCACCAGAAACAAGGTCAAAAACGTGCCGAATATCAAACCGAAAATCATCGTCCAGGAAAGAGGGCCCCAAAAGGCCACGTTGTCACCCCCAAAGAAAATATGCGGATTCAATTCCGTAAACAGCGTGATAAAATCGATGTTCAGCCCCACGGCCAACGGAATCAATCCGAGCGTAGCGGCCATGGCCGTAAGCAACACGGGCGTCATCCTCGTTTTCGATGCCTCGATGATGGCTTCCTTTAACGGCACCCCCTGCGAGCGCAGCAAGTCGGTGAATTCCACCAACAAAATGCCATTGCGCACCACGATACCGGCCAGCGCCATGATACCCACACCCGACATCACAATGGATATCTCCATTTTAAAGAGCGAGAAGCCAATCAGCACCCCGATGATACTGAACAGGATTTCGGACAAGATGATCAATGGCTTGCTGGTAGAGTTAAACTGCGTAACCAAAATCATGAAGATAAGTCCAAAAGCCACCAACGCGGCCACGCCCAAGAAGGCGGTCGTCTCGGCCTGATCTTCCTGCTCCCCGGTCATTCGAATGGTCACGCCATCGGGCACGCCAAAGTCGGCCAACCGCGAATTTATCTCACCAACTACTTCGTTGGCGTTGTAACCGCCTAATACATTTGAAGAAATCGTGATCACGCGCTTCTGATCGATGCGGGTGATGCCCGCATAGCTGTTTGAGTATTCGATTTTCGCAATGGCAGAAAGCGGCACTTGGCGCACCATGCCCCCGCTGGCCATGTCGCGGTACGTCAGCGGCAGATTGAGCAACGTATTGATGTCATTGCGCTGCCGCTCATTTACGCGCAAGGTGATCTCGTAGTCATCGTTGTCATCGCGGAATTTGGACACCTCGCGCCCGTTGATGGCCGCGTTGAGCGCCAGTCCGATTTGGGCAGTAGAAATTCCTTCACGGTTAGCTTTTTCGCGATCAATGCTCACGATGATCTCGGGTTTGTCGCTTTGGAAATCCGACTTCAACTCTTCCACCCCGGGCACTTGCAACGAGTCCAGGTAGCGCTTGGCGCGATCGGCCGTAGCCACCAACAGGTCAAAGTCTTCGGCTGCCACTTCGATGTTGACCGGCTTGCCCGTGGGGGGGCCGTTCGCTTCCTGATTAACAGAAATCTCCGCGCCTTTGATGCCGCGCACAGCCTCCCGTATTTTATCCAAGTACACGCGGGTCGACTGCCCATCGCGTTCGGCAAAGGTGACAAACGCCACCGATACCTTCCCTAAATGCGGCTGCGCCTGGGTACCGGCAAACTGATCTTCGGCCGCACCGACTGCCACATTGGTGATGATGGACTTCACGATTTTATTGTCCTGGCCCACCACGCCAGTCACGCGCTGCTCCACCACACGGGTAATGGAATCCGTCACGCGCTGGTCTGTGCCAATGGGCAGGCGAACGTAGGCAAAAATGAAATTGGGGTCGCCTTGCGGAAAGAAGACCACCGGTGGTTGGCGAATACCCGTGAAGACAATCGAAAAGACAAACAACACAATGACGCCCACCAATACGCCTGCGGGCTTCCACCCTTCCAGACACCAGGCCACCATCTTCTTGTATCGCTCCTGCACGCGCGGCCAGCCCGAAGTCTGAAACTGCGAAATTAACCGCGACAGGTAAAAATGGTGAAGCGCATAGATGCCGAACAAAAACACCGCAAAGTTGCCCAGGCCAAAGGCACCGGTGATGTAGGACATCAGCGCCAAGGAGCCAAACACAATAGCCGTGATCTTAAAACCGCGGGTAATCTTTGATTTCTCATGATCGTGGTCATGGGTGTCCATAAAATCGGCCGCAAACACCGGGTTGATGATGTAGGCCACCAGCAGTGAGGCCAACAGAGCCACAATCAACGTAACGGGCAAGAAGAACATAAACTTGCCGATGACACCCGGCCAAAATGCGAGCGGCACAAAAGGCGCCAACACCACCAGCGTACCTGACAACACGGGCAAAAACACTTCACCCGCTGCAATCTTGGCCGCTTTGCGGATGGGAACTTTGCCATTGTCAAACACCCGGTGGGTATTTTCAATCACTACGATGGCATCGTCTACCACAATACCCAATGCCAGCAGGAACGAGAACAACGTCATCAAGTTGAGGGTAAACCCGATAGAAGGGAAAACCAAAAAAGCAATAAAGCTGGAGATGGGAACGGACAGCCCCACAAAAATGGCGTTGGTGGCGCCCATAAAAAACATCAGAATCATGGTCACCAAAATGAACCCGATAATGATGGTGTTGATCAGGTCGTGAAGCGTGACGCGTGTGTTGTCCGACTGATCGGCTGTGATGGTGACGTCAACCCCCGGGGGCAGGATGTTCTCTTTGTAGTTCTTGACAATTTCGTTGATCTGGTCCGAGGCGATGATCAGGTTCTCTCCGCTGCGCTTGATCACGTTCAGCGTGATTACATTTTTGCCGTTCAACGTAGCAAAGCTTTCTTGCTCTTTGTGTGAGTCAACAATCTCAGCAATATCCTTAAGGTAAATTTTACCGCCCGTGGTGGAGCCGATGACAATGTTCGCTATCTGCTCGGCTGAGGTGAACTCGCCATTGACGGTGAGTGATCGTTTCATTCCATCCACCGAAAGCTGCCCCCCGGGGATGATCACGTTCTCGCCCGCCACCGCCTGCGAAATGTCATCCAACGCCACGCCTGCCGTGGCCAGCTTAAACATGTCTACGTTGATTTGGATTTCGCGCGTGAGCGCGCCCACAATATCCACCCTGCGTATCTCGCGTATCCCCTCGATGGCATCCTGCATCTGCTCGGCATATTTTTTCAGCGTCTGCAGGTCATAGTCGCCCGAAAGGTTCACGTTCATGATCGGCACTTCCGAGATGTCAATCTCGATCACTTGCGGGTCTTCCTTCAAATCGGTGGGTAAGTTGGGCTTGGCGCGATCTACCGCATCTTTCACTTCTTGCTTTGCCTTGTCCACATCAATGTCCGTTTCAAACTCCACAATCACATTGGAGAATGACTGCACGGAGTTACTACGCACCTTTTTGACACCCGAAATCGACTTTACTTCTTTTTCGATCTCTTTGGTAATCAGATTTTCAATGTCGGTGGGTGCCGCCCCGGGGTACACCGTGGCCACAAAGATTTGGGGGAAAACCACCTCGGGGAAGTTTTCCTTGGGCAAGCTAATGTAGGTCATGATGCCCGCCAAGCAAATGATGACGGTGGCAACATAAATGCTCACTTTATTGTCGATAGCCCAACTGGTGGGCTTAAATTCCTTTTCAACGTCTTGCATAAAACAACGGATAGGTTCGTTTGAATTAGATCTTTACCAACTCGCCATCGTTAAGGCCCTGATAGCCGAACGTGATCACCCGATCGCCTGCCTTCAGCCCGGCCTTAATCTGTGCGAGGTTATCAAAAACACCGTCAACCTCCACCACGCGTTTGCGCGCCACAGTGTTGGCATTGTCATCTTCAGCCACGTACACGATTTTCTGCCCGTTCACGTCTTGTACTACGTTGATGGGCACGCACAAAGCCTGGGCATCGGTCCTAAAAATCACGCGTACGATAGCCGTCATGTTCGGCCGCAAATCGGGTAGCGAGGGCAACTGGACCTCCACGGGGAACGACCGAGAAAGCGCATCAATGTTTCGCCCCACAAAAGTCACTTTTGCCTCGATGGTCTTATCCAAGTCGGGAAAAGAGACCAGCACTTTGTTGCCTTGCTTGATTGTGGTTACGTACGCCTCCGATACCTTCGCCTTCACCTTCAACTGATCGGTATTGATGACGCGGAAGGCAGGGGCCCCGGGGGCCGCATTTTCGCCCACTTTCACATTCACCTCATCTACCGTGCCGGCTATGGGCGACTTGATTCGGCTCATTTCCAGCTGCTCATTGAGCGTAGCCAAGCGTTTTTCGAGGCTTTCTTTGTTGTTTTTGGCTTGCAGATACTGCACTTCGGTACCAATCTTCTGTTCCCACAGGTTTTTCTGACGCTCAAATACCGTGTTGGCCAGTTCCAGCCCTGCCTTCACTTCTTCCATGCCGCGAACGGTGATTGCATTATCAATCACCGCCAACACTTGTCCCTTGGTTACCCGTTGGCCTTCTTTCACGACCACTTGGGTGACTACGCCCATGGATTTGGCACTGACCATGATGTTGTCTTCCGACTCCAGCATTCCCTGCGTTTGCACAAAGTGATCAAACTTACGCGGGGCCACGGCTGTCACGGCCACCTCTTTGCGTCTTACTTTTTTGGTCGTGTCAGCCGGAAGCTGCCCCTCCAACTCGGCAATCTTTTTTGCCAATTCGGCTTGTTGCGTTTTTAGTTTCTCTAACTCGGCAGTCTTGTCGCCACCGCCACAGGAGGCCACAACAAGGATCAATGCCAGACCGATGAATGTATAGGTTGTTTTCATAGTAAGGATGTTCGAAAGGTTATTTTTGTGTGATGGGGTTTAGCTTTCCGTAGGCTTTGTCAATGTCCACTTTGGCTACGAGGGCATCGTACAACGCGTTGTAATAATTGATCTGTGCTTCGCGCAGGCTGGCCTCGGCATCGATGACCTCCAAATTGGAGCCCACGCCTTGCTCATACTTGATCTTGGTGATGCGCGCCACGTTGGCGGCCAAGTCCATGTTTTCCTGCTGTGCCGCCACGGTGCGCAGCGCATTGTCTAACGTGATGCGTGCTTGCTTGACCTCCAGATCAATGGCCGACTCCAATTGCTTGGCTGAGTTTTCGAGCTTGAGCAAATTCAGTTTGGACTGCTGCACCCGGTAGTTGCGTTGCAGGCCGCTGAACAGGGGCACATTCAACGTGACACCAAAAAGTGAGTAGCCATACCATTTGTCGGGACCAATCTGACCCGTGTCATTCAGATTGGACGTTGTCCGAAACAACCCGGACACGTTGGGGGACTGGGTAGCGTAACCTAAGTTGGCAAATGCCACCAAACTGGGAATACCGGACGCATATTTGTTCTTCACATCAAGTTCCTGCAAACGTTTATTTGTCTTTAGCAATTGGTAGTCCCAGCGGGCGTTGTAGTCAAGATCATCTGCGTAAGCTGTCAATTGTGGTACACCGAGTTGATCCACCGATCCAGCCAACCCAATGGATTCGCCCATGGGATAGTTCATTTGAAATTTCAGTAACTCGAGGGCCAATGCCTGGAGGTTTACAAATTTGGCACGCTCGGTCACTAAGTTGTTGTACGTCACTTGAATTCGATCGACATCAATTTTTTCAGCGAAGCCATTTTTATTCAACGCCTTCGTAGTGCGAAGCAATGAATCAACGCGGGCAATGTTGGCATCAAATAGCTTCACGCGCTCTTGATTAGTCAACGCCAGATAAAACGCTTTTGACACCGCACTAATGGTTTGCTCCCTGGCTTGTCCGGCTGCTTTGGTAGACAATTCCTGAAAGGTATTGGACGCTTGAAGGCCTACCACATAGGATCCATTGAATAAAATTTGGCTAATGGTAACGCCCGCGTCTCCGGCACTTTTGAGTTGAAAGAAGTTTTGTGCTGAAACGACATCTCCCGGTTGAACTCCGAACCCCGACAGGTCACCCAAAAAACCATTGGGCCCGGTATACGTGGCAAAAAAGCGCCTCAGCGTCTGGTTGTGCTGTATGCCCACCGACCCATCTATTTGCGGCAACCCAATGCCGATGGTTTCGCGCACGCGGGCCTTGGCAATCGCCTCGTCCAGTTGCGCGTTTTTGATTGCCACCGAACTCTCCAGCGCATAATTGATGCATTGTTCTAAGGTAAACGACTGTGCCGTTTGCGCCCGTAGCGGCACGCACACGCACACCAACCAAACCAGACTCAAGGATGATAAAACTCGCTTCATATAGATTATTGGGGGATAGATTCAGATTTATATTTCTCTTTGTTTTTCAGATACAGCTTCAGGCCCTTGTCGGTACAGAGGCCGTGCACAAAAAAATCGAACATGTGCGTCTGTACTTCCACGAAATTGAATTTGTTTTTATCGAAAATGCCGTCATCAAACGAAGCCTCAATCAGCAGCACCCGCATCACGGCAACTACTTCCGGGTTGATCTCGGGGCGG
>JALONI010000051.1 GCA_025455015.1 Cyclobacteriaceae bacterium | reverse complement strand
AGTACGACTTTTGTTATCACCTGTGTATTTCCTTTTATAGTAAGGGAGACTACGACGTTGCCATCGACCAGTATATCAAAACTATTGGCCGCCTTAAAAATTTTGACGTGCTCTTTGACAAGAAAGAGGTTTCGGTTCAGAATAGGGTTCATGTAACTACGCAGGTGTTTAGATTTTCTTCAAAAGCGATGACAGCGACACCGACTCGTGGATGATGGCTTTGAGCCGGTCTACGTGTACGCGCTCCTGTTTCATGGTATCGCGGTCGCGCAGTGTGACGGTGTTGTCTTGCAGTGTCTGATGGTCTACCGTAAGGCAATAGGGTGTGCCGATGGCATCTTGCCTGCGGTATCGCTTGCCGATGGCATCTTTCTCTTCGTAAAAACACCGGAAGTCAAACTTCAGTTGCTGCATGATTTCGGTCGCTTTTTCGGGAAGTCCGTCTTTTTTCATCAGGGGCAGCACCGCCACCTTGTTGGGTGCCAGCGCGGCCGGTATGCGTAGCACCACCCGTTCGCTGCCATCGTCCAGTTTCTCTTCGGTGTAGGCGGCCGAGAGCACCGCCAAAAACATCCGGTCCAATCCTACCGAAGTTTCCACCACGTAGGGAATGAAATTCTGATTGTCTTCCGAATCGAAGTACTGAAGCTTTTTGCCGGAATAGCGTTCGTGGTTCTTCAAGTCGAAATCCGTGCGCGAGTGAATGCCCTCCAACTCGCGAAAGCCCATCGGAAACTGAAACTGAATGTCGCAGGCGGCATTGGCGTAGTGAGCCAGGTTCAAATGATCATGAAAGCGATACTTCTCCGCACCGAGGCCCAGGGTTTGATGCCACTTCAACCGTTTTTCTTTCCAATACGCATACCAGGCCATCTCTTCGCCCGGCTTCACAAAAAACTGCATCTCCATCTGCTCAAATTCGCGCATGCGGAAAATAAACTGGCGGGCGATAATCTCGTTACGAAAGGCCTTTCCGATCTGGGCGATGCCAAAGGGTATTTTCATGCGACCGGTTTTCTGCACGTTCAGAAAATTGACAAAAATGCCTTGAGCCGTTTCGGGGCGCAGGTAGATTTTGCTGGCATCGTCTAGAATAGACCCCATTTCGGTAGAAAACATCAAGTTGAACTGGCGCACGTCCGTCCAATTCTTAGTACCACTGATGGGGTCGGCAATGTCCAGGTCTATCACGAGCTGACGCAGTTCGGCCATGTCGTTGTCGGCCATTGCGCGTTTCAGGCGCTCGTTGATCTCGTCTATTCTCTTTTGATACTCCACCACCCGGGCGTTGGTGCTGACAAACATGGCGCGGTCGAATTTTTCAAAGCGCTTGGCCGCCTTTTCCACCTCTTTCTCAATTTTCTCCTCCAGCTTCTCCATGGCCCCTTCAATCAACTGATCGGCCCGGTAGCGCTTTTTGGAGTCTTTGTTGTCGACCATCGGATCGTTGAAAGCGTCCACGTGGCCGCTGGCTTTCCAGGTGGTGGGGTGCATAAAAATGGCCGCATCAATGCCCACAATATTGTCGTGCAGCAGCGTCATAAACTTCCACCAATACTCTTTGATGTTGTTTTTCAGCTCCGAGCCGTTTTGGCCGTAGTCGTACACAGAACTCAGTCCATCGTAGATTTCGCTGGAAGGAAAAACAAATCCATACTCTTTGGCATGGGAGACCACTTTCTTCAATAAATCGTTTTCTTGCTGCGCCATAAGGCGGCAAAGATAGCGTGCGGGCGTGAATAACGAAGGCGCGGCCGCGAGAATGTGGCCGTTATTGTGGCCGAAACGGCAGGACCAACGTAAAAGCCGAACCCAACCCGGGCGATGAGAGGGCGAGTATCTTGCCCCCCATTTTGTGGGCCGCCTCTTGGGCAATGTACAACCCCAAGCCCGAGCCTTCCGATTTTTCGGTGCCCCGGTAAAACATGTCGAATATTTTGCCCTGGTGTTCCGGAGGGATCCCGATGCCGTTGTCTTCCACGGCAATGGCCGTTACGCCTTCGCGCTGGTTGGCTTGTATTTTCACAAACGGGCTTTCTTTCTTCCCATCGCGGTAGCGGATGGCGTTGCTGATCAGGTTACCCATCACCATTTTCATGCGCGCACCATCGGCCACCACGGTCAGCGACTCGTCAATTTTCAGCTCGATGGAAAGATGGATGGCTTCTTTGTCGAACCGCAAATCGTTGACGATTTCCCGGATCAGCGCAGCCACCGGTATCTCCTCCTGTCGCAGTTCCTGCCGCTCGTTGCGCGAGTAGTCGCGGATCTCACGGATAAAGTCCTGCAGGTTATTGACGCGCGCGCGCATCATGTCCAAACACTGGCCGAGCTCCCGGGGGTCGGTTGTGCGCTTGGCAATTTCCACCAGCCCCAACACGGAACTGAGCGGTGCGCGCATGTCGTGCGAGGTGCTGTACACAAAGCGATCCAACTCTTCGTTGGTCTTCTGCAGCAATTGGTTTTTATCGCGCAATTGCTTTTCCGTGGTGTGGTTGAGCTGAAGCACGAAGTAGAAAAAAACAGCACAGGTGATAAACGCGATAACAAAGTTGTTGATGATGCTGAACTCCGCAGCTTCCGGACTCATGCTCATCTCCAGCACAATGGGGCGAACGTTGTAGACGTAGGCCAGCATAAACTGAATCAAAATCAGCAACGAAAAACCAACCGCCCAACGGATGTTTTGAAACCCGAAAAGGGCAAAGGCACCCAACATCAACAAAATCAAATACAAATACACGCCTGTTCGCAGCACATCGTTGCTGGTCATTACATAAATGACGAGGCTGGCCGCCACCATGAACACGGTGGTGGAGGTACGGTAGTAGCCCTTCCGGTTAAGTACCAGCGCCACCAGCGAGCTGGCGATCAAAAACCCGTAGAAATAACGCCCGCCCACCACGCCTTCGGAGTAATCGATCAGCAGGTACACCGCGCAAATAAAAATGGCCAGCAAGCAAATGCCCCCGCGCAGAAGCGCAACCTTTCGCTCATAGCCGCTGGCAGACGCAGCCACGCGGCCCAACAGCAGCGGCTCCAAAAAGTGTCGGATGTGAGTATTCATAATCCTCCCTTCACGAAAGTTAGGATTTTATCTCCGTTTCGCCTGTGGCGGGCGGTAATTCTACGGTGAAACAAGATCCCTCGTCCAGGCGCGAAACAAAGTGGATGGTGGCACCGATTTTCGCGGCCGCCTCCCGGGCGATGTACAAGCCCAGCCCGGAGCCGCCCGAGCGGTCGGTACCCCGGTAAAACATCTCAAAAATGCGCGTTTGATGTTCCGGCCCGATGCCCATTCCATTGTCCGCCACTTCGATGCGGGCGCTACCCGCCTGCCGGGCGCGGATGGTTACCCGCGCGCAGGGCTGCTGGGGCCGGTGGTACTTGGCTGCGTTGGCGATGAGGTTTGAGAGGATGACGCGCAGCCGCCCTTCGTCTGTGAACACTGAAAAATCATCGGCTATGTCAATCTCGTACTCCGTTGCCGGGGGTGCGCCATGGCGTATGGTTTCGATCAGCTGCTGCACCAATGGCTTTAAGACAAGGGTGGTGCGCGACACCTCTTGCCGCGCATTGCGGGCATAGTCGATGATCTCGCGGATAAATGCGTCCATGACCTGCACCCGGTCGTCAATCAATTGCAAATAGGTGTCGCGGTCCTTCTCATCGTGTTTGGCCAAGTTCACCAACCCGGCAATGGAGCTCAAGGGTGCGCGCAGGTCATGCGAGGCGCTGTACACAAACCGATCCAATTCGCGGTTGGTTTTGGTTAGTTGTTCGTTTTGGGCCGAGATCAGTTCGCTGCGTTGGCGCAACTCATTCTCGGCTTTGAAGTTGAGCCGCAGCAGCATGTACAGCAGGTAGCCCATCACCACCGAAAAAATCAGCCAATTGATAAAAAAGAACACGCGATTTTGCAGCGAGCTGTATTCTTTCATGTCGAACACGGACCAGTTGTTGTAGTAGCCCAACAGGTAGAGCAAGAACGAACCGATGCCGAACGTCAAGCCCCAGGCGCGCTGTTCATAGCCAAACAGCACAAAGGCTGCGCTGCCGGTGGCGATCAAATACAAATGGCTGCCGGTCACGTACAAATCGCTGGATGAAATCTGAAACAAAATGAAGTTGAAGGAGAGCAGACCGATGGCCTTGGCCCAGGCAAACGCCCCCCGGTGATTGAGGAAGATCACACACGCACTGGAAACGTAGATGTAGGCAAATACCCAAAACGGGATGCCCAAATCCACCGCCAGGTTAACCACCATGTAAAAGAAACTCATGCCTGCCACCACCAAGGTGAGGCGCGTGGCCAGCAGTGCCTTCTTTCGCTCCGAAAAACTCAGGTCGGCCCCGGGTGTCGGCCTGGGCGAAAGAAAGTCGTCAACGAACCGGATAACCTGTTGCATGCTTCAACGATGCCATGAACCGAAAACACAGCCGGCCAAACACACCCTGGCTAACGGCCGCTCACCACGCGTGCCGCCCGCGAGACGAAAACCGGGGTCAATCATGGCTGTCGGGCACATGCAATGAAAACGAAGACCCCAACGCCAATTGAGATTGTACGGTAAGAAAGCCACCCAGCCGCTTGGCGGCTTCGCGCGCAATGTACAACCCCAACCCCGAGCCCACCGATTTTTCGGTAGCGCGGTAAAACATGTCAAACACTTTGGGCAGGTGCTCATCCGCAATGCCAATGCCGTTGTCCACTACTTCAATGATCACCATGCCCGATTCCCTGCGTGCGTGCACGCGCACTTCGGGTGTAGGTTTGGCCACATCGCGGTACTTGAGTGCGTTGGCAATCAAATTGGTCAAAACGATCTTCAAGCGTGCCGGGTCAGTTTGCAGGCGGAGGCTCTCGTCCACGCTCACTTCCGTCAACACACCGCTGGCTTCTTCGGAGTAACCCATTTCGGCAACCAACTTGTCCACAAATTCCTTCACGCTGACGTGCTCGGTCACCAATTCCTGCCGGGCGTTGCGCGAGTAGTCCATGATCTCCTGGATAAACTTTTCCAAATCGCTCACGCGGCCGCGCATCAACTGCGTGTACTGGCGCAACTCGCCCAGGTTGGTGGATTTGTCTGAAAGATTCAGCAACCCGATGATGGAACTGAGGGGTGCCTTCATGTCATGCGAAGCAGAGTATACGAAGCGATCCAACTCGGCATTGGCCTTGACCAGTTCTTCATTTTTTGTTTCGATGGTGCGCTCGGCCCGATGGTTGATGCGCAGCATAATGGCGATGATCATGACGCAAGCCAAGATCACACACACGAAGTTGACGATCACAAAAACGCTGACCCGCATTTTCTCTGCGTGCCAGGGCCAGCCCGTGTACGAGGACAGAAACAAGATCACCGCTAACAGAACAAAAAACAAGGCTATGCGCAGCTCCTTGTATCCAAAAAAAGCCAACGCGCCAATCGAATTAGAAACAAAAAACAGGTAGGTGCCGGCATTGTTCCGATCGTTCAGCGCGAAGTAGTAGACGATGGCATTGGCCATCACCAATTGCAACGCAATGGCCCATGACGACCAGCCCGCGCGGTTGATCACCAGCGATACCAGCGAAACCGCAATGACAATGAGATAGTGTAGCGTGAATTGAGTGTTCCCAAAGGCCGCATCCAACAATCCATCGATCAGGCCGATGGCGGCACTGGCCAAACAAATGCTGCCCACCAAAACGGTTCTTTTATATTCGGCATAGGACGGAATGTAACGAACACGCCCGACCAAAAAATTGCGCAGCCACTTCTTCATTCGCTTTGGGTGCGCTAAAAATAAGGTTTTTACGTGGTTGAAAGACATCGGGCCGAAATCTTTCCGCAAGCGGCCAGTAAATGCTAATTTTCGGCTGTGGGAATAAGGCTACTGCATACAACACAGGCATGAACCGTCCGTTTACCCGTTTGGCGTTAGCCATTACCTTTTCGCCTACGGCCGCGGCCTTGCTGGGCGAGGCCTGGCGGTTGAAGCAATGGCTCAACGCAGAGCTGGTATTGATTCATGCAGGCGAAAAAACACCCGAAGCCGAAAGCAAGTTAACCGGCCTGTTGGCGCAAGCCTCGCTACCGGCCGACACTCCCATTGCGTGGCAACGCGGAAAACCAGCGGAAGCAATTTTGAAAGCTTGCCAGGAAAACGGCATTGACCTGCTGCTGATGGGGGCCCTCAAAAAAGAAAACCTGGTGGGCTACTATGTTGGCACCGTGGCCCGCACCATCATGCGCAAGGCCTCGTGCTCCATTTATGTGCTCACCCAGCCTTCGGAGTCGCCCCGCCCCCTGAAAAACATTGTGGTCAATGCC
The DNA here is from genome assembly GCA_025455015.1 of Cyclobacteriaceae bacterium. Taxonomy (GTDB): domain Bacteria; phylum Bacteroidota; class Bacteroidia; order Cytophagales; family Cyclobacteriaceae; genus ELB16-189. The sequence continues at coordinate 14,991 of JALONI010000051.1, read as the reverse complement.
GAAGACAGTCCGCACATACGCGAAGCGTTGCACATCGGCTGTTGGATGGCCGCCCGCGACAAGGATGCGTGGCTGCACGTAGTACGCGAGCTCAAACTGATGGGCTTGGCGTTGGTCTCGGCCGACCAATGTTCAGAGGAAGAGTACAGCAACGTGCAGCAAAATTTACTGCGGGAGGAGTTTACCGCGGTCGAAAGCCTGATGCGTTCCATTCCGCACGAAGGCCTTAAAGTGAACATCAAAGTGCTTTCCGGTAAATCCGGATTTGAACTGGCCCGATTTGCCGAACGCAAGGAAGCGGATCTGCTTATTGTGGGTGCGCCCCCGCGCAAGTTTTCGCTGTTCGATCGGGTGTTTCCGCACGACCTGGAATACATCTTTGCCGAACTGCCCTGCGACCTGATGATCGTCAATCCAAGAAAGGGGGCTCCGCGTGGTTAGGCTGTCGCATGCCGATGTGGTGCAGTTGCTGGTGCAATTGGGCGTCATGCTGATTGCGGGGCGGGTGTTTGCCGAAGTGGCGCGGTTGTTCAAACAACCCGCAGTCATTGGCGAAATCATTGCGGGCGTTTTGCTGGGGCCCACGGTGCTCGGCCTGTTGCAACCGGACTGGTTTGCCATGCTGTTCCCCGTGCCCAGCGGGGCGGGCACGGTGCTCTCCGGGCTCGTCCAAATAGCTGTGGTAATGCTGCTGTTCACCGCAGGGCTGGAAGTGGACCTTCACATCGTTTGGCAGCAAGGACGGCAAGCCATTTTTACCAGTTTACTCGGCCTCATCATTCCGTTCTTTATCGGCTTCATTTTTCCATACCTGTTCCCGGCCTTTTTTGGCATTGCCGATCCGCAGGCGCGGCTTGTATTTGCCTTGTTTATGGGCACCGCCATGGCCATTTCTGCGCTGCCCGTCATTGCGCGCATTTTAATGGATTTGAATCTCTTCAAATCGCGCATGGGTTTGTTGGTGATCGCATCGGCTATGGTGGATGATTTGGTGGGGTGGATGATCTTTTCGGTGATTTTGGGTATGATCGGCAAGGGCAGCGGCATGCCCGTGTGGCACACGGCCCTGCTCACGCTGGCGTTTGCAGCCCTCATGCTCACGCTGGGCCGCGGGTTGCTTAACCGCGCCTTGCCGTGGGCCAACAAAAAAATGGCGTGGCCGGGGGGCGTGCTGTCCATCTCACTGGCACTCTGCTTTCTGGGCGCGGCCTTTACGGAGTACATCGGCATCCACGCCATTTTTGGCGCGTTTATTATCGGCATCGCGCTGGGCGATTCGGAACATTTTTCCGAGCGTGCCAAGGAAATCGTCCATCAATTTATCAACAACATCTTTGCCCCGCTTTTCTTTGTTTCTATTGGATTGCGGGTAAATTTCATCGCCAATTTTGACGGATGGCTCACGCTGATCATTTTGGTTATTGCCTTTGCGGGCAAAATCATCGGCAGCGGGTTGGGCACGCGGCTGGGGGGGTTTACGTGGCGCGAGTCGCTGGCGGCCGCCTTTGGTATGAATGCGCGAGGCGCAATGGAGATCATTCTGGGGCTGATTGCCCTGGAGAACGGCCTGATCAGCGAACGCGTGTTTGTGTCGCTGGTAATCATGGCCTTGATTACCAGCATTACCTCAGGCCCGTTGATGAAGTGGATGCTCAAGAAAGGGCCGGTGTAAAACTGCCTTTGTATCGAGGCTCTGCGCAAATCGGAGCCATCAGGCGATGGCCAGCTTCAAAAAATCGTTCAGTGGTTTTATCAGCTTGAACGTCTTGGCTGCTTCTTTGGCAAAGCCCGGGGCGGTCACCTGCTTATCCGTAAGTTTACATGTGACCACAAAACTTTTCAGCTTCAACCACTCGGCCAGCGGATGTTCCGCGTCATAGCCTTTGGGTGCCTTCTTGAGCTTGTCAAAATCGTCCCATCCAGCCACGGCTTTTTTGAACTCCGCGCGGGCAAATATCTTTTTCAGTTTGTCGCCATTGTAGTCGATCTCTTGCCGCACCTTGGTCAACAAGGGTGGCTCGGGCATGTACAGTCCGCCCGCGATAAAACTCTTATTGCCCGGTTCGATGTGCAGATAGTAGCCCGGTTCTTGGATCAGCTTGCCTCCAGGCGAAAAGCCTGCACCCATGTTTGTCTTGTAGGGTTTTTTGTCTTTGCTAAAGCGCACATCGCGGTAGATGCGAAAGATCAGTTTGCGTGCTTCCAAGTGGGCATAGTCGGGCTGAAATTTTATCGTTTCCCGCAGTACAGCCGCTACAAAATCTTCAAACTCGTCCTTCGCAGCCAGGTAGGTAGGCTTGTTTTTCTCAAACCACTCGCGGTTGTTGTTTTTGGAGAGCTTGGACAGGAATAACAACGTGTTTTTCATAAAAAGATTCTTCAGTGGATACAACAAATTATTGCAACGAAATCACATCCAAGACTTGTTCCAGCCGCATGCCGCGCGAGGCTTTGATCAACACGGTCGTATCCGTGGGCGGATGTTCCAGCAGGTAGCCCTTGAGTAGGGCCACCGTATCAAAGTGCTGTGCACGAGGCCACGCCACAGCCGCAGCTTTCATGTGCGGCCCACACAAAAGAGCAGGCACGCCCAAGTCGCGCAGTTGTTCGCCTATCTGGCGGTGTTCGGCCTCGGTCTCCTCCTCCAACTCATACATATCACCTAAAATCGCCAGTTTTTTCTCGGCCTTCATCGAAGCCAGGTTGAGCAGGGCGGCTTCCATTGAGCTGGGGTTGGCGTTGTACGCGTCCATGATCACCGTGTTGCTCCCTTTTTTGATCGCCTGCGACCGCATATTGGAAGGGACATAGTCGCGAACGGCCCGGTGGGCATCCTCCGCGGGCACGTTAAAATAGTGACCGATGCACAGCGCCACCGCAATGTTTTCAAAGTTGTAGGCCCCCACCAGGTGCGATTGCACCGTTTCGCCATTGGCCGCCCGCACGGTTACCCACGGGTCAGCCGACAACAACTGGCACGAATAAAAATCGTTTTCACCGGGATAAAACACGGGTGCCTGGAAGCGTTTCGCCATGTTGGCCAAAATGGCATGCTGCGAATTGATAAACACTACTCCCTTGTTTTGAATGAGGTGATGATACAATTCTGATTTGCCGCGGATGATGTTTTCAAATCCGCCAAACGTGCCGATGTGCGCCCGCCCGATGTTGGTGATAAACCCATGGGTGGGTTGGGCAATGGAGCTGAGCAAGGCGATTTCGCCCACGTGGTTGGCCCCCATTTCCACAATGGCAATCTCTACCGACCGATCGATTTGTAAGACCGTGAGGGGCACCCCGATGTGGTTGTTCAAATTTCCCTGGGTGGCCCACGTGCGGTAGCGGGTGGAAAGCACGGCATGCAGCAACTCTTTGCTGGTGGTTTTCCCGTTGGAGCCCGTCAGTCCGATGACGGGTATCGATAACAAGCTTCGATGGTGGCGGGCCAAGGCCTGCAAGGCCGCGAGCGAATCTTCCACCCACAGGCAGCGCGGGTCGGTGGCTACGCGTGCATCATCTACCACCGCATAGCGCGCCCCCTTCGCCAATGCCTCGTGGGCGAACGCATTGGCATCGAAGCTCGGGCCTTTCAACGCAAAAAACAGCGAGCCGGGCGAAATACTGCGCGTATCGGTAGAGACCCCCTCGCAGTGTACAAACGCTTCGTATAACTTGTCGATATCCATTCTAAAATTTCGAACTAACTTGAGGCAAGATAACAGACGGGGGGTTGTGAACGTTTTAAGAGCGAAGGAAAATTTGATGCGCAAAATTATCTTTTTAGGTGGGTGGCTGGCCGTGGCCGGTGTGGCGCACGCCCAGTTTACCTATCGGCTTGATCAGTCAGTGCCCGTGGTGGTAAACGAGCAACTACTTGCCAACGCGTGGGCAGGCGGCCTCAACAGCGTTCAGGTCAGCACGATGGACTTAGATAACGATGGCCAAGAAGACTTGGTGGTGTTTGACAGGGCTTCGGACAAGCTTTCCACTTTTCTCCGTCAAGGAACGTTTTACCGGTATGCCCCCGAGTACGAAAGTCAGTTTCCGGACGGCATTAGCCAGTGGCTGTTGTTGCGCGATTTCAATTGCGATGGCAAGAAGGATATTTTTACCAGCCATCCGTTGGGAATACGCGTGATCGTGAATAGTTCAACGCCTACCGAATTGCGTTGGCGATTTTTTAACAACGATGCTCCCCTGCTTACCATTGGCTTTAGTCCGCCAAACGCACCACCATTACCAATCAATTTGCAAATTGATCAGCAAGGCTTGCCTGCTATTGAGGATATTGATGGCGATGGTGACTTGGATGTGCTCAACGTGCGCTTTGTAGGTATTGGATCAATCGAGTGGCACAAGAATTTGAGCATGGACAGCACGGGCACCTGCGACTCGCTGCAAATGAGGCGCGTAACGCAGCGCTATGGGGGCGTGACGGAGTGCAACTGTGGAGTGTTTGCCTTTAACAATGAAAGTTGCGCCAACGCCACCGGGCGAACACAGCATGCTGGCGGCAAGGCATTGCTAACCTTGGATGTAGACAACGATGGCGACCATGACCTGCTCATGTCCGAAGAGGGCTGTGCCCGGATCTACCTGCTGCGCAACGAAGGAACGACCCAAAATCCGATTTTTCAGTCAGCCACCATTTTTCCGTCCACCTCACCCGTTGCGCTGCTATTTGCTACTCCGTTTTTTGAAGACGTGGATGGCGATGGCATCAAAGACCTGCTCGTATCGCCCAACGCATACGACAACAGCGCCTTCTCTCCGGTTGATTTCGAGAACTCAATACTCTATTTCAAAAACACCGGCACCAATACAGCCCCCTTTTTCAGGTTGCAACAACGAAACTTTTTGCAAGACTCGATGCTTGACGTGGGCAAAAACGCCAGCCCTGCTTTTTTTGACGTGGACAACGATGGCGACTATGACATGTTCATCAGCTCGTCCGGCATCGGAGGATTTGATGCCTCCCTTCGTTATTACGAAAACCGCGGCACTGCCACCGAGCCCCGCTTTGAATGGGTCACCGATGATTACCTGAATTTGTCGCTCTACTCCTTGTACAACCTCAGGCCACACTTTGCCGACATCAATGCCGACACGCGGCCCGACCTGATCTTTACCGCAACGGGCCTGTTTACCGGGCTGACCAACGTGTATGTGGTTCGAAACACAGCCCCCGAAGGGTTTGCGGGCGATGTACCCCAAGCATTGGATTTTGAGATCGGTGCCACCGAAACGGTTTTGGTCACCGATGTCAATCAAGATGGCTTGGCCGATCTGTTGGTGGGGCGCGCCACAGGCGCGGTGAACTACTACCAAAACGTGGGCAGCGGAAATGCGCCTTCGTTTGCGCTGGAGGATGCTGCCTTTGTGGGGTTGGGCAACAACACTTCGCGGCAAAACCCTGCGTTGGCCATTGCCGATTTGGATGCCGATGGCACGGCCGACTTGGTCATGGGAAACCAGCGGGGCCGCGTGTCCGTGTTCCCCAACTACCGAAATGCCCTGCCCGAGAGCGAACTCACCACGATCTTGTTTGACACCACCAGCCAAGGCTATATCGAAAAAAACTTTGGCGGGCGCATTGTGCCGGCCGTGGCCAATCTATTCAACACCTCGCGGCCCGCGCTGGTGTTGGGCACCGTGGCAGGAGGCTTGTTTCTGCTACGCAACGAAGACCTCGCCACGTTGCCCGATGAACCCGTGATCAGCCTTTTCCCCAATCCCGCCAAGGCCAATGAACAGGTGGTCACCATCCGGGCCGACCGCTCCCTGACCGTCTCGTTTTTTACCGCCCTGGGGCAGCCGCTCGGGGGCACGTATCTGCTCCAGCCGTTTCAAGACTTCCCGTTTCAAATGCAAAACCTGCCACAAGGTTTATACATCGCGCGCTTCACCTGGCGCGGCCGAACGTACAGCAGGCGGCTGGTGATCGTCAACTAAGACATGGAGGGGCGAGGAAACCCTTGAGATATTCACGCTGGGTAGGTACGGAACGCGCCAACGATGCTCCCGAGCACACGGTGACGATCGATGCACACCCGGCCCCCCTTGTCCACACGTAGCCACTTTCGCATCTTGCGCCCGATTTATTCCGTATGAAGTCCTTTGCCTTTATCTTTGACATGGATGGCGTGATCGTGGATAGCAACCCCTATCACAAAATCGCGCTGCGCCAGTTTTGCCAGCAGCATGGCTACCCACTCTCCGAAGCGCAACTGCGCGAAAAAATCTATGGCCGCACCAACAAAGAGTGGATCACGAACGTGTTTGGGCCGCTGCCTCCCGAAACGGTGAGTCAATATGCCGAAGAAAAGGAGGCCCTCTACCGCGAGTTGTTCAAAAACGACATCGCGCCTGTGGCCGGCCTGCCCGCCTTTTTGGAACAAATGAACGCGCAAGCCATCGCGCGGGCCATTGGCACCTCCGCCCCGCGCAGCAACGTAGACTTTACCTTGGCAGGCACCGGACTGCAACGCTTTTTCTCCATCATTCTGGACGACCGGTTTGTGACCCACGGCAAGCCTCACCCTGAGATTTACCTCAAATGTGCCGAGGCGCTGGAGCGCACACCCGCAGACTGCATTGTGTTTGAAGATTCGCTCTCGGGCGTGGAAGCGGGCAAGCGCGCAGGCTGCCGGGTGGTGGGCATCAGTACCACCCACACAGCCGAGGAGCTCAAAGACACCGACCTGGTCATGCCCGACTTTACTTCCCTGACGCCCGCGGAAGTCATCGCCCGTTTGCGCTAGGCAAGTCCGACCTGACAAATCCGTTACCCGCCCATGGGCACCAACGGGTTATTGACAAAAAATTTGGCGGAAAGCGAAAAACGTAGTTACCTTCCCTTCGCGATCGAATGGGCGCATCGTTTTTTCACCAAACCAACAGTATTATGAAGAAGATCGGCATTTTGCACGGCATGGAACGTTCGTTTCCGCAGGCATTTGTGGAGCGCATCAACAACATGGGCCTGAAAGACATCCAGGCTGAGCCCGTTTTGATAGACATGGTTCAACAGGGCGAACCCACCGACTATGCCGTCATCATCGACCGCATCTCGCAAGATGTGCCCTTCTACCGTGCCTATCTCAAAAATGCGGCCATCAGCGGCACAGCCGTCATCAACAATCCGTTTTGGTGGAGTGCCGATGAGAAATTTTTCAACAATGCCCTTGCCGTCAAAATGGGGGTGCCCGTTCCTAAAACGGTCATCCTCCCCTCGCACGACCGCCCGGCCGATACCTCGGAGGCTTCGTTCAGCAACTTGAAGTTTCCGCTCAGTTGGGAGAAAATATTTGAACACATTGGCTGGCCCGCCTACATGAAACCCCATGCCGGGGGCGGGTGGAAAAGCGTGTACAAACTACGCGATGCCGCTGACTTTTTTGAAAAGTTCAAAGAGACCGGCCAGTTGGTCATGCTGCTGCAAGAGGAAATCATCTTTGAAGAATACTTCCGTTGCTACTGCCTGGGGCGCAAATACGTTAAGATCATGCAATACGAGCCGCGCAACCCGCACCACTTGCGCTATGTGGTAAACACAGGGCCGGCTTCGGAAAAGCTCCTGAAAAAGGTGCACGACTATGTGCTCAAGCTCAACGAAGCGCTCGGGTATGATTTCAACACCGTGGAGATGGCCGTGCGCGATGGCGTGCCCTACGCCATCGATTTCTGCAACCCCGCCCCCGATGCTGACGTGGCTTCCGTGGGTCAGGAAAATTTTGACTGGGTGGTGGAACATGCTGCCAAGATGGCCGTGGAGCGGGCGCAGGCCGCCAAGCCCGGGGGCGACAACCTCACCTGGGGCACGTACGTAACCCACTCGGCCAAGGCCTTTCTCGCCTCGGCCCCGCCCCCCGAAGCCAAACCCAAGAAAGAGCCCGCCCGGCCCAAAGCCACTAAAAAATAAACCGCGCCAGCCAACCTTACCTGTCTTGTCTATGGAAAAATTTACGTTGGGGGTGGAGGAAGAGTACATGGTCATCCACCCGCATACGCGGGAGCTAACCTCGCACGACCAAAAGATTGTGGAACTGGCGCATCAAGTAGTGCGCGACAGCGTGAAGGCGGAGATGCATCAAGCCGTGGTAGAAGTAGGCACGGGCATCTGCCAGAACGTGGAAGAAGCGCGCGAAGACATCCGCAGGCTGCGCAGGGTAGTCACTGAAATTGCCGGCAGCCTCGGCTTGCAAATCGGGGCCGCGGGCACCCATCCGTTTTCACACTGGAGCACGCAGTTGATCACCCCCAACCCTCGGTACGATGAAATCGTGAACGAGATGCAAGAAGCTGCGCGGTCAAACCTGATTTTTGGATTGCACGTGCACGTGGGTATTGCCGATAAAAACATGGCCATCCACATCATGAACACCATCCGGTACTTCCTGCCTCATGTGTATGCCCTTTCGTGCAATTCGCCTTTTTGGGAAGGGCGAAATACGGGGTTCAAATCGTTTCGAACCAAAGTGTTTGACAAGTTTCCGCGCACAGGCCTGCCCGATACGTTTAACGACTGGGACGATTTCAAAAACTACGTCAACCTGTTGATCAAAACAGGGTGTATCGACAACGCCAAAAAGATCTGGTGGGATGTGCGCGTACACCCCTTTTATGACACCATTGAGTTTCGCATTTGCGATGTGCCCATGCACGTGAACGAAACCATTGCCATCGCAGCGGTATTTCAAGCGTTGGTGGCCAAGTTGTACAAACTGCGGCTGCAAAACATGAGCTTTATTGTGTACACCAAGGCGCTGATCAACGAAAACAAATGGCGCGCCTGCCGCTACGGCATTGATGGCAAACTCATCGACTTTGGCAAACAGGCCGAAGTAGACACCCGCGCGTTGATTTTGGAACTGCTCGATTTTGTGGATGACGTGGTAGACGAACTGGGAAGCCGCCAGGCCATTGGGTACATCCATGAAATTTTGAAAAACGGCACCGGGGCCGACCGGCAGTTGGCCGTGTATGAGCAAACAGGCAAACTGGAAAGCGTAGTGGACTACATCGTAGCACAAACCCGAAGCGGGCTTTAACTATTTTTGTCTTTGAGAATCGAATCATGCGCATAGCCATTTTAGATCTGTACGAAGGGGAAGAAAATGAGGGAATGCGGTGCCTCCGCCAGTTGGTAGCCGAGTTTAACCACGTGGCGGGCGTGCCCGTTACGCACGCGGTTTTCGATGTTCGGCAGCATCATCAAATAGCCGACTTGGATTTTGATGTCTACCTGTCATCCGGGGGGCCGGGCAGCCCTTTGGCCAGCGCGGGCTCGCAGTGGGAGCAAAACTACTTTGGGCTGATGGACGGCATCCTGGCCCACAACCGCACTCACCCCTTTCAGCGGAAGTTTGTGTTTTTGATTTGCCACAGCATGCAGATTTTCTGCCGCCAGTATGGGTATGGCAGAGTGACCAAGCGCAAAAGCACCGCCTTTGGCGTGATGCCCATACACAAAACCCGCGAAGGGCAACCAGAAAGGCTGTTCCGCCCGCTGGATGATCCATTTTATGCCGTGGACTCACGCGACTATCAGATCGTGGAACCCAACGAGGCCAAAATCTGGTCGGGCGGGGGCAACATCCTGTGCATCGAAAAACACCGCCCACTGATTTTGCTGGAACGTGCCGTGATGGCCATCCGCTTCAACGAAGCCATCATCGGTACCCAATTTCACCCCGAGGCCGACTCGGACGGCATGTACAAATACCTGCTGCGCGATGACAAGCGAAAAATGATCGTGGAAAAACACGGCCAGCGCAAGTACGAAGAGATGCTCAAAAACGTGAACGAGCCCGATAAGATCAAGCATACGTACAAGACCATCATCCCCGGTTTTTTGCGCGCGGCCTTAAACGCCAGCCGATGATCCCGCACGCTCGCCTCGCCTACAACCAGTCTTTCTCAGAAGAGAAGTATCAACTCTTTTTGACCGACCTTCACGCGGCCCATGACTTCGCCATCAAATTCCGCGTGGCCGAGACGCCCGTATTTATTCCCGCCTACTTCCGCAACAAATTGCTGAGGGCCTCCAACGACATCATCGACTTTTTGGTCAGGCCCGACTTCAAGCAACTGACAAACCCGGCCATCCCCGCAGGCCTGAACGTACCCAACGAGACCGATCATACCTTGTTTTTGGCGTTGGACTACGCCATCGTCAAGGACACCGATGGCTCGTACACACCCCGCCTGATTGAAATGCAGGGCTTCCCATCGCTGTTTGCCTTTCAGGATTTCCTGGGTGGAAAGTACCGCCAGCACTTTACCGTACCCGCTCATTTTCAAAACCACTTTGTGGGATCGGCCGAAAACTACCGCTCGCTATTGAAAAAAGCGTTGCTGGGAAACGCTGCCCCCGAAAACACCGTGTTGCTCGAGATTGACCCCCTGCAGCAAAACACGGCCATTGATTTTGTCATCACCGAAAAGCTGACCGGTATACGACCCGTACACCTTGGCGATGTTCAACGCGAAGGGCGAAAGTTGTTTTACCAGCGCGATGGCAAACGCGTACCCATTCACCGTATCTACAACCGCGTCATTTTTGATGAGCTGATACAGCGAACGGATTTATCACCCGCCTTTGACCTGACGCAGGAGGTAGACGTGGAATGGGCCGGCCATCCCAATTGGTTTTTCCGCATCAGCAAATTCACCATGCCGCTGATCCAATCAGCGTTTATCCCGTCTTGCCAATTCCTCTCGGAGGTGCGCGAAATTCCCGCGGACCTGGAAAACTACGTGCTCAAGCCGCTCTTTTCGTTTTCGGGCAGCGGGGTCATCTTTCACGTGACCCCAACAGACATCCACGCCATTCCCGAAAAGGAGCGCGGCCATTACATGCTGCAACAAAAAGTTTCGTACGAACCCGTGGTACAAGCCCCCGATGGCAAAGTAAAAACCGAAATCCGACTGCTGTTTTTGTGGATGCCCGGTGAGGCTCGCCCCACCCTGGTAACCAACCTGGCACGCCTGAGCCGGGGCGAAATGATTGGCGTGAAGTTCAACAAAGACAAAACGTGGGTGGGTGGCTCCGTCTGTTTTTTTGAGCCGTAACCCCGAGGCGGCATACGTGGCGGAGCCGTTAAATAATCAAAAAAGCATCAGCGATACGCGAAATCGTGCGGGAAGGGCACCAGGCGTTTATCCACTTTCATTACCGGCCATTGGCCATCCCGCGTTTGCCCTCGCTTCCAGCGCTATTTTCAGGCAAAACCTTTCACTCGACCGTTGCGTAAACAGCGGTAAAAAACCGAGGGCAAATGAAAAGGGCAGCGAATTATATTACCGCCATCGCTGGCATGTTGACGCTGGCGGCATGCGGCACGGTATCGATGTTGCAAAATCACTGGTTTGACCCGAGCAGTGCCATTCGCTACCGCGATTTTCAAAAGGTTTTGGTCGTGGCGTTTGTCGGAAATGAGACCGGAAGGCGCACCACAGAGGCACAGGTGGCCCAGGCACTGGGGCGGCTAAACAGCGTACCCTCCCACACCTACCCAATGGGCAACGCTATTGTGAGCAATGGCGAACTGGTCAAAAGCGACTTGCTCAAAAATGGGTTTGATGGCGCACTAATCATTCGCCTGATCGACAAGCAAAAAGAAGAACGTTGGATACCGGGCTCGATTCAGCCGATGCCCATGATGGTGCATCCCGGTGTTAATGCGTGGGGCATGCATGGTTTCGGAGCGATGTGGGCATCGGGGTGGAACACATGGAACAACCCCGGGCACATGGTCGTGGATAAGACCTATTTTTACGAGGTCAATCTTTACGATTTGCAGAAAGACAACATCCGCTGGAGCGGAATCACTTCTACGATGAACCCTACTAACTTTGTAGATAAAATCGCCTCCATCAGTGAAACGGTCATCAATCAAATGAAGCGTGATGGCGCGTACTAACCAACCCGCTGGCCACCGCTCAAAGAAAAAAATAGTAACAGACAGATAAAAAATACCTCAGAACGTTGCCGGTTGAGGGTGATCCGAATGCCTTAATATTCCCTCACGAACAACCCGTCAAAAAAAACGAACAGTTAATTACCGCAACAATATGAAACACCTCCTGTCAGCACTTCTGGTATGTACCGCAGTATCGTGGGTACCGGCACAGAAAAAAGTCAGCATAAGCGGGCAAATCGACAACCTCGCGTCCGATCAGACACTTTACCTGGGGATTGGAAAAACAATGAGGCCGCTCACGCTTTCCCCCGACAGGACGTTTTCGGTAGACGTGAGCACGCGCGAAACTCCTTCGTTTCTGTTTTTGGCTCAGCTCTCCAAACGCGGAAAAGTAGAAAAGCAAACGCCCATGGTTTGGTTTGCGAGTGATCGGGTAACCATTCGCATGGACTGGGCAACCAAGAAAATTCAAACGTCCGAAAGCATGCCCTTTCAGGCCCTGTCCGAACAAGTGGAGGCCCTCAGCGGAAGACCGCAGCTCGATTTCATACTGGCCCATCCGGAAAGTTTCTCGAGCGTGTACTTTGCCGAACAGCAAAAAGACAAAATGAGCATAGCGGAGTTGGAGGAGTTTTCTCAAAAAATCGACCCCGAATACCGCAGCTCAAGCTATGCCAAACGGATCGAAAGCTATTTGGCGGCCAAGAAACTCGGCATTGTGAAGAAAGGCGATAAGGTAACAGACTTTCTGCTGCCCGACTCCGCGGGAAAGCCGGTGTCGGTGTTGGGTGCGAATGGTCGGCCTACTTTGATCGCGCTGTTTTCCTCCGGCTGTTCCTTTTCCATCGCCAGCATCGATCTTCTCGAACAGGTGGCCCGGCTGAATGATAACGAAGTAAACCTGATCACGATTTGGGAGGACGAGAACAAAGAAACCTGGCTGGAGGATCACGCAGATAAAAAAGCGAAGATCACGTGGACTAATCTTTGGGATGAAACCGGGTTTGCGGATACCTACCTAAACCTAACGATGTTGCCGACCTTTTATGTGGTCGACAAAGATCGAGTGGTGACCGACATCATCACGGGGTACACGGGAAGTACCGCAAAAAAACTGAAGGCCTTGGTGGAGTAGCCCGCGCATGGCGGAGGTGCACGGACCCGGAAGTGGGCCCCGGAAGTGGGCCATAGGGCCGCCTTTTTTCTGTTAAAAAACCGACCATTGGTGGTAACCTTGCCTTTCGAATATGTCCAGTCACCACATCGTTCGCGAAAACCAGGAGCCTGCATTGCTGATCTTGCACGCAGATGCCTTTTCGTATGAGCCGATAAGCGAACTGCTGCAATGGAGCCCCACGGTGGTGGTAACCGCTGAAGCACTGCCCGCGGTTGTACCCTGGCAGTTCCATGTGGATTGGGTGCTGGCACCCGAAGGAACACCCCGAGCGGAAATCCAAACGTGGGTTGAACCGATGGAAGTGGGCTTTCACTTTTACCGCACGTGGGCTGCCGTGGCCGGCATTGATTTATTGACCGCCCGGGGCATCACCGATGTATCCGTTTTTGTGTCGGAAGGGGTTGACTTTGCACCGTTTGAAAACGGGCCGCTGCGGTGCACCCTTTTTTCTGGCGGCACCCGGTGGAATCACGTGCGCGAAGGAAGTGCCTTCCGCAAATGGCTGCCCGACCGGGCACGGGTTTCCATACGCGGAGATGCCGCGGTTACCGAAGGAGCTTTGGCCCACCAGACAACTGTGGGCGAAGGGTGGCTCGGCCTCACCGGCCGTGGAAGCTTTTGGGTAGGCGAACCGTGGTAGCCGTTAACAAAAAACCCCGCCAAGGCGGGGCTTTTGTCAATGAATCAGGCAGGCTACAGACTATCCCAGTTTGAAAATGATCGGGATAACCATTTTTTGTTTTACCGCTTTACCGCGTTGCTTGCCGGGCGACCATGCCGGGGCGCTTTGCACCACCCGAACGGCCTCTTCATCGCAACCGCCCCCGATACCGCGCACCGCGCGTACATCCGAGATGGAGCCATCTTTGCCCACCACAAACTCCACAAACACTTTTCCTTCTGTTCCCATTCTGCGGGCCTGGGCAGGATATTTCATTTTTTCAGACACGTATTTGTAAAAAGCCGCCATGCCGCCTTTGGGTGTGGCCGATTCCTCCACCACGGTGAAAATCTGATCTACTTCTTCCTCTTCCACGGCCGTATTGACAATGACCACTTCCGGCTTTGACTCTTCGGTCACTTCCATGTCCAGGTTGATCTTCAAATCCTCTTTGATTTCCTCTTCATCGGGTACTTCCACGATTTGAGGCTGTTGAATGATCGGAGCTTGGGGCGGGGGTATTTCGGTGGGCGGCACTTCTACCACCTCTTCGAAGGTGTTGGTGCTGCGGCCCAGCTCGTCCACTTTGTTGTCATCGGATTGGGTGCTCTCAAACGCCCATAACACCAAGGCCATCGTGATCAGCAACCCAATGCTGAAAAAAAGGCCCGACTTGTTGGTCAAATCTGCTTTCGGTGTCTTCTTCACTTCCATGGTTTTTCAGTTTTAGGATTTCAAATATAGTGACAGAATGCAACGCGCGAAAAATCGTCACAAAAAAAATGGCCTTTTTCAGCCCTATTTGCGGCTTCCGTAAAATAGCGTGATGAAAATAGTGGGGAAAACAGCCTGATTTTCAGCTCCGGCCAGCAATTCGATCTCCCGAAAGTAGGCGTCCGTCAAAAACCCTACTTCAAAACCCGAAACCGAGTTTTTGGAAATTCCCAACTCAAAGTTTAAGGCAGCCTTGATGTTGCCGCCCAACTGAACGTTTGATTGTCCCACCCCTTGAAACAGATTGCCCGGGCCTAGGATGTTGCCTACGGTATGCCGCGGGTTGTTGGGGTCAAAAGGCTCGTTGACGGAGACCAGGAAGTTCGAATCGCCACTGTCAACATAGTAGGGCGCCACCAACCCGATGGACGGACCGGCCGCAAATACGGCTTTGATTTCAACGCCCTGCTGGGGCGCTTTGGAAAACAGAACAATGTCTCGCCCATATTGCAAGC
>JALONI010000050.1 GCA_025455015.1 Cyclobacteriaceae bacterium | reverse complement strand
CCCTTCGAAAAGACGTGGCCCTGACTTCGGCCAACTCGATCAACATCGCACGTTTGCTGCCGCAGACGTTTTATTACTTTCTGGCGGCCGCACAAAGGCCCTCTGCCGAGCCTCTGGTGTTTTCCGTGCCCAGCGGCAACTTTGGCAATCTGACGGCCGGGGTGTGGGCGCAGCGCATGGGCTTGCCGGTAGCGAAGTTTTTGGCCGCCACCAACCGCAATGACACGGTACCCAGCTATCTGCGAACGGGCCGGTGGGAGCCAAAGCCCTCGGTACAAACCATCAGCAACGCCATGGACGTGGGCAACCCGAGCAACTTTGAGCGACTACAGCATCTTTTTGGCACGTGCGAGGTCATGCGCGCTCACATTGAGGGCTATGCCTACACCGATAGCGAAACGCGTCAGGCCGTTAGCCACGTCTTTCACGACACCGGTTATGTACTCGATCCGCACGGAGCCATCGGCTATCTCGCCAGCCGCGATTACCGCGCCAGCCATCCGGCCGCTTCCTGCATTTTTTTGGAAACCGCGCATCCTGCCAAATTCAAGGAAACGGTGGAAGAGGAGGTAGGCACGGTGGACGTGCCGGAGCGACTGCGCAAACGCCTGACGGCCACCAAGCAGTCAATCAAAATACCGGCTCTCTACGAGGCGCTGCGCGCTCACTTGTGACGGGGACCATTCCGCCTGCGCGAGTATGTTCCGATAGGGCGCTACTTTTTCCATCCTTGCTCGCCCAGCAGGGGTACAAAGGCAAAGTGATCGAACGTTTCCGTCTCTGTTTTACCGTTCTTTTTGGTCACCAGGTACATCGCCTGTTTTTCCAGATTGCCTACAGGCACAATCAGTTTGCCGGGATCTTTGAGCTGACTCACCAGCGCATCGGGAATCACGGGCGCCCCGGCCGTCACAATGATTTTGTCATACGGTGCCTTGGCGGGATAGCCTTTCGAGCCATCGCCCGACAGAAAAAAGGGTTTATAGCCCAAGGTGGGCAGGAAGTCGCGCGTGCGCGCGTAAAGTTTTTGGTTATATTCGATGGTATATACCTGCGCGCCCAATTCCAACAATATGGCGGCTTGATAACCTGAGCCCGTGCCGATCTCCAACACGCGGTCGCCCGGTTTTATCTCCAACCGCTCCGTTTGGAAGGCCACCGTGTACGGCTGCGATATGGTTTGCCCTTCCCCGATAGGAAACGCCTTGTCTTCATAGGCATGGATCAGCAACGCATCATCAAAAAAAACGTGGCGCGGCACCCGCCCGATGGCTGCCAAAACCGCCTCGTCTTTAATCCCCTTTTCGCGTAGCTTTTTGACCAATTTGTTGCGCAGCCCGCGTTGGCGGTAGTTGTCCA
The DNA here is from genome assembly GCA_025455015.1 of Cyclobacteriaceae bacterium. Lineage (GTDB taxonomy): Bacteria > Bacteroidota > Bacteroidia > Cytophagales > Cyclobacteriaceae > ELB16-189. The sequence continues at coordinate 20,081 of JALONI010000050.1, read as the reverse complement.
CAATCATTCCACAAAAAATATAATAAACTGTAAGTCAATGATTTGAAAATCAAAAATACATTCTCGGGTTCCGTCAAACTGTCGCAAAAGAGGTCAATTTTTCCGCTTTGTCAAAGTTTTGGTTAATTGATAGGAAAAGTGAAACCGAAACCACTATTTTCGAGTTCTCTAAGCACAGTGAGAACATATTTTGCCATAGCGTTGTCCTGTGTATACCTGTCCCTGGCAGTAGGTGTGGCCAAAACCACGCACTACTGTATGGGCAGGGTTAATTCTCAGGTTCTCTTCTCTTTTCAAGCCAAAACTTGCGCGTGCGACCGCTATGCCGCGGAATCCAAGCCTTCGTGCTGCCGGGATGAAGTAGAGTTGATCCAATTGGACGAAGATCAGCAGCCTTCTTCGGTGTTCCATACAGCCGATCTAACACCCCTGCTGGTGGCGGTGGTGGCTGTGGGCTATGACTTGGCACCGCTTCACTCGGTTGCCCAACGAATTCCTTTTCGTGTGGCTGACCCGCCCCCGGCAGGGCCACCCATCTATCAAAAAAACTGTAGCTTGATTTTTTACGAGGCGGTGGCCTGATCGATTCAACGATCACCTTTGCCGCCAAGGCGTTTCCACCCGCAGCAGTAGCTGTGAAGGATGCTCTTTCGGTGGCCGGTTACGAAACAACAGCGTGTATTTAACTCATTTATTCAATATGAAAACAAAAGCATTATTTCTCATTCTCTTTGTCAATGCAGCCGGGTTGGCATGGGCGCAATCCAAAACCGTGACGGCCAACCTTAAAGTGTATGGCAACTGCGCCATGTGCAAGCGCAGGATTGAAACCGCCTTGGATACCAAAGGCATCAAAGCGGCCACGTGGAATACCAAAACCAAAATGCTGGAAGTCGTGTACCTGCCCGAGAAAATATCCGAGCAGAAAATCCACGAACTCGTGGCAGCCGTGGGCCATGACACTGACAAGGCCAAAGCCAAAGACGAAGTGTATGCCAACCTTCCGTTCTGTTGCCTTTACCGCGACCACGACCATTCTGGCATGACCGACAATTAAATCTGCGGTGCCATGAAGAATTGGTTGTGGACGGCATGCGTGGTGCTGGCCGCACAAGCGCATGCCCAAAAAATCATGGGGCTGGTGGTGGAGAAAAATGCCAAAGGCGTGGAGCAACCATTGGCCGGTGCCAACGTCTTTTGGCTTGGAACCTCCATTGGCACTACCACCCGTGACAACGGGGTATTTATGATCGACCGCACAGGCGACAGCGACCGGCTGGTGGTGAGCTATGTAGGCTACCGAGCCGATACTGTAACCGTGACGGCCGAAACGAAAAGCCTCAAGGTCGAACTCACGTCCGAGGCCTACCTGGACGAGGTGGTGGTGCAGGGATGGAGGCCCTCCTCGCGCTCGGACTTCTTCTCCGGCATCAACGTGATTCAGATGGACGAGAAAGAGTTGTTCAAGGCTGCCTGTTGCAACCTCTCGGAGAGTTTTGAAACCAACCCGGCCGTGGACGTGGCCTTTACCGATGCGATTACCGGCACGCGGCAGATTCAGATGTTGGGGTTGGCGGGGCCTAACACGATGATCTCGGTGGAGAACATGCCGGGCGTGCGTGGCCTGGCCTCCAGCCAGGGCATCCAGTTTATCCCCGGCACGTGGATTAATTCCATCCAAGTGACAAAGGGAACGGGTTCGGTGGTGAATGGCTATGAGAGCGTGGCGGGCCAGATAAACGTAGAGCTGAAAAAGCCGCAGGAGAGCGAAGCGTTTTACCTGAATGGCTACGCCAACAACGGAGGGCGGTTGGAAACCAACCTGGTGGCTACCGTGCAAGCTGGCAAGAAGTGGGCCACCACCTTTTTGGTGCATGGCAGCGCGCGGCCGTTTGAAATGGACCAGAACAAGGATGCGTTTTTGGATTTCCCACTGGGTACGCAAGCCAACATCATCAACCGATGGGTGTATAACCCCGGCAATGGATGGCTTGGCCAGTTTTCCTTGCGCTACCTGAACGACCGCAAGCAAGGCGGCCAAACCAACTTTGACCGCGACAACCGCTTTACCACCAACCGCTACGGCTTGGAGATCAACACCGACCGCTACGAGGTGGTGGGCAAGCTGGGCTATCAGTTTCCGGGCAAGCCCTACCAGAGCATAGGCTTTCAAATGAGTGGCACCGTGCATGAGCACGACAGCTACTTTGGCTTCACCCAGCATGTGGCCGATGAGCGTTCGATGTATGCCAACGCCATCTACCAATCCATTATCGGAAACACCTCACACAAGTTCAAAACGGGCGTCAGCTTTTTGTACGACCGCTTTCGCGAGACGCTGGACTACACACAAACGGCCACTACGTTTGATTTTGGCCGCACCGAAGTGGTGCCGGGCGGTTTTGCGGAGTACACGTACGATGATTTGAAAAAATTTTCGGTGATTGCCGGCCTTCGCGTGGATTACCACAACCTGTTTGGTGTGCTGGTAACGCCCCGCCTGCACACACGATGGAACATGGCGGAGTCCACGGTGCTGCGCACATCGGTGGGCCGTGGCTACCGCGTGGCCAACCTGGTTTCGGAGAATACGGCTTTTCTGGTGTCGTCACGGCAATTGGTATTGGAGCGCGCGGTGGGCAGCGCCTATGGCTTCCGGCCGGATGAAGCATGGAATTATGGCGTATCGCTGAACCAAGATTTTACGCTCGACTACCGCCCCGGTACCTTCAGCGTAGATTACTTCTACACCGACTTCCGCAACCAAGCCGTGCTCGACTATGACCTCAATCCGCAAGAGATCAATATCTATGCCCTGCGCGGTAAGTCGTACTCGCATAGCATGCAGGCACAATTGGATTATCAGTTGGCGCGCAGGCTGGACGTGCGGTTGGCGTATCGTTACCTCGATGTGCAGACTGACTACCGGGGCGGGCGGCTGGAGCGGCCACTGGTGTCGCGGGGCCGCGCGTTTGTGAACGTAGCCTATGCCACCAAAAACTCGTGGACGTTTGATTACACCGTGCAGCGGTTGGGGGTGCAACGCCTGCCTTCAACGGCCACCAATCCGGCCGAGTTTAGGCTTGAAGACTTCTCCGACCCGTACTGGATCATGAACGCGCAGGTATCCAAAGACTGGGGCGAGCGGTGGAGCGTGTACGTGGGCGTGGAAAACCTGGGCAACTTCACATTGGACGATCCCATCGTGGGCGCGGCCGATCCGTTTGGTCCTTTTTTCGATAGTTCGATGGTGTGGGGCCCCGTGTTTGGGCGCATGGTGTACACCGGCTTTCGCTACCGCGTGAAGTGAGCGGGGGTGATGTCGCAAAAACTTGGTACACCGGGTTTCACTGAGTAGCACAGAGGCACACAGAGCGTATCAACGCCTTTGTGAATTTCTGTGCTCCTTTGTGGCCTTTGTGGAGTCAAAAAAAGCTATGTCACAAAGTTGCACGAAGAAGCACTCACTTTCCGATCAACACAAACGGAGCCCAGTAGTAGGGCGAGGCATAGGTCTTCCGCTCAATCATGGCGAGCTTGGCTTCGCGCAGGGGCGTAGCGTAGTCGCGGGGTGCGTTGGTGGCCAGCCGCGTGTAAAAGTCCGTCATCAACTCAGCCGTGGAGGCATCCGCTACACTCCAAAACGACACCACGTTGTTGCGCGAGCCGGCATACACCAAGGCCCGCGACAGCCCAATGACACCTTCGCCCTTGGATATCTTGCCCAGGCCCGTCTGGCAGGCCGAGAGCACCGTCAGCTCGGCATTGAGTTGCAGGTTGTAGATTTCACCGGCAAAAAGATTGCCGTCTTCGCGTCCTTGCGTTTGCAAAAATATCCGCGACAACTGCGGCTGCTCAGGGTCTACGATGCCGTGCGTGGCAAAGTGCAGGTACCGGTATTGGTTTAGCTGGCCGCTCTTCACGTGTTCTTCGCTGGCCTCTTCAAACAAGCGGACGGTGGCGTTGGCGCGGAAGAGGCTCGCCAATTTTTTCGCTTCCGCTTCGGTGCCGGGCAGGGTCATTAACTGATCTTTCTCGGGGAAGCGCACGGGCGCACACACAAACAGCGGCCATGGCGCAGGCGCTTTTTTCGATCGCTCTTTTTGCCGCAGGAGGCCCGCGGAAAATTCATAGGAGACGGCATATCGCCTGATGGCAAATGGCATCTGCGCAAAGTCGGTGCCGGTGTGGCGCTGGTAAAACAACGCCTCGAACGGGATCGTGCCCAGGTTGGCAGAGGGCAACAAGATCAATTTCTCCACGCTGCTTGGCAACTTTGGTAGCAACAGGGCTGACAGTTGGGTGGCATAGGTATTGAACAACTCCGGCTCGCTGAAGTACATGCTGTTGACAAAGCCGCGCAGGGCCCCGCGAAACGAGGAAGTGATGGGTTGCGAGCGCACGGTGTACTTGTGGCGTGTGAGAATGAACTGATACAACACACTATCAGCTTCGGAGAAAAAGTAGCTGATGAAGGCTGTCTTCTCGTCTAATCCATTTTGCACATCGCCTACGCGGGGGGCAGAGCGGTTGAACTTCAAATCAAAATAGGCAGGATAGTTTTTTTCGAGCCCCTCGGTAAACTGGTTGTATTGGTTGTTCAGGTCAAAGAGTTGGGCGCGTAATTTTTTCTCTTCGTCCTCGCTGGCTTTGGAGGCCAGTCGCTGGATGGTGAAGGCAATGTCGGCCTTGAGTTTACCTTCTTGTTCGAGCAGTGAGGTGGGTATGCCGGCAAACGATTTGGCTTCGGTATCGGCAATCAACTCTTGCAACACGGCCGATTTGCTTTTCTCGGCAAAGTAGAAGGCGAGTTCGCGGTAGGGCCCGGGCTTCACGCTCATGTCGGCAATCGCCAACGCCAGACGCACGCCATCTTGGTACACATCGGTGGCCTGCTCGCCCAACTCAATTTTATCGTTTTCGTTGAACGTATGCTGCCGCAGGTTATCCACCAGCGCATCACACAGTTGTAGGGTTTTCAGCGCCAATGTGAGATCGCCCAACTTCAGTGTTTTGCCATAGTGGCGGGCTTCCAGCACCTGTGCTTTTCGGTTGAGCGAGTAGAACATCACCCGGGTATTGTAGGCATCGTCCATGCGGGGATTTTGGTGGATGTCCGTGGCGGCAAAGGATGGGGAGTTGGCCATCAAAGCCTCTTGGAACGAGGCCAGCGCGGCATCGTATTGCCGTTGGTTGATTTGCAACACGCCCAGTTGGTTGTAGGCCACGGCAATGTCGGGGTGGCGATTACCATAACTCTGGCGGAACAGTGCGATGGCTTGCTGCGTGTATTCCACGGCTGTGGGCGTGTTCTTCAGCCGGTCATAGACCAAGCCCAGGTTGACCAAGGCCAGCGCCTGGTTTGGGTGCCCTGGCGGATAACGCTTTTTCCAGATGGCCAATGCAGTCTCGAAGTTGGTCACGGCATCGCCATACAATTCCAATTGCAAGTAGGCAAAGCCGATGTTGGTGGCGGCAATGGCCAACTTGGGGTGATCGGCTTCGCGTTTTTGTGCATAGATGGCCTGCGCCATCTCGTAGTAGTCAAGCGCCTGGTCGGGGTTACTCACGCCATAGAGCGTGCCCAAATCGTTGTACGAAGCGGCCACTTCTTCACTCGTATTTCCGAACAGGTGCTCGCGGAGCTGCAAGGCCACTTGTCCTGCTTCTTCGGCTTCGTTGCGCTTGCCGCTGTTGTAAAAGGCAAAGCTCAGGTGGGCGAGGGCGTTGGCAGCTTCCTTGGTTTCGTGTTTGCCGGCTGCACGAAAACCGTCCATGGCGTGTTGCAACTGTTCAATGGCCGCATCAAATTGTCCTTTGTTGAGCAAGATGTAGCCCAGCGTAGTTTGCGCCACGGCCTTTTCAAAACCCGGCCCCGTGGCTGCGCGCATCAGATTTTCGGCTTCGGTGCTCTTGCCCTGCATCAGCCATAGCTCGGCTTGTTTGCTTTGCAACAGGAGGGGCGGGGCCGCCTTTTGTTCGATGGCTTCCGTGATTTTTTGCTGTGCGGCCGTTACTTGGTTATCGGCCAGCAGTGCCGCGATCTCATCCAGCACGGGTTGGGCCTGGGCCGAGAGCGCACTAAACGCCAAACAAAAGACGGTGAGCAGGCGCATGTGTGTTAAAAGCGGTGGATGTAGGTGACGGAGGTAACGCGGTTGCGCGAGAGGCCATCGGGGTTCACATCGCGCTGTACGATCTTGTGGCCCCACAATACCCGCACGCCCGACTTCACGTTGAAGTTGTACCCAGCCGTGAGTATCCCCGAAAGGGCAAGGCCCTGGGCACCCACGGGCTTGATTTCCACGCCCGCCTCGTTTACGCGCCTGTCATTGGTGAGGCGGTAGATTGGCAACAGCCCGGCCGAAAAGTTAAAGCGCGCAAAGCGGAAGTTGCGTTCCACGCGCAGCATCACGTCAATGCCGCGCTGCAGGGAGTTGGTTTGTCCATACGTTTCCAGGTAGGCAGGATCGGGATATTCAGGAAAGTCATTCCAGTCGAACGTGTTGCGGTTGCGGTTGATGACGGGTATCTGGATGCCGGTGGCAAACAGCCATTGGCGATTGAGCATGGAGAGGCCCGTGATGAAATCATAGGTGCCCAGGCTGGTCTGGTAGTACATGGGCAGCGGCTCGCCCGGGAATCGGTCGGAGGTCTTGTCGGAGCGGTTGGTGGGTATTTTGGCCCCGGCCGAAGCGCTGATGTCAAAACTTCCCCAATGGGCGAGGTAGCGCGTGTAGCATAGCGAGATATCCGCCAAGCCCTGCGTTTCGCCCAGGTTGCCCTTGGTCACCCATTGGTATGGCAATTTCACCTGAAACGAAGAGCGTGCATTGAGGCGGAAGTTAAGGTCGGTGGTGGCTACGTTGACCACGGGGGTGGTGGTGGTGATGCCTTGGTAGTAGCTGACCTCCATCGACAGGAGTTTGATGGCCGCTTTCCGCTTGTAGGGCTGATCGGGCTTCATGGCGCCCATCGTGCAAAAGCCGGCATCGCTACAGCCTTGGCCGATGGCGTGGAAGCAAACCAAACACAGCACAACGCAAACACGAAGCATCATTTGCTAAATGTAGCAACTTGGGAAGTATTTGGCAAAGCGGCCGGTAACGCACCGGCAGGAAGGTGGCCCGGCAAAAAACCTGCTTACATGCCCAGCGATTGGTTCTCCACCGAAGCCAGCTCGATAATTTTTTCGTACTCGGCCGTGGTCAGGTCGTTGAAGAAGTAATGCACGGGGTTTACTTGTACGCCATTGATGAGCACTTCGTAGTGCAAATGGGGCGCGGTGGAGATGCCCGTATCGCCCACGTAGCCGATCAGGTCTCCGCGCTTCACGCGCTGACCCTGGCGCACGGCAAAGCCATGCATGTGGGCGTAGCGGCTGCGGTAGCCAAAGCCGTGGTCTATTTCAATCATCTTGCCATACCCGCTGAAACTGTTTTGCACCACATCAATGGCGCCATCGGCCGTGGCGTAGATGGGCGTACCAATGGCCGCGGCAAAGTCGATGCCTGTGTGCATCTTTTTTACTTTGTAGATGGGGTGTATGCGCATGCCAAAACCCGAAGCCAGCGCGATGAGCTCTTTGTTGGCCACCGGCTGGATGGCGGGGATGGCGGCATAAAGCTTTTCTTTGTTTTCGGCCAGCGCCACCACTTCGTCTTGCGAGCGTGATTCGATGAACAGCTTGCGCTTGAGCTTGTCCACGTGCTCGTGCAGTTTCACGATCATCTCTTCGTGTTCCAGGTCTTTGTTGCGGATGTCTTCATACCGATCAATGCCCCCGATGCCCGCTTCGCGTATGGCCTTGTCGATGGGTTCGGCCCCCAGCACCACCCGGTAGATGTTGTCATCGCGGTATTCCATTTCTTTCAAAATGGTGTTGAGGCGGTTTACTTCATCGTTTAGGCTTTCGTAGTAAAAACGCAGTTCTTTCACCTCGTTTTTGAGCATGAGTTCCTTGGGCGACTCGAAGTAGTTGTTGTACAGCAGCAGCAGGCCCACGGCCATCGCCAGGGTGAAGGCCAGAAATCCGAGCGTATTGAGTACGATGTCCATGGTGGACGTCTTCACCCGTTCGTACTTACATGTTTCGGTATCGTAGTAGTATTTGATGCGCGCCATACTGGTTGCGTCACGTTTGCATTTGGTTTTGGCCGATTAGCCCGCAGGGGGCCGAAAGGCTTTTATCACTTCGTCCTGCGTCTCCAAAAACGGCCCCCCCAGCAGGTCAATACAGTAGGGGATGGCCGGGAACACGGCATCCAGGCATTGCCGGATGGCCTTTGGTTTGCCGGGCAAATTTACGATTAAAGTTTGATTTCGGATGCCTGCCGTTTGGCGCGATAAAATGGCCGTGGGGACGTATTTTAGGCTCTCCTGCCGCATTTTTTCCCCAAAACCGGGCATCATCTTGTGGCAGACGGCCTCGGTGGCCTCGGGCGTCACATCGCGCACGGCCGGCCCGGTGCCGCCACTGGTGATGATCAGGCAGCAGTGGCGCACGTCTGCCATGCGAATCAGGGTTTGTTCGATCAGTGTCTGTTCATCCGGGATGACAGCATATTCGGGTTCCCAAGGCGATTTCAGGTATTCGCTGAGCGCAGCCACGATGGCCTTGCCGGGAAGGTCTTCATAAATGCCCTGACTGGCGCGGTCAGAGACGTTGATGATGCCGATGCGGGCCACCATCAGGTAGCCGGGGTTTTGCGTTTCAGGTTTTGAGCGCGGCCTTTTTTGAATACCTGCCGGCCTTTGTTGAGGCCCTTGCGGATTTCTTTTTGGGCCTCAGCCGGGAGCGCGATGACTTCGGCACAGGCCTGCGAGCAGCAGCCGTGGTACCGGGCCGCACAGGCCTCGCATTGGATGAACAGCAGGTGGCAGCCATCGTTGCGGCAGTTGGTGTGCGCATCGCAGGGGGCCCCGCATTGATGGCATTGACTGATCACATCCTCGGAGATGCGCTCGCCCAACCGCTCGTCAAACACAAAATTTTTGCCGATGAATTTGTTTTCGAGGCCTTGCGCTTTCACTTGCCGCGCGTATTCAATAATGCCGCCCTCCAATTGGAACACGTGTTGAAAGCCGTTGTGCTTCATCCAGGCGCTGGCTTTTTCGCAGCGGATGCCGCCCGTGCAGTACATCACGATGTTTTTGTCCTTTTGGTCGGCCAGCAAGTCTCTCACCACCTGTAGTTCTTCGCGGAAGGTGTCCACATCGGGGCAAATCGCATTTTTGAAATGGCCTACTTCACTTTCGTAATGGTTGCGCATGTCCACGATCACCGTGTTGGGTTGGTCGGCCAAGGCGTTGAACTCTTGGGCGTTGACGTGCCGGCCACTGTTGGTCACATCAAAGGTGGCATCGTTCAGCCCATCGGCCACGATCTTTTTGCGCACCAGTATCTTCAGTTTGAAAAACGACTTTGACTGCGTGTCCACGGCTATGTTCAGGCGAATCCCATCTAAGAAAGGGATCGCGTAGATGCGCTGGCGAAATTCTTCGATGCGCGCCTCCGGCACGCTGATCTGCCCGTTGATGCCCTCGTGGGCCACGTAGATGCGCCCCAATACGTCCAGTTCGCTCCAGGTGAGCCAGAGGTCATCGCGAAAGGCCTGCGGGTCGGCAATGGGGTGGTATTTGTAAAACGACAGCGTGACCCTGGCTTCGGGGTCGGCTTGCATTTTTTGCTTCAAAACCCGCTTGTCGATGCGGTTGTGAAGGAGGGGCATACAGTAGGACTTGTGTTAGGGCGCAAAGATAACGAAAATCGAGAGGCCCTCTTAATGAGTGGCGTTGGGCTTCAATTCCCCACGCAGCAACTTATTGTAATCTTCGCACACGAGAAACCCCTTTTGCTGGCAGAACTGGCACGTGCTGTACTTGTTGCCGAAGTATCCTTTTTTGATCACCACCGTGCTGCCATTGCACACCGGGCACACCACTTTTCCGGTGGGCCCGCAGTCGATGTCATAGTCCTTCGAAAACAACTCGGCCGTTTTTTGGCGTTGGGTTTCGGTTTCTTTCAACACGGCTACTTCGGACTGGCGCAGCAAGGCAACCGCCTCGCCATAAAACTGCCCGCTGGTACCCTTTAGCTGGATGTATTTGTTCAGCCAATCGATGGCCTGTTTGTGCCGCTCTAAGAAATGCGAATTTTTACCTACATAAAAGGCCAATTCCGAGGGCACGCTGCGGATGGCGCGCAACACATCGCGCAATTTCTCATCGGCCGCCTCGTGGCCCCCTTCGTTGACCAGGGCAATGGCCGAGTCAAGTTTTTGGCGCAGAGCCCGCTGGCGCTCGGCCTCACGCTGCATTTCCAGTTGTTGGATTTTTTCGCGCTCGCTGCCGGATTGAGCAAACACCGTGGCGCCACTCAACAGCAAAACAAAAAAAAGTACCCACCGGCTCATGACGCGGCCGCGTAGCGCGCCCGCTCTTTGGGTGAGAGATTGAGCCAATCGAACGTGGCGTGGCTGAAGATGTTCTCTTTGTCTTTTTTGGGAAGCTTCATGTCTTCAATAAACTTGCCAATGGACAAGTCGCCCAAAGGAAACGGATAGTCGGTACCGAAGGTTATCTTTTTTGATCCGATCATTTTGATCACATAGTCCAACATGAGAGGGTCGTGCGTGATGCTGTCTACCCAAAACTTGCCCACGTACTGGCGGGGGTTCACCGGGTTGTCGATGGCGACCAAATCCGGCCGGCAGTCGAAGCCGTGTTCGATCCGTCCGAGGGTGGCCCAAAACGAGCCGCCCGCGTGGGCAAAGTTCACGCGCAACTTCGGCAGTTTCTCAAAAATCCCGCCAAAGATCAACGAGCAGATGGCGCGGGTGGTCTCGGCCGGCATGCCCACCAGCCAGGGCAGCCAGTAGCGTTGCATGCTTTTTTCACCCATCATGTTCCAGGGGTGCACCAAAATGGCCAGATCCAGTTGCTCGCAGGCTTGAAAAATAGGGAAGAAGCGCCCCTCGCTCAGGTTTTCGTCATTGATGTTGGAGCCGATCTGAATGCCTTTTAACCCGATCTTTTTGATGCGGTGAAGTTCTTTGATGGCCAGCTCGGCATCTTGCATGGGCACCGTGCCCAGCCCGATGTAGCGGGCGGGATGTTTTTTGACGATGCCCGCTACGTGGTCGTTGAGGAATTCCGATAAGTCCAGGCAGTCCAATGGCTTGGCCCAATACGAAAACATGACCGGAATGGTGCAGATGACTTGTACCCGCGTGCGAAACTGTTCGTATTCCCGGAGGCGTAACTCGGCATTCCAGCAGTTTTCTTTGATCTCGCGAAAAAACTGGTGGCCGCGCATCATCTTGGCAAAGCCGCGTTTGTGATGCTGCAGGTAGATGAAGTCGCCATAACCAAACTTCTCCGTCCAGTTGGGCATCTTTTTGGGCAGTATGTGCGTATGGCTGTCTACTTTGAGCACGGCTTTGAAAAAATCTGCGCGTGCTCTCCCCCCGGGCAAACACGGCTTGGCAAAGCTATAAAATTTGAGGGCCTCCGTTATCTTTACTGCTTACAAATATCCTATGGCACTGCACCGACTGGTTTCGTGGAATGTGAATGGCATCCGTGCCATTTTGAAAAAAGACTTTGAGGGGAGTATCCGCGCCATGAAGCCGGACGTGTTCTGCCTGCAAGAAACCAAAGCCGCTGAGGAAGAAGCCCGCCAATCGTTGGAGGTGTTCAACGGCTACCACGTGTTTGTCAACTCCTCCAAGGCGCGCAAAGGATACTCGGGTACGGCCATCGTTTCAAAAGCCGAACCGCTCAACGTCACCTATGATATCGGGCTCAGCGAGTTTGACCAGGAGGGCCGCGTGATCACGGCTGAATACCTGACGTGGTTTTTGGTGACCGTGTACACGCCCAATGCAGGCGAAGAACTGGCGCGATTGGACTACCGCGAGCGGTGGGATGCCGAATTTTTGAATTACCTGACCATGTTACGCAAGCGCAAGCCCGTGGTTGTTTGTGGCGATTTCAACGTGGCGTTTGAGCCCCTCGATTTGGCCCGGCCCAAAGAAAACTACAACAAATCGGCCGGGTACACCCAGCGCGAGATTGACGGCTTTGGCCGCTTGCTGGCCTCGGGTTTTGTGGATTCGTTCCGGCAGTTTTACCCCACCGAAGCCAAGTATAGTTATTGGAATTATGTGACCAGCGGCCGCGAGAAAAACATCGGTTGGCGCATCGATCACTTTCTGGTAGACCAACGGCTGCGCCACCAATGCCAGGACGCCTTTATCTTTAACGAATACCTTGGCTCCGATCACTGCCCCGTGGGCCTGAGCATCGATCTGTAAAAAAGCTAACCAACGCGCTCGATGTTGGCACCCAGCGCTTTCAATCGTTGCTCAATGTCCTGATACCCGCGGTCGATTTGCTCCACATTGGAGATTTCGCTTTCGCCTTGGGCCGAGAGGGCGGCAATCAGCAAAGCAACCCCCGCGCGTATGTCGGGAGACGACATTTTGATGCCGCGCAACGCCTGTTTGCGGTCAAGCCCGATCACCGTGGCGCGGTGCGGATCGCACAAGATAATTTGGGCACCCATATCAATCAGCTTGTCCACGAAGAACAGGCGACTTTCAAACATCTTTTGGTGTACGAGCACCGTGCCCTTGGCCTGCGTGGCCACCACCAACACAATGCTGAGCAAATCGGGCGTGAAGCCTGGCCAGGGGGCATCGGCCACGGTCATGATGGAGCCGTCAATAAAGGTTTCGATCTCGTACCGCTCTTGCGAGGGAATGTAAATGTCATCGCCCCGGAATTCCATTTGGATTCCCAGCCTGCGAAAGATTTCCGGGATGATGCCGAGCATTTCGAGGCGGCAGTTTTTGATCGTGATTTCCGATTGGGTCATGGCCGCCAGGCCAATGAAACTCCCAATCTCAATCATGTCGGGGAGCAAGGTATGCTCTGTTCCGCGAAGCTCGGTCACCCCTTCAATCGTCAGCAAATTGGAACCGATGCCTTTGATGTTAGCGCCCATGCGATTGAGCATGCTGCACAACTGTTGGAGATAGGGCTCGCAAGCCGCGTTATAGATGGTGGTGGTGCCCTTGGCCATGACGGCCGCCATCACAATGTTGGCCGTGCCCGTCACGGATGCCTCGTCCAACAGCATGTATTTGCCTTGCAGGTTGGAGGCATCGATGTGATAGAGATTGTGATCGGCTTCGTATTTGAACTTGGCGCCCAGGTTTTGGAAGCCCAGGAAGTGGGTATCCAGCCGCCTCCGGCCGATCTTATCTCCACCCGGCTTGGGAATGTTGGCTTGCCCAAAGCGCGCCAGGATGGGCCCGAGTAACATCACCGACCCACGAAGCGCAGCCGCTTTCTTTCGGTACTCGTCCGTCTTCAGGTAGTCGACATTGATTTGGGCAGCGGTAAATCGGTAGGAGCCCTTCGCCAGTTTTTCCACCCGGCATCCCAAATCCCCCAGCAGTTGTATCAGCTTTTGAACATCCACAATATCGGGTATGTTGTGGATGGTTACGGGCTCGCGCGTTAGCAGGGGCGCACAAATGACTTGTAAGGCTTCGTTTTTGGCACCTTGCGGAACGATTTCGCCCTTCAGCCGCGTGCCTCCCTTGATCTTAAACGAACTCATTGTTCTCTTCTGCGGTGCGGGTTGTTATTACGGTTTTTGTTGAAGTGGCGCTTGCCCTGGTGGCGCTGCTGGCCCCCGTTCTGCTGGCGGTTGTTTTGGCCCCCGTTGGGCGGGAATGATTTTTTACGGTCGCGGTACAGTTTTTCAAACAGGTTGTCTTCGCGCACTTTGTCAATGTTCATGGACAACTCGCCATCGGACAGTACTTTGATGTCTTTCAGGATCACTGAGTCATCCAATACTTCCTTGTTCCACGTGGCAAAAAATGTTTTCATCAACTTGCCCAGGTAGATGACGGCCTCTTCGCGTTCTTGCGGGTTGGATATCTTCAACGCTTCCTTGACGAGGCGTTCCAAGTTCTTACCATAGTGTTTGTAGCGCACGTTGGTTTGCGGATAGTTCACCTTCATCGGCTTTTTGAAGATGGTTTCGCGGTTGGGTACCGGGTAGGGGGCGTCAATGTCCAAGTTGAAGTCGGCCATCACGTACAGGTCGTCCCATAGGCGCTGGGGGTCGTCCGGTTGATCTTTGAGGGTGGGTGTCAGTTGCCGTATCAGGTCGATGAGCCCATGGGCCATTTCCGAGCGTTTGGCTTTGTCGGGCTGTTCGCGAATGTGGTCAATGAGTCTTTGCACATGGCGGCCGTACTCGCGGAAGATGATGTCTTGCCGCTGGGAATTGTATTCTCCTATCATAATTCAGTAACTAACTTGATTTCTATTTCCTTCACAGCTCTAAGCCTGCGATCATTTGTCACAAAGACATCACAACGGTGACCTATGGCGGTAGCGAGTTGGAGTGAATCGATGGCTTTAAGCGATCGATACCGACTCCTGAGTTCACCGGATATTTTGGCAACTGTCATGTCTATTGGGTGAACATCAAACAAAGAATCGATTAGTTCCTGACCCTTTTTCAATATCTTCAGATTGTTGATCCTCCTTGGCTTGATTTCGAATTCAGCTACCGACAGCACGCTCGTTTCAAGCAGATTTTTCTGGATGACGCAAGACGTTAGATAATCCAATAGTTGCGAATAGTAACGTGGATGTTTTTCGATAAAATAGATGATGGGAGGGGTGTCCAGAAATACTTTAATCATTACCCCTCAATTCATTCACAAACGCTTGGGCATCTTGATTCCAAATCCCTCGACCGAGCCCACCCAATTCATGTAACAGCCTAAGCGAACGTTTTTGTGATTCGGTCAGCTTGGGTTGTAGTTTGTTCCGCACGGACGGCTTGCGCTTGATTTTGATTTTCGGCACCGATCTAATGAATCTTCAATTTGGCAAAGCTAAGCAATAATGTCTTCTCGCCAAAATCGGCAAATTGGATCTTGGCCTTGCGGTCGGCTCCCGTTTCATCCAGTTTCACTACTGTGCCAAACCCAAATTTGGGGTGCTCCACTTTCATGCCCTCCTGCAGCCGCGAAGTATCGCTCGGCACAAAGTCGGCCGAGGGCCGGTAGCTGCTGGGCTTGGCCACGGGTTGCGAGTGGACGGTCTTCTTCATGCCGCTCACAAAGCTACGGGCATAGTTGGGGTTGGGTGCCACTGACTCCACCCCGCCAAATTTGGTGCTCACTTTGACATAGCGCGCATCCAGATCGTCCAAAAAGCGGCTGGGCTCACAATTCTTGAGCCGCCCAAACCGGTAGCGCGACAAGGCGTATGACAGAAACAGGCGTTTCTTCGCCCGCGTGATGGCCACGTAAAACAGCCTTCGTTCTTCTTCCAACTCCGCGCGGCTGCTCAACATCAATTGCGAGGGAAAGAGGTCTTCCTCCATGCCTACCAGGTACACGCAGTTGAACTCCAGCCCCTTGGCCATGTGGATGGTCATCAGCGTAACTTTGTCCGGGTCGTGGTCTTTGTCCTCATCGGCATTGGTCAGCAGCGATACCTCTTGCAAAAAGGCACCGAGTGTTTTGTCTTGCTTCTCGGGGTCATCAACATACTCTTTAATCGCGTTCAGCAGTTCCTGCACGTTTTCGTAGCGGCTCAGCCCCTCCACGGTTTTGTCTTCGTACAGCTCGCGCAGCAAACCCGATCCTTTGGCGATTTCGGCTGCCGCCTCGTACGCATCTTTGTTTTGAATCTCGATGCCAAAGCGCTTGATCATCGTGACAAAATCTTCGATCGGACCCGCGGCACGCCCTCCCACAAAAGGCGATGCGTTTTGGAGCACTTCCCAAATGGAAATACCGTGGTCGTTGGCCGCCACCACAATCTTGTCGATGGTGGAATCGCCAATGCCGCGTTTGGGTAAATTGATAATCCTGCGGAAGGAGGCCTCGTCTTGCTGGTTGAGCGAGTAGCGCAGATACGCCAGCAGGTCTTTAATCTCTTTGCGCTGATAAAACGAAAGGCCACCCACCACTTTGTACTTGATGTTCATGCGCCTCAGCGATTCTTCAATCGCCCGGCTTTGGCTGTTGGTTCGGTACAGAACCACAAAGTCGCTGAACTTCAGTTGGTGCTGCATCTTTTCTTCAAAGATGGAGGTGGCCACCAGCCGACCTTCCTCGTTGTCAGACACGGCCTTGATGAGCTCAATCAACTGCCCGTCTTCGTTGCGGGTCCATACCTGTTTGGGCAGTTGCGCTTTGTTTTTCGAAATGACTGCGTTGGCAGCCTCCACAATTGTTTTGGTGGAGCGGTAGTTTTGTTCAAGCTTAATGATGCGCAGGTCGGGATAGTCCTTTTCAAAGTTCAGAATGTTGCTGATGTCGGCCCCGCGGAAGCCGTAAATGCTTTGCGCATCATCGCCCACCACGCAAATGTTTTCACGCCTGTTGGCCAGCTTTCGAACGATGAAGTACTGGCACAGGTTGGTGTCCTGAAACTCATCCACCAGCACGTATTGGATGCGGTGTTGGTACTTGTTCAGCGTTTCCAGGTGTTCTTTGAAAAGCTTATCGGTATTGAAAAGTAAGTCATCAAAATCCATGGCACCCGACTTGAAGCAGCGCAGGGCGTATGTTTTGTAGATGTTGCCGATCTCCGGCCGCATGTTGGTGGCATCATCCGCCAAAAACAGAGGGTTGGCCAGGTAGTCTTGCCATGAGATCAATTTATTTTTGGCTGAAGAGATGCGGTTATACACCGTGTTGGGCTTGTACTGGGTTTCGTCCAGCCCCATTTCTTTGATCACCGACTTAAGCAACGATTTGCTGTCGTCCGTGTCATAGATGGTGAAGTTGTTGGGGTAGCCGATCAGGGGTGCCTCGGCCCGAAGGATGCGGGCAAACACCGAGTGGAAGGTGCCCATCCACAGGTTGCGTGCATCGGCCCCCACCACGTGCTCAATGCGGTCGCGCATTTCTTTGGCCGCCTTGTTGGTAAAGGTCAGCGCCATGATGTTGAAGGGATCGACCCCTTTCTGTTGGATAAGGTGCGCGATCCGGTAGGTGAGCACACGCGTTTTTCCGGACCCCGCTCCGGCAATGATCATGCACGGCCCTTCCGGGTTAATGACGGCCTCCCGCTGGGGTTCGTTCAGTGTTTCTAAGTAATTCGACATACAATAATTGGGCAAGTTACGGCCTTCGTGGCGTCAGGTATAGAGTTACAATTGATATTTTTGATCACGATGTCCGGCTGCGGCCAAAGCACGCGTTAAACAAAACCGTTTGAAAATGGCATCATACGCGTTAAGTATTTAGGAATGAGATTGTAATCTATACCTGCATCAAGTAAAATGAAGCCTGAATTTTTGCGCACCGAGAAAAAAGAGTCTTTTCGAAGCTGGCTGTTCCGCACAGCCATGAACTGGTACCCGATGTATTTTGGCACGGGAGGCAAGATTTTATTTTGGGCCCGCGACCATTCAGAGCTGCACATACGCCTTCGGCTTAACCCGTGGACGTACAACTACGTGGGCACCATTTTTGGCGGCAGTCTGTTTTCCGCGGCCGATCCGTTTTACATGTTGATGTTGCTGCGCGGGCTGGGGCCCGGTTTTGTGGTGTGGGACAAAGCCGCCTCCATCCGCTTCAAGCGGCCCGGCAGGCAAACGCTGTATGCCCTTTTCCGCGTAAGCGAAACCGACCGGGCGGCCATCCGCGCGGAGGCCCTGGACAAAGGCGAAACCACGCGCGATTTCTTGATCCGGTGGGTAGACAAATCCGGGGTGGTGCATGCGGAAGTCACCCGGCATTGCTACATTGCCACCCAGGCGTTTTATCAGCAAAAGAAAGGCGAGACCCAGCAAGCGCGCCTGCGCGTGAGAGGGATCGATTAGAAACCGCAAAAGTCATGATGCAAATTGGAGAGGTACTCGTATCGGACGAGATCAGAGACGTAGCGTTTGTATGTCATTTAGAGAAGTGCAAAGGAGCCTGCTGCGTGGAAGGCGATTTGGGCGCCCCCTTGGAAGAGAACGAATTGCCCATGCTGCAAGAAATACAAGAGGCCGTGGCGCCTTACCTGACCCCCGAGGGTCAAAAGGCCATTGCGCAGCAAGGGGCTTACGTCTTGGACGAAGACGGGGACTACAGCACACCCACCATTGCAGGTCGCGAATGTGCCTACGCCCACTACGATGCCCAAGGTGTTTTGAAGTGCGGCATTGAGCAAGCGTACCTGGATGGCAAGGTGTCGTGGCGAAAACCCATCTCTTGTCATTTGTACCCCATCCGCATCACCCAAAAGAAAAACATGCAAGCCGTGAACTACCACCGGTGGAGCATCTGCTCGGCCGCGTGTTCGTATGGCAAAAGCCTACAGGTGCCGTTGTACAAATTTTTGAAAGAGCCGCTCATCCGCAAGTATGGCCAGGCCTGGTATGACGAGTTGGTGAGGGCGTGCGAACCCTAGCCAACAAAAAAGCCCCCGGCAGTATCCGAGGGCTTCTGTTTGTAAAAACGGGTATGGCTTACTCGGCCACCACCGTTACCTTGATTTCCTTCTTCACTTCTTTGTGGAGATCCAACGTGGCGGTATACGTGCCAAGCATTTTGGGGCTCTCTTTCATGATCACTTTTTTGCGATCAATGTCAAAGCCTTTGGCTTTCAGCACATCGGCAATTTGGTTGGCCGTCACGGCTCCAAAAATCTTTCCGCTCTCACCCGCCTTGGTGCCGATTTCAACGGTCAGGTCACCGATGCGGTTGGCTAATGCCTCCGCGTCTTGTTTTACTTTGGCTGCTTTGTGGGCGGCTTGGCGCACGTTCTCGGCAATCATGCGTTTGTTCGATTCATTGGCGATGATGGCCGTTCCGTTCGGGATCAAAAAGTTGCGTCCATAGCCCGGGCGCACTTTTACCACATCGTTCTTGTAGCCGAGCCCTTGTACGTCTTGTTTCAATATTACTTCCATGGTGTTACTCGGTTTAGATTATTTCAAAGAGTCGCCCAGGTACGGAAGAATGGCCAGGTGGCGGGCACGCTTCACGGCTTGCGTGACTTTTTTCTGGAACTTCCAGCTGGTGCCGGTCAATCTGCGGGGCAATAGCTTGCCCTGCTCGTTGATAAACTTTAACAAGAAGTCGGGGTCTTTGTAGTCGATGTACTTGATACCGTTTTTCTTGAAGCGGCAGTATTTCGGTTTGATCTCCGCGCGCTTGATGGGTTCGTTCATTAATGTCATACCGTAGCCTCTGTTTTAGGTGCCGTTTTTTTCGCTCTGTTAAACTCGCCCTTGCGTCTGCGGGCATTGTACTCCAGCGCATACTTGTCCAGCGAAGTGGTCAAAAAGCGCATCACTGATTCGTCACGTCTGAATTCCGTCTCCAACGTGGCTACCGTTTCCGGAGCTGCCGCAAATTCGATGAGGTTGTAAAAGCCGGTGGACTTCTTCTGGATGGGATATGCCATCTTTTTGAGTCCCCATTGCTCTACGTTCACGATGTTGGCCTTTTGTTTGGTCAACACCTTCACGAACTTATCGACAGTATCCTTTGCCTGGTCTTCAGACAAAACGGGATTGAGAATGAATACCGTCTCGTAGTTTTTCATGGGTTAAACAATAATTTATTTTGTTAAAAATGAGGCGCAAAGATAGGCAAATATGGAGGTTTGGCAAGGCCGCCATCAAGAAAAGCCCTCGCCAGCGGATGCCTCAGGTGTTTAGCTGCCGCCAGCGCAATTTCGCCTTCTTAATTTCTTCATTGTCAGAACGTTCTACGATCTCTAACCTGCCCAAAAACGGCACGTTGGCACCTTTTCCATCAGCAATCCGCCTCCGATGGTCACCTTGCCCGAGCTACCAAAAACCACATTCGCCCCGCTCCTGAGCACCCCCTTGGCGCGGGCGGTGCAGGGGGAAGCATGCGAAACAGGCTGCGGCAATAAACGCACCGAAGCAAGTCCCTGCCCGCAGGGCCAAAATCTGTTGACCCGCACGGTGAGCATTGGCATTTCTCTTTTTTCGGTGCCCCCATGCCGGAAAGTACAAAAACCCGTGCAAAAGCTACTGGTCATTCAGGCCCCAGTCGTAGTCCAGGTGG
>JALONI010000119.1 GCA_025455015.1 Cyclobacteriaceae bacterium | reverse complement strand
CCGAAGTCAATGGCTCCCAAACTCATCAACGAACCGGACACGCCAAAAACATTCATCAGACTGACGGCAAACAGCATCGAAAGGGGAATGACCGAAGCAACCACCAGCCCCGCCCGCAGGTTGCCGAGCAGCAGCACCAGTACAAACACGACAATCAGCGCGCCTTCGGCCAGGTTGGTGGTCACCGTTTGGATGGCATTGTTCACCAGCTTTGTGCGATCCAAAAAAGGTTCTATCGAGATGCCCTCGGGCAGGGTTTTTTCAATTTGCCGGATGCGCTCTTTGACGCGCTCGACCACCTCGGAGGAGTTGGCCCCTTTTAGCATCATCACCACGGCTCCTACGGCCTCGCCTTCGCCATTTTGCGTCATCGCCCCAAAACGAACGGCATGCCCTTCGCGCACGGTGGCCACCTGACCGAGTTGGATGGGCAAGCCCATGGCCGTAGTGCCCACCGTGAGCCCGGCTATGTCATCGGTGCTTTCAAGCAAACCTTCGCTTCGGATAAAGTAGGCGTTGGATTCCTTCTCGATATAGGCCCCGCCCGTGTTTTGGTTGTTTTGCTCCAAGGCGTTAAACACATCGGTGAGGGTCAGGTTGAGGCTGCGCAACTGGACGGGGTTGATGGCTACTTCGTATTGCTTGAGTTTGCCGCCAAAGCTGCTCACATCGGCTACGCCTTGGGTGCCCAGCAGTTGCCTTCGCACAATCCAATCTTGAACCGTGCGAAGCTCGGTGATGGAGTACTTGCCTTCGTAGCCGGGCGTTACCCGCAGGATGTACTGATAGATTTCGCCCAGCCCCGTGGTAACGGGTGCCAACTCGGGCACGCCCACACCTTCGGGTATCTGTTTTTTTGCTTCGATGAGCCGCTCGCCCACTTGCTGCCGGGCCCAGTACACATCTGTGTCTTCGCTGAATACGAGGGTGACCACGCTCAGGCCAAATCGCGAAAAAGAGCGCACCTCTACCAAGCCCGGAATGGTGGCCACCGATTGTTCCACCGGAAAAGTGACAAACCGCTCGATGTCCAGGGCGGCTTGCGAAGGCGCCACGGTGATGACTTGTACCTGGTTGTTGGTGATGTCGGGAACGGCATCAATGGGCAATTGGGTAACCGAATACGCGCCCCACCCCATGAGCGCCAACGTGAGCAAACCCACGATGAGTTTATTCCGTAAGGAAAAGTCGATACATGCCGAGAGCATTGTAAAAAAAGTTTACTCGAAAAAGAAATACCTGAAAACGGCCACCCGCAGCGGGGAGCAAAAATGATCAGGCTACTCTGGGCGGCTGCCAGATAGACGCGTAAACGGACGAGTAGACAAAACAAAAAACAGGGGGCAGGTTGGTTTGGCAATGCTCGGCCGGGCGAACGACTGGGGTGCCCACCACCTCGGGGACTAAGGTGGCCACCCCCGAAGAGACGCAATCATGCGCTTTGAACGGCAACGCCTCGTGGCGTTTGTCGGCCGAGTCATGCAACAGAATGTAGTGGTCTACGACAAACGTGATCAAACTCACCGCGGGGTTTTCGAGCCGGTGTTCTTGGTAGTGCTGCACCAACAGGGGCAACCGAAACACCTGATGGGCCTCTGTGTTCCCCAACACGTAGGTGCCCACCACTAACCACGCCAGTGCTTGCCGCTTCATCATGACGCGCTAAAAGTACGGGTTGGGTTGTTTGGAAACAATTTAAGTTCGACCGCCCAGGCGGGCGGCCGCCACGCATTCTTCCGGCAACGGGTTGTATTTCCGGGGTTTGTTCCGCACCTTTAACTTCACCAACACACAACCGATAATCCAACGTGGTAGCAAAGACATTTGGCGGAGCCGTGCATGGCGTGGATGCCAAAACGATCACCGTAGAAGTCAACGTGGCGCAAGGTCAGGGCTTCTTTCTTACCGGCTTGCCCGACAGTGCCGTCAAAGAAAGCCAGCACCGCGTGGAGTCGGCCATGAAGAGCCTGAACTACTACATGCCGCGCAATAAAGTGGTGGTGAACCTGGCACCAGCCGATTTGCGTAAAGAGGGCAGTTCGTACGACTTGGCCATGGCGTTGTGTATTCTCAAAGCTTCGGGCCAAACCGAGGCCGAGGTGCTGGAGCAATACATCATCATGGGCGAGCTGTCGCTCGATGGTATCCTGAGGCCCATCAAGGGCGTGTTGCCCATCGCCATCCAGGCCCGCAAGGAGAACTTCAAAGGGTTCATCCTGCCAAAGGCCAATGCAGCCGAGGCCGCCATTGTCAACAACATTGACATCATTGGCGTGGAAACGTTGCGTGAAGCCTTGGATTTTATTGAAGGCGCCACGGCCATTGAACCCTTGCGGGTAGACACACGGGAAATCTTTCAAAACAAATTGAACGGCTACGATACCGACTTCCGCGATGTGCAGGGACAGGAAAACATCAAACGCGCACTGGAGATAGCCGCGGCCGGAGGGCACAACGTGATCATGATCGGGCCGCCCGGAGCAGGCAAAACCATGCTGGCCAAACGGCTGCCGACCATCCTGCCTCCACTGACCTTGCAAGAAGCGCTGGAGACGACCAAGATACACTCCGTGGCCGGCAAGCTGGGCAAAGAGGCGGGGTTGCTCACCACGCGCCCCTATCGCAGTCCGCATCACACCATATCTGATGTGGCGCTGGTGGGTGGCGGGGGGCATCCCCAACCGGGGGAGATTTCGCTCTCGCACAACGGAGTGCTCTTTTTGGATGAGCTGCCCGAGTTTAAGCGCACGGTGCTGGAAGTAATGCGCCAGCCCATGGAAGAAAGACGCGTGACGATCTCGCGTGCCAAAGTTTCCATCGACTACCCCGCCAACTTCATGCTGGTGGCCAGCATGAATCCATGCCCCTGCGGCTATTACAACCACCCCGAAAAAGAGTGTGTGTGTGGCCCGGGCGTGGTGCAACGGTACCTGAGTAAAATCAGCGGCCCGTTGCTGGATCGCATTGACCTGCATGTGGAGGTGGTGCCAGTGAGTTTTGACGAGATGACGGCCCAGCGCAAGAGCGAATCGAGCGCGGAGATACGGGCGCGCGTGGTAAAGGCCCGGGAAGTGCAAAGCGCGCGCTTCCACGACCACCCATCTATTTTTTGCAATGCGATGATGCCCTCGCAAATGGTCAAGGAAATTTGTGTGATCAACGAGGCCGGGGTGAAGTTACTCAAGACCGCGATGGAGCGGCTGGGGCTGTCGGCCCGCGCCTACGACCGCATCTTGAAAGTGTCGCGCACCATTGCCGACCTAGCCGCCAGCGCGGACATCAAAATAGAGCATTTGGCGGAGGCAATACAGTATCGGAGTTTGGATAGGGATGGTTGGGCGGGGTGATTTCGACTATATTTGGAGTATGAAAACGTCCGAACTGAAGCCAAGCTTTTCCAACTTGCAACTTGAGCTGCTGAAAATCTATTCCAACGGAATATCCGATGAACAATTGATGGAGATCAAGACGCTGCTGGCAAACTATTTTGCTGAAAAAGGCACGCAAGCAATGGATAAATTCATCGAAGATCAAAAGCTAACAGCGGAAGATCTGGGAAATCGTGCAAAAGAACACCATCGAAGTGCAAATCGTACTTGATACCAATATCTTCATAAATGCGATCGGTGTAAAATCACCCCACCGTTGGTTATGGGATGCTATTCGGGCCAACTACATTACACTGCATTTAAGCAATGATATTTTTTTTGAGTATTGGGAAATTCTGGAGCGAAAAACGAACCGTGAAATTGCTAAAAACATCATGAACTACCTTGTCACAGCACCCTCGGTAAAATTTGTTCACCCTTACCTCAATTGGAACCTAATCGACACCGACCCGGACGACAATAAGTTCGTAGACTGCGCTTTTTGTGGAGGTGCCAACTGTATTGTCACCTATGACGCGCATTTTGAAGTGCAAAGAGAAATTCAATTCCCACATATTTCGAGTGCTTACTCCCGAAGAACTAAAGCAATTTATGGCAACTAGCTGACTCTTATGAACATTTATACTTGTTTACACCACCTAATCTTGCAATGGTGGTGCTCGTTTGCCAACTTCGCTCAAGAACAGAAATAAGAATCAAGCATTTGGCTGAAGTGATACCATATCGAAGCTTGGATAGGGATGGCTGGGCGGGGTGAAAAACATCGCCAACAAACTCAAGTCGCGTTTCCGATTTAAAAGAGAAAAAACCAACCGATCATTAACCACATGCACCTCCTCCGCTTCGGCCCGCCCGGCCATGAAAAACCCGGTATCCTCCTCCATGAAAAAATGTATGACGTCTCGGCCTTTGGTGAGGACTATGGCGAGGAGTTTTTTGACTCCAACGGGATAAACCGGCTGCGAGCCTGGCTCAAAACACACCCCTCGCTCCCACCCGTGCCGCCCGGCACGCGCATCGGGCCCTGCGTGATGCGGCCGTCCAAGATGATCTGCGTGGGGCTCAACTACACCAAGCATGCGTTCGAGTCGAAGATGCCACTACCACCCGAACCGATTTTCTTTTTTAAGTCCACCACGGCCATCACCGGCCCGCACGATGGGCTCGTTATTCCCAAGGGCAGCACCAAAATGGATTGGGAAATCGAACTAGCCGTAGTGGTGGGTAAAAAGGCACAGTACGTGGAAGAAAAAAATGCCATGGACTATGTGGCCGGCTTTTGTCTGCACAACGACTACAGCGAACGCGCCTTTCAACTGGAGCGCAACGGCCAGTGGACGAAAGGTAAAAGTGCCGACACCTTTGCTCCGCTGGGCCCTTACCTCGTAACGCCCGAGGAAATCCCCAACTTCAACGATCTGAAAATGTGGTTGAAAGTAAATGGCGTGTTGATGCAGGATAACAACACCGATGACATGATCTTTGAGGTGCCGTTTCTGATCCACTACATCAGCCAGTTTATGACCCTGCTCCCGGGCGATGTGATCTCCACCGGAACGCCTTCGGGCGTGGGGCATGGGCAACATCCGCCCCGCTACCTGAAGCCGGGCGATGTGGTGGAGCTGGGCATTGAACGTCTGGGCGAACAGCACCAAGTGGTACGCGCCTATGACCATTGACGTGAGTCATGAAACCGATCTATAAAACCGCGCTGGCGTATGGAATGGCACTGGCCGTCCTGACCACGCTGCTGAAAGCTGTCGAGTATCAGTACTGGGCACGCGATTTATCGGTGGAGTTTTACATCGGCTTGGTGGCCGTCTTCTTTACCGGCCTTGGCATTTGGGCCGGGCTCAAACTCACGCAAAAAAAAGTGGTCACGGTGGCCGTGGGGCCGGCATTCGTTTTGAACACACACGAACTGCAGCGGCTCGGCATCAGCAAGCGCGAACACGAGGTGTTGGCGCTGATGGCCAAAGGCCTCAGTAACCAGGAGATAGCCGACACGCTGTTTGTTTCGCTCAACACGGTAAAAACGCACACCTCGCACTTGTTTATGAAACTGGACGTAAGCAGGCGCACGCAGGCGATCCAACGCGGCAAGGAGTTGCGGCTCATTGCCTGATGTTGTCCATTCCTCCGTTTGGGTGATTTCCGCTATTTTTCCTAAAATCACCCGTTCGGATGACGGGTTTTGTCCATGCCACCACGTGTTTTAGGCATCCAAAACAAAAACACATGAAAAAAACAACCCTTACGTACGGAGCCATTGCCGGGGTCATCACCGGGGGGCTCATGCTGGTTACCATGCCGCTTTTTGAAAACGGTACGCTCTCGATGGACAACGGTGCCTTGATCGGCTATGCGGGCATGGTCATTTCGCTGTCGCTGATTTTTGTGGCCATCAAAAGCTATCGCGACCGCCACGCGGGCGGCCAAATCACATTTGGCCGAGGCGTGGCGCTGGGCGTGGGCATTACTGTGGTGGCCTCTCTGTTTTACGCGGCCGCCTGGGAGATCACGTACGCCCGCGCGGGGCACCAACTGGTGCAGCAATGGCAAGACGGTGAATTGAGAAAGCTGGAGGCAGCCGGTACTTCGGAGGAAAAGATAACGCAGACGAAAATCAAGTGGGCCGAATTTGCCGAATGGTATAAAAATCCTTTCCTCCGGTTTGGCGTCACGCTCACGGAAATCCTGCCCGTGGGGCTCCTCATTACGCTGGTCAGCGCTGCCCTGCTCCGAAAAAAAGAGTTCCTTCCCTCCCAACCATCCTAACGATGCAGTCAAAAGCCAAAACCGTAGACGAGTACATACGCACGTTGCCACCAAACCGCGCAGAGTCGGTAGAAAAAATCCGCCAGGCGATCAAAAAAAATCTCCCGAAAGGATTTGAAGAAACGATGCAGTATGGAATGATCAGTTTTGTGGTGCCGCATAAAATCTATC
>JALONI010000118.1 GCA_025455015.1 Cyclobacteriaceae bacterium | reverse complement strand
ACTCTATATCCCAATGTCACATTGTCCAATTTCACAAAGTCAGCTTTTTCCACATACAGGGAACTGTACTTAGCTTCCCTCAGGTCTGTGACGACTAAATTGGTATTTATTCTGTTGAAGGCATTTATAGCACCAGGTTCCCTCGGTTCGTAAAAACCACGGAATTGATTGATCAAACTGTGCCCAAACGCTCCCCGAAAGAACATGTTTAAGTCCCAGTTCTTAAAGGATAGTTGATTTGTCCAGCCTAACTCCATAACAGGAATACCCCGTCCTAATTTTTCGAAATCTGCGTCTTCCAGAAGTGCCTGGCTCGCATCCGCTTTGATAACGCCATCTCCGTTTAAGTCTTTGAAGACGACCTTTCCATCGCTTGCAGGTCTGTCGTATACCGGTCCCCAAATGGTTCCCAACTTCTGTCCTACTTCAACCAAGTTAATGGGTGTTCCGTTCTGCCCTGGGGAGCCAAAATTTCCAGTAACGAATCGATTGTTGAAAAATGAAGTCAATTCAGACTGATTTGTCCCAATCACCAACCCCGGGGTCCATCGTACTTGACCAAGATTAATATTACTGTAATTCAACGCGAGTTCTAAGCCGCTTGTCCTGAGCGAACCGACATTCTCGAATCTTCTACCCGATACGAACTGGGTTACATCTACATCTCTTTCCAAAATGAAATCTTGGATATCTCGAACAAAATAATCGATCGAGCCGGTTAGACGACCAAACACACCAAAGTCTAACCCCACATTGGTCTCTCTTTTTTGCTCCCACTTTAAATCCTCATTGGCATTTCGAGCGAGTCTGAGAGCGTTGTTAGCCGCATTATATACATAAAGATCTTGAGCCAGCCCAGATTGCGCTGGAAGGGAACCTGTCACACCAAAGCCCGCTCTGAGTTTTAACTGATCTACTTTTGGAATCGGCAAATACTTAGTGATATCTACGCCCAATCCGAATGCCGGGAAAATACCCCAGCGATTATTCGCACCCAACTTTGTTGAGCCTTCTCTACGAACAGATGCATTGAAGTAAATTCCCTTGTCAAATGTCAAATTAGCTCTTCCAAAAAAAGCGATGACTTTGTTATCGGGATTCTGAGCTGATGTGACAGTCGCTTGCCCCAAGGCAAACTCTGCCGCTTGTTCTAATTGATTGTAGCCCAAGTCATCATTTTGAAACCCGCCCGCTTCAATAAACAACTCCTCGTAATTATCTTGCTGAAACGAATAACCGCCACTCAAATCCAGATTGAATTTTCCAAACTCCTTCTGGTACGTAAGCCAACTTTCGAACAAAGTGAAGTCGGACTCAGATGTGAATCTTCTGGCAAGTCCTTTTCTACCAAACCCCACAAAAAGTGAACTTCTCGAGAAATATGTCCCGTTAAAATTATTCTCAAATTGACGTCCGAAGTTAACCGTAGCCGTCAGGTTTTTGAGCAGACTGTAGTCTATTCTGGCGTTGTAATTAATATTTTTTCGTTTACCGTCATTAATGTTCTGCTCAATAATTGCAAGAGGATTAAAGTTGTCGAACAAGACGGCTTGGAAGAATTCACCGTTTGAGGCTCTTATCGGGGCAGTGGGGTTGAACAATACAGCATATCTCAATGCCTCGCTGAATGAAAAATCACTTCGTCTGTCGGTGGTAGAAAAACCAATATCAACTTTCAATTTATCATTGAGCATAGTATGATTGATGTTTGCCCTAATATTAACCTGATCAAATCCCGACCTTCTCAACACCCCATTTATATCGCGGTAGTTCACGGAAGCTCTAAACCCCGTCTTAGCAGTACCACTCGAAATGGCCACATTGTGCACATTGGAAATACCCGTCCGAGTAACTTCGTCCTGCCAGTCAGTCCTTGCACCATTATCTGTACCACCTTCTGCGATAAACTCCTCTGCGGTCAAATTTGGTTGTCTACGAAACACGCGATCAGCCGCAACGTAACCATTGTAATCTACCGTAGTTGCTCCGGTTTTATTGGAACCGCGCTTGGTTGTCACTAAAATAACCCCTGCCGATCCCCTGCTGCCGTATATAGCGGCAGCCGAACCATCCTTTAAAACACTTACTGACTCGATGTCATTGGGATCAACGTTATCCAACGATGCCCCCAACACCCCGTCAATGACAATTAGCGGCTGAGAATTTGAACCAATAGTGGAAATACCACGCAACCGAAAGGTAGCTGCCGAGTTTGGATTTCCGCCCCTATTGTAAATGCTTAGCCCGGGTACTTTTCCTTGAAGCAGCTGCCTTGGATCATTCACATTTCCTCTGTTGAACTGCTCAGTGGTCAAAGAAACAACCGATCCGGTTATCTCTTTTTTATCCTGACTGCCATAGCCAACCACCACAACTTCCGAAAGAGACGTCACGTCTGATTGAAGGGAAGCGTTTATAGCTGACTGAGTGCCAACAGGAACTTCCTGCGTAATGTACCCCACGAATGAAAAAACCAACGTGGCATTATCGCCAACGGTGATACTGTAGTTCCCGTCCACGTCAGACACTGTCCCATTGCTCGTTCCTTTTTCAAGGATGTTTACACCAGGAATGCCGGACCCGTCATCGGCTGACGTCACCTTTCCTGTCACTGTCCTCCCCTGTGCAAAGCCCGCCAGGGCCCCGAACAAAAAGAGAACCGCTAAATACCTGCGTACATACAGATACAATCTGGTCATAAATAGTTGATTTAGGGTTTTAATTGTTGTTTACGAATGGTTGTTTTCGGCCGACTTTCCGTTACTTTGACAACTGAAAACATTCATTTCAAATCAATATTAGACGGAAAACCCTAATTCTCCACTCTTTTTTAACAATTATATCAAAGAAATTTAATGGAAACGGTACCGCAATCGTTTCCGAAAATAAAAAAGCTACACAAAACGCCTGAAAACGGGCTAACGAGACACTATGAAATTCAACCAAGTCACTATTAAAGACATCGCCCGCGAACTGGGCATTTCGCCCTCCACCGTCTCGCGCGCGCTCAAAGACCACCCCGACATCAGCTCCGAAACCAAAAAAGCCGTTAACGAACTGGCCGAACGACTCAACTACCAGCCCAACATCGTGGCGCTCAGCCTGCGCCAGAAAAAAACCAACACCATCGGGGTCATCATCCCCGAGGTGGTGCACTTCTTCTTTAGCACGGTCATCAGCGGCATCGAAGACGTGGCCTACCAAGCCGGCTATAACGTCATCCTCACCCAAACCAACGAGTCCGTGCAACGCGAAATCACCGACATGAAGGCCTTGTTCAACAGCCGGGTGGACGGCATGCTGCTGTCAATCTCCAGAGAAACAACTAATTACGATCACATCGAGGCCATCATCTCCAAGGGCGTGCCCATTGTGTTCTTTGACCGCATGTACACCAACCCCAACACGAGCAAGGTGATTGTAGACGACTACGTGGGTGCCAAAGAGGCCGTACTGCACCTGATCGACCAGGGCTGTAAACGCATCGCCCACCTGATGGCGGCCCCCAACCTGCTCATCAGCACCGACCGCCTGCGCGGCTACCAAGACGCCCTCACCGACCGCGGACTGGAGGTGCGGGAAAACCTGATCATTCAATGCCCCGATGGCTCGTTGGAGGAGGCCCAAAAAGCCACTAAAAAGCTGCTCTCGCTGAGCACCATTCCCGATGCCATCTTCGCTAATAACGACATGCTGGCCATGGGCGCCATGAAGGCAGTCAAAGAAAAAGGCCTGTCCATCCCCACCGATATGGCGGTGATGGGCTTTAGCAACTGGTTCTTCAGCCAATTGATGGATCCGCCCCTCAGCTCGGTGGATCAGCCCGGGTTTGAAATGGGACAGGAGGCGGCCCGGCTGTTGATCCGCCACATTGAAATGCGCGACAAAGACCAGGGCGAGCCGCAGCCCGAAACGAAAGTGTTGAAAACACGGCTGGTGGCGCGCGAGTCGTCTATCCGAAAGAAAAGGTGAGCGGCCGCAACGGCAAGTTCAATCTTCGGCTTTTGAATTCGGATGGCCAGCCCAGGCCCGCAACCGTTTTCGGTTTTTTTGAACCCCGTTTATTAGGTTAAGTGCTGCGCTTTGGTCTTTTTTGAAGACTAACCAAAGCAAAATACCGGTACCCATGTTCAACAAGTCCGTTAGCGAGCCGTTGGCCGCGTTGGAATCGTTCCACGTCAGCGGTGCCCGCGCCCAAGGCAAATCGGGTCGTTTGTCGTTTCGCGCTCTTTTCTATTCGCCCCACATTGTGCGCATCAGCGCCACACGCGAAGCCTCTTTCGAGGATTTCTCCTACGCTGTGACGGCACAGCCCGAGCCCGTCACCCTTCACCACCGCGACAACGGAAATGTGGTCATGCTTCAAACCGAGGCACTCACGTTGGAAATCACCAAAAACCCGGTGCGCTTTCGCTTTCTCACCCCGCAAGGGGCGGTCATCAACGAGGACGAACCCGGCCTGGGCACGGCTTGGATTGGCGACCAAGTGACCGCCTACAAAAAACTGCAAGAAGGCGAGCGCTTCATTGGCCTGGGCGAAAAGACGGGCAACCTCGACCGCAAAGGGTCATCGTACGTGCACTGGAATACCGATGCGTACGCCTATCACTCCGGTCAAGACCCACTGTACTGCTCCACTCCTTTTTATATCGGGCTTCACCACGGACTTTGCTATGGTTTGTTTCTGGACAATACCCACAAAACGTTTTTCAATTTTGGCGCGTCTAACAACCGCTTTGCCAGCTTTGCAGCCGATGCCGGTGAGATGAACTACTACCTAATGTACGGAGCCACCGTGGCCGACATCATCAAACATTACACCTGGCTCACGGGCCGTATGGAAATGCCCCCGCTGTGGAGTATCGGGTATCAGCAGTGCCGTTACAGCTATTATCCCGACCAGGAAGTACAAAACCTGGCACGCACGTTCCGCGAAAAGGACATTCCTGCCGATGTCATTGTCATGGACATCCACTACATGGACAAATACAAAATCTTTACGTGGGATCAGAAAAATTTTCCCGAACCGCAAAAACTGCTCAACGACTTAGGCGAGATGGGCTTTGACGTGGTGCTCATGTGCGACCCCGGCATCAAAGAAGAAAAAGGATACGAAGCTTATGACGATGGGGTAAAAAAGGACGTGTTCATCAAATACCCCGATGGTCAGTACTACACCGGGCAAGTGTGGCCGGGCTGGTGCCACTTCCCGGATTTCACCAACCCGGCCGCGCGCCAATGGTGGAAAGAAAAGTTAACGGCCTATGCATCCCTGGGCGTGAAGGGCTATTGGAACGACATGAACGAAATCGCCACGTGGGGGCATGCGCTGCCCGAAAACCTGGTGTTTGATTTTGAAGGAAATCTGTCTACCGCACGGAGGGGCCGTAACATCTATGGCTTTCAGATGGCGCGTGCTACGTACGAGGGCACCAAAGCCTTGCTGGGCGGTCAGCGGCCATTCAACCTCACACGCTCGGGGTTTTCCGGTGTACAACGCTATGCGGCCGTATGGACGGGGGATAACGTCTCGTACGATGAGCACATGCTGTTGGGCGTACGCTTGGTCAATAGCTTGGGGCTGACGGGCATTGCCTTTGCGGGATATGATGTGGGCGGATTTGTGGGCGATGCCAGCACTAAACTTTTTGCGCGCTGGATCTCCATCGGAGCACTGTCGCCCTTTTTTAGAGGGCACACGATGATCAACACGCGCGATGCCGAGCCGTGGAGCTTTGGCGAAGAGGTGGAGCAGATTTCGCGCAACTACATCAAGTTCCGCTATCAATTGCTCCCCTACCTTTATTCGCTCTTTCACGATGCCGCCAAAACCGGCATGCCCGTGCAGCGCTCGCTGGCCATCGATTACGCTCATGATGCGCGCGTGTTTGACGGGCTCTACCAAAACCAATATCTGCTGGGCCCGCACATGTTGGTGGCCCCGGTGGAAAGCACCAAAGACATGGTCAAAGTATTTCTGCCACCCGGGGATTGGTACTATCTCTACACCGGCAAAAGATATGCCGGCCATGCCGAGATCATTGTAGACTGCCCCATCCATCGCCTGCCGGTGTTTGTGCGGGCGGGCGCGGTGCTGCCCATGCAAGCCGCCATGGCCCATACCAAGCAGAAGGCCAATCAACTTAAACTGCACATCTACACCGGTGCCGAGGCCTCCACCTTTGAGTGGTACGAAGACGATGGCAATACCTTTGACTACCAAAAGGGGGTTTTCAACACACGACTGATCGAAAGCGAGGGCAACCGTGTACGGATGCATGCCACCCAAGGACGGTATCCTTCGCAGTACACCTCGCTGGAGGTTACGCTGCACGGCACGGACGTCAATGCCATTCGGATCAATGGCGAAACCCGGGCGGTG
>JALONI010000117.1 GCA_025455015.1 Cyclobacteriaceae bacterium | reverse complement strand
CTTTCAGGATGATCGAAATGATCACATCGGTGGATTTGTAATCCGGATGTTTTTCGTCTTCGTTGGTATAGTTCTTTACGTAAAAATCGTCAGGCCCAAGCGGCTTGTGGGTTTTGATGTGGTAGCGCTCCACGCCCTGCTGCAAGTATTTGCCAATCTCGGTGATGAACTTCCCTTTCCGGTCTACCGTGGGCACTTCATTACCCGCGTCATCTCTGACCGTCAAAGCCGGAATGCCGTTTTGTTTGGCTACACGGAAGTCATCGGCCCCAAACGTGGGCGAGGTGTGCACTACGCCCGTACCATCCTCGGTGGTCACAAAATCGCCAGCGATCACGCGAAAGGCTTTGGCTGCGTTATCAAGCGGCTGCACATACGGCATCAATTGCTCGTACCCAACACCGATCAATTGGCTACCCGGAAACTCCTGAACCACTTGATAGGGAACGGCCTTATCGCCAGGCTTGTACTGATCGAGTGCAAGCGCCTTGTTTTTGTCGGAGAAGTATTTCGTCACCAAATCCTTGGCCAGGATCACGCTTATCGGTTTGTGCGTGTATGCATTGTAGGTGTTGATTTGCACATACGTGATGCGCTCGCCAATGGTCAGGGCGGTGTTGGACGGCAATGTCCACGGGGTGGTGGTCCAGGCTAAGATAAAGACTTCCCTGCCTGTTGCTTGAAAAAGAAACTCCGATCTCGCCTCTCGCTTTACCTTAAACTGAGCCACCACAGATGTGTCCTTCACCTCTTTGTAGGTGCCGGGCAGGTTCAACTCATGCGAACTGAGCCCCGTGCCGGCCGCGGGCGAGTAAGGCTGAATGGTATAACCCTTGTACAACAACTTCTTGTCATACATTTTTTTTAACAACCACCACAGCGTCTCGATATACTCGCGCTCGTAGGTGATGTAGGGCTTTTCCAAATCCACCCAGTAGCCCATTTTCATCGTCAGGTCGTCCCACTGGTCTTTGTACTTCATCACCGTTTCGCGGCACTTGCGGTTGTACTCTTCTACGGTTATTTTCTTCCCAATGTCGTCTTTGGTGATCCCCAATTCCTTCTCCACTTGCAGCTCCACCGGCAGGCCGTGGGTGTCCCAGCCGCCCTTGCGTTTTACCTGATAGCCTTGCAGTGTTTTGAACCGGCAAAAGATGTCTTTGACGGTGCGGGCCATTACGTGGTGAATGCCAGGCGTGCCGTTAGCCGAGGGCGGCCCCTCATAAAACGTGAATGACGGAGACCCCTCGCGCACACGGATGGATTCCTCAAACACGTGGTTTTGTTTCCAAAAGGCCAATACTTCCTCCGCTACGTTGGGGAAACTGATGTCCTTGGCTTCTCTGTATTTTACCGGCATGACTGCGTGACCAAATTAAACTCGTTGAATTTTGGGCGGCCGCTGACCAAACGTTCTTCCGTTCCTCATCTGTTGACTATTCAGCTGACCCTCTCCGGTCGTGTATTTTGATTTTACTCAAATCAATTTCCTCATCGTCCTGCTCACCATAAAAACTCGAATCGAAATCGTCAATCAGCAGTTCTTCTCCTTTCTTAGGCCGATCGAACGTCATGATCAGCGCAGGCAATAAAATCAGGTTGGTAAACATGGAGATGACCAGCGTGGTGGACGTAAGCAACCCGAGTGCCACAGTGCCGCCAAAATCGGAAAACGAAAAAATGATAAACCCCGCAAACAGCACGATGGAGGTGTAGACAATGCTCTTGCCCGTTTCCAAAATACTTTCGCTGACCGAGCGCGGCACAAAAAAGCTGTTGGCCAACAACTCCTGGCGGTACTTGGCCAAAAAACGGATTGAGTTATCCACGGAGATACCAAAGGTGATGCTGAAAATCAACGCGGTGCTGGCCTTAAGCGGGATGTCAAAATACCCCATCAGCCCGGCCGTAATCATTAACGCAATCAGGTTGGGGATCAGGGAAATGACAATCATGCGCACATTGGCAAACAGGGCGGCCATCGAAAGCGTGATCAACACAAAGGCAAGAATCAAACTCTCCGTCAGGTTGTTGATTAAGAACTTATTGCCTTTGATGAAAATCTTGGATGACCCCGTGAGCGATACGCTGACCGAATCCGAAGGCGAGCGAAGATTGGATGTTAACTGCGCCACCAGCGAATCGGCTTTGGGTTGAATGACAAAATTGACCAGCGAGTCCATCCGCGTGGAGCCGATGTCGGCCATTTGCATGGAGATGCGCATTTTGGTAAACGAACTATCCACAAACGATTTGAACAAGCCTGTGTTGTCGGTTTGCCCTTTCATGTAGTTTAAGATGAAGGCGCTCTCTTGCCGCGAGGGCAACTCGTAGCGGTCGGGGTTGTTGTTGTAAAAGGCTTGCTTGGCCGCCTTGACGAAACTGACAATCGAGATGGGGCGTGAGGTAACGGCAATGGAATCCAGCGATTGCTCAAAGGCGTCAATCAACTGGATGTTTCGCACATCCAACAGCGGGCGGGGCCTTTTCGTGAATATTTCCACCACCATTTCCAGGGGCATGATGCCACTGAAGTTTTCCTCGAAAAAGTGCAGGTCTTTTTTGATCTGGCTTTCCTCGGGGATGTCATCGACCATAAACGAAACCGACTGCAGGCGAAGCATGCCGACAACAGAAAAAACCGTGAGTAAAATGGTGACCACGTAAATGGACGCGCGGTGCCGATGCACAAGCAAATCCGTAGTGCGCACAAACCAACCCAGTATTTTGAAGTCCAGGTGCCTGAGGTGCTTGGACGAGGGTTCGGGCAACCATGCCAAGATGCCCGGTATCATCACCAAACTCACAAAAAACAGCGCAATGATGTTGAGTCCGGCTACGATGCCAAACTCGCGCAAAATCAAAATATCAGTAGACAGCAGCGTCAAAAAGCCAATGGCCACCGTGAGGTTGGTCAAAAACGTGGCCAGCCCCATTTTCTGCATCACAATGTGGATGGCTTCCATCTTGTTTTGACACCGCGCAAACTCAACATGATATTTGTTAAGCAAATAGATGGCGTTGGTCACGCCAATGGTAACGATGACGGGTGGAATAAGGCCGCTGAGCAACGTGATCTTGAAGCCAAACAAGGCAATGGTGCCCATTGTCCAGATCACGAGCACAGTAATCATGGCCATCGAAAAAACAACCGCTCGGAACGACCGGAAAAACAACCACATGATAACCCCCGTAACAATGGCGGACAAGTAGAGGAAAAAGGAAAGTTCCTTTTTTACCTGCGTGGCCACGATGGAGCGAACAAAGGGCAAGCCCGCATAGCGCAACTCGATACCGGTTTGTTGAGTAAACGCGGTGCCCTGTTCCACCAAACTGTTGGTCAGGTCAATCCGTTTGGCTGAATTGGCAAAACCCTTTTGCATGGATACCAACATCATGGTGGCCCCGTTTTGCATGTTTACCAGTTGGCCCATATAAAATTTTTGGCCGACTGAAAAACGCAGTAAACTATCCAACTCGCGCTGGGTGGAAACCGAATCGGGGAACAAATCCGCCAGGTAGAACTTTTTGGCGACCGTATCTTTCTGGATGATCTTCAAATTGGGGAGTGAGACCACCCCGTTGACGCCCTCGATCTTGCTAAAGGAATGGTTAAGCCGCTGAAATGCCTTGAAGTTATCGATCTGGTAGATGGCGCTGTCTTTCAGGCCCACGGCCACCACGTTCCCGTCTTCGCCAAACTGCTCTTTGAATTGGTTTAGAAAAACCATGTCCGGATCATTGGGCGGCACGGTGCGCGCGAAATCATAGCTCATTTCCACGCGGGTAGCATAAATACCCATCACCACGGTAATGGCCACAATGACGAGCATCAGCGGCAGGCGATAACGGACGATGGCACTAGAAATGGACGCCCACATGTGGTGAGGTAAATTTTGAACCCGCAAAAGTAAGGAATTTTGGCTTCCAAACGAGGTGAAAGGCGGGTTTGTGGAGCCCCTCAAGAACGGGGCGGGCTGCCCCGCTGCACGCTTACAATCCGCGTATTTTCCGGAACAGCGCTACCGCATTCCGATCGGTCAGGCCACTCACAAAATCGATGATCTCGCGGGTGTGTCCATACCGATTTTCCCGATCGGCCAAGATGGCCAGCCGGGTATCTTCGGGTAGCAACCGGCCCAGGTTCGCATACTTGCGCGCATGGTTGCCGGAAATCAGGTGTTCGGCCGCCTTCAAGAACTCGTGCAACAAGCCCGGCAAGATCTCAAACCCGGCTGTTTCGATTTCCACCACATGCCGGGCCCGGTACATTTTCTCGACCGAAACCTCGATGATCTTTTTGAGGGGCTGACGGTAGGAGCCTTGGTCGGTCAGCGCCTGGTCAAACGTGCCGTTCAGGATGCCAGCCTCGTGGTCCAAAAAAACATCCACCGCATCGTCAATCAGTTTGCCGATGGCCAACGCGCGCAAAACCCCGATCTTTTCATCGGTGGTGGCAATGCGCGCCACCTTATCAGGCTTGAAGTCGTCTTTCAAGATGGCCGCCAGCAGGTCAATGGTGTCGGGCAGCGACACTAACCCCAGGCGACAGCCATCCTCCAGGTCAATAATGTTGTAACAGATGTCATCGGCCGCTTCGACCAAAAAAGCAAGCGGGTGGCGGGCCCAGGCCGTGGGCCCTTGGGGCACCAGTGCCAGCGTGGTTGCGATTTCCTGAAACAAGGTATGCTCCGTTTGAAAGAACCCGAATTTTTTCTGGCTCTTGCGCGACTTGTCGCGTGCGGGAAACCAAGCGGGGCACGGATACTTGGTGAATGCCCCCAGCGTGGCGTAGGTGAGTTTCAGCCCCTGATACTGGCTTTTATTTAAAATGCGAAACCCTTGGGCATTACCCTCAAAGTGAATCAGGTCTTCCCACTGCCGTTCCGAGAAGTGAGACCGGTACGCCTGCCCCTCGCCATGGACAAAGTAATCCGAAAGTCCGTCTTCCCCCGAATGCCCAAACGGGGGGTTGCCCAAGTCGTGCGCCAGCGAGGCCGAAGCTACAATGGTGCCGAAGTCATGCGAGGTAAACTGGGCCTGCAAGGTTGGATGGCGCTGCAAAAGCACCTCGCCCACCCTGCGGCCCAGCGAACGACCCACGCTGCTTACTTCCAGGCTGTGGGTTAGTCGCGTATGCACAAAATCATGCTCGGGCAAGGGGTGCACCTGGGTTTTATCTTGCAACCTGCGAAAGGGGTGCGAGAAAATGATGCGGTCAAAATCCTGTTCAAAGGCGCTGCGCGACTGCTCGGCAGACACGGGTTTGCTTTGCCTGCGCTGGGCGGATAGAAGTTGGGGCCACGTCATCATACCAACTCGAGACCAGAAATAAATCGAAAGTCTTTTTTGTTTAGGGTGTAAAGAGGTGCTTCGAGAATCAGAGCCGTGGCGGCAATGATCGCATCCTGCACCTGAAGGCCGTGAGACAGCGAATAATGCTCAATCAGCTCGAAGTGTTTCTGGCTAATGTTGGGCGAAATCGGAACCACGCGTACTCGTGCCAAAAACTTAAGCAACCGCGTTCGGTGCGCTTTGTCAAGGGCACCGCAAAGAAGTTCAGAAGCCGTTACCTGGCTTATCCTTAAATTATCTAGGCCCAAAAAAAACAACCGCTCAGCGATCTCAAGGTTACCTCGATCCAAAAACTCGATCAAGGCATCGGTATCAACGACTATCTCTCTCGCTTCTTCCATGTGCGGTTGCGCAAGTGCTCTTTGCTGACGAGTTGATTTTTCATAGACCCTGCAAACCGTAAAAAGTCGTTCTTGGACTCAAACCCTGCCGTCTTCTTTCCGGTTTTGGCTCGACTGGCTTCGCCTCCTTCCAACCGTTCCGCCAACTCTTTAATTAAGCGGTAGTTTTTTTTGCTTTTAAACTGAAGCACCAATGTTTCCATGCGATAAAGATAGCAAAAACCCCGTCACTCTTTGAGCACCAAATCAATACACATGACAGCGGCCATGATCAGCATCCGAAGGGGGTTATCGGCCGGCACGTCATTGCTGATCTGAAGAATGTAGTTATCGGCCGAGGTGAATAACTCTTTGCCCAGGCCGCTCCATTTCTTAGTCACCAACGCAAACTCCTTGTTGTCGGCTGATACAAAACGGAAGTCCCAACTGGTCCAGGATCCCTTGAGCATACACAACGGCCGCTCGCTGGCATCCAACACCTCAAATTTACCTCCAATAGAGAAAAACTTCTGCTTGAATTTACCGATCACTGCCCCGCGCTCGTCTAGCACCTCCACGGTGGAG
This sequence comes from Cyclobacteriaceae bacterium, assembly GCA_025455015.1. GTDB lineage: Bacteria > Bacteroidota > Bacteroidia > Cytophagales > Cyclobacteriaceae > ELB16-189. The sequence goes on along the minus strand of JALONI010000117.1, from coordinate 204 downwards.
AGAAAAAGGGATACGCCCCTGCGCACCGTTACGATTTTTTGCCCTTCCGGGGTTTTGATGTCAATCTCAAACGGGGTCATCCGTTTGTAGTCTGTAAAGCGAAACATCTTGGTGAAGAACCCCAGATTTTCCTCGCGCGCCTGCAGGATGATCTGCCGCGTGTCGGGGTCATAGATATCAAAACTATTGGCCGCCTTAAAAATT
>JALONI010000049.1 GCA_025455015.1 Cyclobacteriaceae bacterium | reverse complement strand
AATTTTTGTCCCTCAGTTCCGCCAGTTCTGACTTTATCCAAAGCCTTAACGGTTTGTTTTAAAAATCCTTTGACCTTCCCTGTATATGCCTGACCATTCTGGCTAAGCTTTCCATTTTCATAAACATACGATTGATTTTTATGTTGTATCACGACAGTATCACCCAGAGGATCTGAGTAACGCATTGGAATATTACTCCTTGAACTGTAAGGGCTCCATGAAAAATTGGGCTTCGGATCAATCTGCCACCATCTACCTATCGCTGGATCATCGACTCTATACAACGCTGTATACACATTGAGGCCAAGGTCGGTGACTTCTTCAATACTATTAAATTTCTTACGATTTGGTACAGAGTTCTCCCTTTGATAACTATTGAACGATAAACCAAATGGATAGTAATCATCCGTCTGAATAACTGGTCCTTTTGTATGTGTCACCCTGAAGTCGTCAAAGAACACTTCAACTAAACTAGGGCTTTCGTTGCTCAGGTAAATATACACATACCCCGGTTGGGTGATCGTGATAGGCGCGTGCATTTGGAGCTTTTCATGTGCTGTGTCGGTGCCGGTTTCGCTGGCGGCTGTGGTCACCTGTTTAAAACCTCCGGTCAAGAATGCGTAGTTGCGATCGAACACCAGCCAATTTAGATAGGCGCGGGGGGATCCGTTGTCGGTGGTTGTTTGATGAGCCAGCATACTGGCGGGAAAGGATGCCGTGCTGGCAGCGTATTGGGTACCGTCTGCTACCACACCGGCTACACCTTGGTTGATCTGATTTAGCAGTCCTAGCAATGCCTGACCCGCAGCAGTGGTATTGTCAACGGCCGTCAAATCAACATATTTGACATACACTTCGGCATCGATCACGTCACCCGGCATCACACTGATGGAGCGGGCTATACCATATCGCTCATTGGTGCTGCCGTTGAGGCGTTGGGCATGACCGGTGGCTGCTCCGTTGGTTCGGTCAAACAAAATGGAGTTGACGCGCCTGGCGTTGGTGTATCTCAAAAAATTGCTTTGCTCGGTATTGGCTGCGGCCGTCTCTAAGGTGGCGGTGGCGCTCTCCGTTTCCTCTTTGCTGGTGAACGTAAGGCGGGTGTTGCCGAGGTGGTCTTTGAGGTGGTATTGGTATTCGGGTGCGGTGGCTTCCAGCTTGATGACCTCAAATTCATTGAGATGGAACGTATGGCCCGCAGCCACGGTGTTCCACATCACGCCCGCCTGCAGGGTTTGGTTGGCCGCCCCGGCCGGTATGGTTACTGTTTGCTCGGCCCAGGCTTCGGCCGCCAGGTTGAGCGGCAGCGCGGCCCCGGGCCAGTCCACGTTCACGTTGTTTACTTTCACCATGATGGCCGCCAGGCTCGTTCCCACCCGGTAGCCTTTGGCGCGGATGCGGTAGCGCTCGCCCGGCTGCACGGTGATCGTGCCCCCGATGGGGAACAGCCCCTGTGGCGCGGTGGTGCCGCTGACGGTGGCACGGATGTAGTCGCTTCCGTTTTGCGTCACGGTGGCTACCGTGCTGACCACGGAGGTAAACTCCGTGAGGGCCGTGGCGGGGTTATGGTAGATGGGCTTGGGCTGGGCCACCACAATCCTGCCTTCCTCGTGTTGGATGAATTGCAGCACGTCATCTTCATACACAAACTCTCCGGCATAGTCGGTGGTTTTCACGCGTGTGCCAAACGTGGTGGTTTGGGCGAGCTTGCGGCCGGTGGCATCGTAGATGTAGCGCACGCTGTTGCTTCCTTTAGTGACGGTTTCGGGCAGGTTGAGGAAGTTGTAGCGAATGAGATTAGTGGCATCGGTCAGGTTACTGCCGATGCCTTTGTTGAGGTCGTGGGTGAGGTTGCCGTTCGGGTCATACGTGTAGTCATCGGTGGCGGCAGCATTGCCATCTATAAATCCGGCATGGCGATCGCCTGCGTCCGCCACGCGCATGAGTTGGTTGCCGGTGTACGAGTAGGCGAGGTTGTCCATCCAGACATTGGCGGCTGTTTCGTTTCGTTTTAAATTGAGAATGTTGCCATTGAGATCGTAGTTAAATCCGGTTTCGGCATGTAAGGAAGTGGCTGGTGTTATCCAGCCATTCATCTCTTCTTTATAGGCAGAGGTTTTGAGGCGGTTGAGTTCGTCATAGGAATAGGCATAGCCTTTTTCTTTAACAGTACCCAGTCCCATCGGACTGCTCCATTTGGTGGCGGAGATGTTGCCGTTGTAGAGCGGGGTGTTGCCGAAGTCGGTATCGGGCTGGTTGTAGAGCAGCTCCATGCCAAACAGGTCGTTGGGGTCGTCATTGGTGGCTGCGTTGACGTTCACCTGCGCATTGTTGATGTGGGTGAGCCAGCCGCGGATGTTGTAGCGGTAGTCGATAGATTGTTTCGCGACCCCCTCGTGACCTCCCCCGGAGGGGGAGGAAACATGCAGCTTTTTGTCCACGAGCTGGCCGAGTTCGTTGTATTCGTTTTTCACCAGCAGAATGTCGGGGCCGCCATTGAGTTTATGCCAGGTATTTAACAACCGGCCGGCATGGTCGTATTCAAAACGTCTCGTAATAGTGTTCGTGGATCCACTAAAAGACGAACGCACTCCGCTGAGTGTAGCACCCTGCGAGTGTAACGAGGCGTCCACCATCAGCAGGGTCGAAGAAGGGATCGTTGAGGTATACTTCAAAACTTTGTTGTGATAGTACCGGATAGTGGTACCTAAACGCTCAATGCGCAGCACATCACCTTGAACGTACGATCCAAACGTCCCTCGAGTGGTGGCATTTTCTCGGATGGCAAGTGACCCTCCAATGCCCATCTGCCAGCCATAGTCGAGAAAATTTATACTTCCATCGGGATTTGTATCGGCAAAACCAAATACCCGGTTGGTCGATGTTTCTGAGGCAACCGCTTCAACCCAACCATCAGCACCCGCAGCCAGTCGGGCAGTTGAGGCAGCTCCTCCGTTCCATGAGCCTGGGGATACAGGTCTTGATAGCGTGTTACCGGCTATTACCACTGATATGGGATCGCGCCATTGGATGTCGTTCTCTGTATGAGTCAGCCGAGTGTGCAGCACCTTGCCCACAAAATCATACACATTACTTAGCCGATCAATTCCACTTTTGTAATTGTCGGAAATGGTTTGGATGGTACGGTATTTATCATCGTAATAGGAAATACTTTTTAGCCAGGTAAAGGACGCGTTAGCCCCCGCATCTAGTACTTTCACCTTCGTCCCCGTCACCTGTCCGATCACCCGCAGGTTTTCTGCATCGGGCTGGTGGTAGGTATATCCGTGGCTGGCTTCGCTCAGGTTTTCATCTACGTAGCTATAGTTGTTGTCGATCCACGTGCTGCGGAAGGTGTAGTTGTCGTAATAGGTAGCGGTGAGGTATTTGTTACCATCTACTTCGGTGGTGGTGCTGCCGGTGCGCACGGGATAGGTTCGGTTGGTGTAGCCATGCACGTTGCCGGCCACATTCCCTACATACGTTTCGCCCCACTTGCGCCAGGTGGTGGTAGTCATGTTGGCATAGTAGGCATTGACCACGGCCTGCATTTGGGCCTGCGTCAGGTGCACGGTGGCATCAACAACGGTTGTGTCCTTTATCCCTGTTAGGATCGGCCTGTTTAACTCATCGTATTTGGTGAATGACCAATACTTGATGGTGCCGGGCGTGCCTGCGCGCTGGTTGCCGTCTTGTGTGAGCACGAGGCGGTCGCGGTTGTCGTACACCATGTAGACCGAGTCAGCCCCGGGCACTTTTTTAACGATCATGCGCCTGCGGCCATCATAGCGGTAGATGAAGGCCCAGCGCCCGAGGTCGGTGGGGGTGGGGTTGTAGGTATTGGTAGCATCTTGATGCACAAGCTTGCTTAACTCGGGCGGCAGCACGAAACGCAGGTTGCCAAAGTTGTCATAGACGTAGTAGGTCAGGGCCCAGCCGTTGAGGTCGTTGAGGTTGGAGGCACCAGCGGAGGTGGCCTGTACTTTTTTCAAGATGGTTTTCCCTTCTTTGTCGGTATACTCGCGCGTCTCGTTGCCCTGTTCGTCTTTGGTGGAATTCACCATCAATTGCCCTGAAGCATAATGTCCACCCGCCTCTAGATACCCGCTCAAGGCTGATGAGCGTACCGGCATTCCGGCATTCAGCCGCCACGCAATCACTTTCTCGTGGCTTGCTCCCGCACCGTAGTTATATACCAGGCTTCTCTTCAGCATGTGCCCGTTGGGGGTATACCAGGCCTGTCCGGGTCCAAACTGCTTGTCTACCCGGTTCAAAGCACTGTTTTCAAAAACCGTTTCAGAGAAAGGCCGTGCATCATCTGCAATTTTATCGGTAGCATTGTTGTAGAAATTGACAGCATCATTGACGTACACACCACTGGCATCGATAATATTAATTTTGAGTGCCCCATTGCTTTGGCCGGACACATACGGCAGATAATTTCTGAAGGGTCGGCCGAAGGCATCATATACCAGGGGCTGTATCACATCTTTGGCCAAGGGTGAACTTTGTTTCGATACATTTTGCAAAGCCCTTCCCACGCCATCTGCGTAGCTGATTACCTCGCTAACCTGCCGATGGTTATTAATAGTTGTTAAGTCTGCCGTTGTTGGCTGCTGAGCGACATACGACTTAACATAGTTATTATCGGGGGTTTGAGCTTGGATTTCCATTATCGGGAAAGTCCATGCTCCAAGCAGTACTATTGCTCCAATTCCTCGCGCGATCGTTTTCATGGCATCAGAAGGTTGAGCGTGCTAAATTAATTACCTGTGCGGCTCCGGCAGAGTTAAATACGGTTAGCGTGCCGTTAGCTGTGGAGTAGCTTCCTGCTGTTCGAACTCTAACTACCAGCATTTGCCCGGGGGTTAATGTACGGGGCAAGGGCAAGGTCATCGGTGCACCACTAAGCCAATACTCCACATGGAAGTTGGATGGTGAGCTATTGTTGATTGAACTGATGGTGGCGTCTACATTTCCCGTATTTGTAATGTTGACGTAGCCATCAGGAGTTGATGGTTTGATATAGACCAAAGCGGTGGATAGGCTGATCTGACGAACAAGTGTCCGCTGAGCGCTTGTACCTGTGGTTCCTGTTCCTGATGTGGCATCGGTGGAGAAGGCAAGCGTGGTCGACTGGCTGCTAAAATCTGTGGCGGTATAGGTAAGGGTAACAACCTGCTCACTGGCAGGGGCTACAATAAAATTGGTAGTTGACAATGAAAATCTTGAATTGCTGGAGGTGATGTTGGTCACACTTAAAGGTGAATTACCGGTATTGCGAACGTATAGGTTCTGGCTATTGGAAACGGTAGTGAATGAAGGAAAGAGAATCGGGGGAACTTCTAAAATGCGAGTCGGTTTTTCAACACGCATAGTAGCCACGCCTCCGTTCTTGTCAGAAAGCACTTCAATGGTGCCAGGCACCGCATTCGAACCCAGCCGGATAATCGACAGGGTTGTACTGAGCCCAGGAGCCAGCATGATCGGACTGATGCTGGCTGACCAGTCGGGAGCGGTGTAATTGACCCCAGTGATGGTTAAGCACTCATTCCCGGTATTGGTAACAGTGACATACTTGGTTTGGAATTGGTTTTCAAACACCAGGCTGCTGGCCGATAATTGGATTGTGCGCAGATTACCTGGAATTATCCAGTTGGCATGTAAAGAGATTGACCCTGAGAAACCGGATGTCATGTCTGTTGTCATTTGAATAGACCCCATGTACGCTCCCCCATAATAGGCCGTAAACTTTATGATTACGTCTACTGATTCTCCGGCACAGATAATTCCACCGTCCCAGCTTGATGTGAATCCCTGAGGAGCCAGAAAATAAGTGACTTTCAAGTCGTCTTCCCCGGTATTGCTCAATGTGAGGGTTACCGGCTCGGGCATATTGCAGCCGTAAAAGTTACCGAATGAGATCGAGGTTTGAGAAACACCTAAAATTCGCGTTTGTTGGCGTTGCTTAAAATTGTATTCATATTGATTAGCGGTGTTACTTTGGTTGTCTTTTACACGTTTTAATCTCGAATTGGTATCGTATTGATAGTTGGTTGCATTCCCGGATGCATCGGTAAACGATGCCATACCAACTTGCGGGTTGTGAGTGAACGTGGTAATCTGCTTACCTGTTGTATTGGTATGATTTCGCAGTGCGGTATTGTAGTCGGGTTGGTTGATTGCAGCATTGTGGGCCGCGTTCAATGAGGCATTATCCAGCCCCTTACCATACACAATGGGAAGTGTACCATTGTACCCCCAGACAAAGGAGTGGCGAATGCCATCGTTGGATAAATACTCCAGGGGTTTTCCATAAGGATCGTAAAGGGTGAATTGAGTTCCTAACTCGTAGGGGGAGGAAAATGTGGTGCCATTGACCGAGCCCGCAAATGCCCCGAGACTGGGGTTGTATTCGTACGTTTTTAGCAAATTTACTTTACCATTTTGCAGCCCATATTCGCGCCCCGATGCTTTAATCACTATACCGTTGCGTGTGGTGATTTCTTCAATCACCGGCTCTACCATGTTTTGGGTAGTAGGATCTCGCATTTGCGTGATGACGGCAGACGGTGCGGTGTAATCAGTCGGGCGCTTGAACTCTGTTTTGAGTATGTCGCTGTTACTCAGTGTGGTTTCTTCCGTTTTCAACAGATAATCGGCATTGTAGGTCCGTTTCTTAAATGCTTTGTGCACACGACCGAACGAAGTAATCGCACCACTAGCATTTTCAGTTATCTCACTGGGCCATTGTGAGGTAATCACCGTGTCGCGGTAAGGCGTATGATGTGTTCTCAATATCTTGTAACCAGTGTAATAACCAATATAAGTTGCTTGTTGGTTGCCAGGGGTATTCTGCGATACGTAAACAATGCCAATGATATCTCCCAGATTGTGCTCATAGTCTGCGTTCCGCGTCATTTGCACAATCTTGTCCAGCGAATTGTAGTTCCGTTCTTCTGTCAATTGGCCGTTGAGGTCTGGATACCCCGTGGCGATAAAATTCCAAGCCAGCACATTGCTTGGGCGGTTCTCATAATAATAAGTGTTACGATAGCCGCTACCCGAACCGGTGACGATTTCGTGTACTTTAGAGTATCCGAGAATTCTTCCCTCTGCGGCATTGTTGCCTGGTATGGAAGAATTGGAGCGATAGTGAAACCGACAATCATTAGTGGCTTGTCCGTAGAAATCATGTAACTGTTGTACATATCGGTTATACAAAGGGACTATAAGTTTACCTGTAGAGGTGGTTTCTGTCTGATTCAAATCCCCGGGGCTCTCCACATACCGGTACTCCCGCTGCCGTACAAGGTTATCGTTCAGATCGTATTCTTTGACAAACTTAATCCGGGCCCCTCCGGCCAGTTTTACGCCAGGCTGCTCTTTGAACTTGTTTGACTGATCAGGCAGATATCGATGGGCGTCATATTCGTAGATGGTGTATCCACGTGTAGGATATCTCACTTTCTTTAAAACGCCAGCCATTCCGTATGCAAAGTCGACCCTTCGTTCCCATCGTTGTTGGTAGAAGTAGTCTTGTGCTAAATCCGACATCGAACACGTGCCGGAGTAGGTTACTATCGTAGGTGGTAAAACCCGGGTGTTGTTATCCACGCCATTGTAAAAACCAAAGTGGTCGATTCCCGTAGTCAGCTTATCAGGGACACCGCCACTACCGCCATAATATTCAAACATATACTCCTGATCGTCAATGGTGAGGCGGGCGAGTCTACTGCGCAGATAACGAAACTCGTCTTCTGTCCTGGAATTGATCTTATGACGGCCTTGGTTAAAATAGTTCTGGACAAACGTAATCACCTTATTGAGTGTTGACCCCGCAATGGGTGAGGTTACTGTAATTTGTTTGAATCGTTTCAGATTATTTCCATTCGGAAATTCGACCTGCGGTGTGGCTGGCGTAAACAAATCGTTCTTTCGTAAGTCTTCCCGGTTTTCCATGATAAACTGAATGCTGACCTCATGACTATTGATACTTTTTAAATACACATGTTCATGAATCGTTTGCAGACACGTTTCATTCTCGCCTAAGTCCGACTCAGCGAAAGCAAGGCTTCTGGAAATAAAGGGACTAGAGCCATCCGGATTCATGTCGTACATGAAAGTGATTTCGCGTCCGTGAGGGCTTACAATTTTCGACAAGTACCATGCTGTGATGGTACGAAACTGTCCGTTGTTTTTGACCTGAACGATATCGATTTGATTCTGGGCACAACAGTACATCCGGTCAGCGGTTGCAATGCTACTTGCCAGAGAAGTCGACCGCTCCAATACCGAAAATTCTCCTTTGAATCCAGTGGGGGTAAGAACCGTGAATACGTTCGTATTTTCATTAAAGGAAATGGCCAGCGCAGATTTTTTAATTTCCACTACCTTAATAACTCCACCAGTGCTCACCTTTTGCGACAACACAAAGGAACTGTTGAAGCCAAAAAAACTGATGTTAAATATGTCAGGTTCAGTATCCGGAAGGTTGCTTGCTACGAATGCATAGTAGCTATTCGGATCCGGTAACACAAAAGGTTGAAGCGGGTCAAAGACATAGCCAAGCCCATGGGTAACTGCACGAGTTTCATGTACATAACCTCTCTTGCCTTGAGGGTTCAAATACAAATCATCTCCTCCTTTAATGGTTCGCGAAATAACCCCTGTTGCATTAATAGACCAGCCGAGAGCCACCTCGCCCGCTTCTTCGTTCGTGCGAATACCTGTAGCGTTGTAACTCAATGTTAATGGCAATTCCCAACCCTCGAAATTGATGGTATGCAGTGGAATTATCAAGTTTGCAGTGCCCGTGTACATGCCCGGCCGCTGACTGTAGTACTCGGTCATTTTCATGGCATTGGGTGTCGGTGGAATGATCTTAATATTTTGTCCAAATGAACCCACTGCATACAGTAACAGTAAAGTAGGACATAGGAATTTGGTAGTAGAAGACTTCATATTCAAGTCATGGTTTATCTGGTACAGAAAGGTGACTCTAATTTGTCATAACAATTATACTAAATATCAAGCAGATAATTATCTTTGGGTATCAGAAGAAATAAGCGGGAGCCGCCGTTGATTCAGAAAAAAGCGACTCCCACGAAAAATGTAAAAGCAAACAAACATATGATAAGAAAAACACACTGGCTAACGGCCTGATAGGCTGCGTTGGCTCCTTTGTGGAAACGTTTTCTTCGTGCTTCCAAGTCATCAGCAGCGCTGCTCCGGAAGTATCTTCTCATTATTTACAGGGGCTCTATGCCTCCAACAAGCGCAACTGCGAGGAGATCAACAAGCGAATCGGGCGCAATTCGCAATCACTCAATCATTTTATCAGCAACAGCCCCCGGGATTGGCACTAGGTAGGTGTTCGTATTGCCCCCCTGCTGGCGCGCGTTTGCAACGCGTGCCTTGCCTCATCCGCCACTGGGTTGTTGTGCAAATAGTCCAATTTCTGCTTCATAAATTTAGCTGAAAAAAGCAGCTCAGGATGATTTCCATCTTGCCATACTTTGTACCCGCTTACCCGTTTCAGATGGTCTGCCACCTCGCTGAACAAGTCCAATATCCATCCCTTTCTGCTTTCGTTTATTTGTTCGATTGTCTTAACCAGTTCTTTTGAAGTAAGCTTCTTGAAGTCGCGCATGATTTCCGGTAGCGGTTCGTTTCTTGTGGAGACAATCATGTGGAGATGGCTTGGCATAAGACACCAGGCATGGATAACTAACCCTTTTTCCTTTTGACAGTACCCAAGCGAATCGACAACATGTTTAAGTTCCTTGCGTGTGAACAAGTCTACCCAGCCAACGGTAGCCATGGTCACGAAATACATACCTTCGGGATATCTGAACTTATACTTCTCCGACATGGTACAAAGGAAGACTTATCGGATTAAAATGGGTAAAGCTCGCGTTGTAACTACGAATCAAAAAAGGCAATTTTAATACTGGAACGCGTTGCAAACGCGCTCCAGCAAATAATAGGATAACCGCGCGCTAGCGGGGGAGGCAGCTAATATTGTAATCCGAGGCGGCTTATCCGTAGTGAGGTTCATTGCAGAACAAGGCGGCCGAATGCCACGCACTCACACACCAGCGGCTGCGTTTTCAAGCCGGGGTCAAGACGGTGGGGCCGGCCAGGGCTGCGCTTGGAGGGCTTTCGGGCGGGGGGGTAATCGATGTTTACAAAAACAGGACGCGAAACACGTTGCCGCCCAGGCGCTTGATATGGCGTAGCGGTGAGCGGTTGTCGGCCACTGCCTGCAAGGTGGCCTCGGCATGGCCGGTGGTGTTCACCACGTGGCTGATGCGGTTCATCAAGAACGGCACCATGAACTCCGATACCGACCGGGCCACGCCATCGGGCGTGTGGGTTTTGCTGCACAGCTTCTGTTCCAGGTCCGACACCATGTTTTTTACCAACGTGCTTTGATCCAGGGGTGGCACGCCATGAAAGAGGTCCATCAACCCCTCGGTATTGCCGCCCGCCATCTGCTCGCTGATTTTGCGGCTCACCACCTCGCGGGCCAGGTCCATCGCTTCTTGCGTTTTGGTTAACTCCAGGCCTGAGGCGAAAAGCTTGGCCGCCAGTTCTTCCTTCACTTCAAGTATCAGTTTGTGGAGCATATGCGTGGAATTTTGGGTTGTCTGCCTTTTGATGACCCAAAAGTAGACGGCCGGGCGGGGCAGGGGCCCGAAGTTCGATGAATCGGGCGGCCGGCACGGTCAATGAATCCGCCCACGCGACAAAAAAATGTTTCGAAATGGAAATGAGAGAACCCCAATGCCCCGCGCGGCACTAACGAGTGTTAGTTCTTCTTCTTGCCGATTTGGGTGGTCTTGCGCCCCAGCGACTGGTCTTCGGTATTGATAAAGCCCACCTTCTTTTTGCGCGCGTTGCGCTCGAAGAGGTGCAACATCATGCCGTCTTTGAGGCCCACCTCTGGTACAAAGATGTATTTGGCCTCGGCCCACTCCATCACGTTCATGTAGATGCTGCTGGCGGGCAAGATCACGTCTGCGCGGTCGGGGTTCATCTGCAGCTTGTAGATGCGCTCTTCCAGCGTATGGCGCTCAATCAGCGCCTTTACCTCATACATCTTTTTGAGCGACATGAGGCGGTGGGGCTTCAGCTTGGCCAGCTCAAAAATCTTGCTGATGTTACCACCGGTGCCCACGGCTGTCACTTTTCCCATGCCGGGTTTCACGTTGTCTTTTACCCACGCCTCCATCTCCTGCCACACATGGGGTAGGTCATGGTGCTCCAGAATACGCACCGACCCCACTTTGAACGACTTCGTCTTCACTTTTTTGCCCCCAAAGTAGACGTTCAGCTCGGTGCTGCCACCGCCCACGTCAATGTGCAGGTAGGTTTGGTCGCCCAGGTAGGATTGGATGGCTTTGTTGATCAATTCGGCTTCCCGTTTGCCATCAATGATCTCGATGGTCAGGCCCAGCTCCTCTTTGACTTCGCTGGCCAGTTCGGCCCCGTTTTCCGACTCGCGCATGGCCGAAGTGGCACACAGCATGTAGTCATCCACTTCGTACAATTCCAGCAGGAGCTTGAAGGCCGTCATCAGTTTTTTAAACTTGACAGCACTGGGCTTGCTGATCCGGTTGGTGGTGAACACATCGTGCCCCAAACGCAGCGGAAAGCGCACATACTCCATCTTCTTGAACAGCGTTTGGTTGTCGCTTTCGAGCACGGAGGAGACCTGGAAGCGGATGGCGTTGGAGCCAATATCGATGGCTGCGAGTTTCAAAAGGCGCGTGGGTTAAACACGCACAAAATTAGGCATCCGTGTTTTAATATTGTTACCGAATTGTGTTTCTTTGCATCGCTTATCCAGAAAGACCGAGGGACCGGGCCCGTTGACGTCTTAGCAACCTTGTGAACACCTTGGTGCTAACTCCCATTCGCGATCGAGCAATCGAAGGCGGAAAAGATAAGCGGCCAGTCTCGCTGGCAGGCTCTTTCTGGATACTCACACAACGAAAGAGCATGAACATCCACGACATTCTTAAAGAACGCATTTTAGTGCTGGACGGGGCCATGGGCACCATGATCCAAAAGCACACACTGGAAGAAGCCGATTTTCGGGGCGAGCGGCTCAAAGATCATCCCCATCCCCTGAAGGGCAACAACGACTTGCTGTCCCTGACCCGGCCGGACATCATCGAAGACATCCATCGGCAATACCTGGAGGCCGGTGCTGACATTATCGAGACCAACACGTTCAGCGGCACCACCATTGCCATGGCCGACTATCACTTGGAGTCAATCGTGTATGAACTCAATTATGAGTCGGCCCGTATCGCCAAGGCTGTGGCCGATGCCTTCACGCAGCGCGATCCGTCCAAGCCCCGGTTTGTGGCGGGCGCCATGGGGCCCACCAACCGAACGGCCTCCCTGTCTCCGGATGTGAACAACCCCGGCTACCGCGCAGTCACGTTTGATGATTTGCGCATCGCCTACAAGGAGCAAGCCAAGGGCCTGGTGGAAGGAGGCAGCGATTTGTTGCTGATCGAGACTGTTTTTGATACGCTCAACGCCAAAGCCGCGCTGTTTGCCGTGCAAGAGTATCTTGAAGAATCGGGCCGGGAAGTTCCCATCATGGTGTCGGGCACGATCACCGATGCCAGCGGCCGTACCCTATCCGGGCAGACCACCGAGGCTTTCTTAATTTCCGTTTCGCACGTGCCCCTGCTGAGTGTGGGGTTGAACTGCGCGCTGGGCGCGAACCAACTGCGCCCGTACTTACAGATTATGAATGAAAAGGCCGACTTTTTTGTGAGTGCCTACCCCAACGCGGGGTTGCCCAACGAGTTTGGCCACTACGATCAAACACCGGACGAAATGGCCGCGCAAGTAGAAGCGTATTTGAAAGAAGGCCTGGTAAACATTTTGGGAGGCTGCTGCGGCACCACGCCCGAGCATATCCGGAAAATTTCGGAATTGGCGAAGAAGTACAAGCCGCGGAAGGTGAAGCAGGAGGTAGCTTAGAGTGTTTTTTGATTCGTGGTCGATTGCTCATGCCTAGGGGGTAACGGGCATTCGGCCTTGGGTAGTAGGTATTGATATACGGCTGTATTTTGAATTTGGAACGTTGATTTCTGTGAATTTCCAACTTTTGAACATTGAACTTTTAAACCTCGAACGTTGAACTCTACCCATCTGCTAAAACTGAGTGGTCTCGAAGCTGTGATCATCACCGCCAGTTCCAATTTTGTAAACATAGGCGAACGCACCAACGTGACGGGCTCGGCCCGCTTCCTGAAACTGATCAAAGAAGACAAGTTTGACGAGGCACTGGAGATTGCCCTTGACCAGGTACGAGGCGGGGCCCAGGTCATCGATGTGAACATGGATGAGGGAATGCTGGACTCCAAAGCTGCCATGGTCCGTTTTTTGAACCTCATGGCATCTGAACCCGAAATCTCGCGGGTACCCGTCATGATCGATTCATCGAAGTGGGAAGTGATCGAAGCCGGGCTGAAGTGTTTGCAAGGCAAAGGCATCGTTAACTCCATCAGCTTAAAAGCGGGCGAAGAAGAGTTTATCAAGCAGGCTACGTTGGTCAAACGCTATGGCGCAGCCACCGTGGTCATGGCCTTTGACGAACAGGGCCAGGCCGATACCTATCAGCGCAGAATCAACATTTGCCAGCGGGCCTACGATATTTTGGTCCACACGGTGAAGTTCCCCCCGCAGGATATCATCTTTGATCCCAACATTTTCCCCGTGGCCACCGGCATTGACGAACATCGAAACTATGCCGTGGATTTTTTCAAGGCTACCCAGTGGATACGCGAACACCTCCCGCATGCACACGTGAGTGGCGGGGTCAGTAATGTGTCGTTTTCCTTTCGGGGAAACCAGACCGTGCGCGAGGCCATGCACTCGGCCTTTCTCTACCATGCCATCCGCCACGGCATGGACATGGGCATCGTGAACCCGACCCTGCTGGAAGTGTACGATGAGATTCCCAAAGACCTGCTGGAACGGGTGGAAGACGTATTGCTAAACCGCAGAGACGATGCCACCGAGCGGTTGCTGGAGTTTGCTGAATCAGTGAAGGGCTCAACAAAGAAAAAAGAACTTGACGAGGCGTGGCGCCAAACCAGCGTGGAAGAGCGACTGACGCACGCCCTGGTGAAAGGCATCATTGACCATGTGGATGCCGATACGGAAGAAGCGCGCCAGAAATACGGCCGGCCGCTGGAGGTGATTGAAGGACCGCTCATGGCCGGCATGAACGTGGTAGGCGATTTGTTTGGCGCAGGCAAAATGTTTTTACCGCAGGTGGTGAAAAGCGCCCGTGTGATGAAGAAGGCGGTGGCGTACCTAACCCCTTACCTGGAAGAAGAAAAGCGGAAGTCTGGCGTGGTAAGCAAGCCCGCGGCACGTATCCTGATGGCCACCGTCAAAGGCGATGTGCACGACATAGGCAAGAACATCGTAGGGGTGGTGCTGGCCTGCAACAATTACGATGTAGTGGACATGGGGGTGATGGTGCCAGCCGACAAAATCCTGGACAAGGCCGTGGAAGAAAACGTAGACGTCATCGGGCTAAGCGGGCTGATTACACCCTCGCTGGATGAGATGGTGTACGTGGCCAAAGAGATGCAACACCGCGCCATGACGTTGCCATTACTGATCGGAGGGGCCACCACTTCGCGCATCCACACGGCCGTGAAAATTGACCCGGTGTACGAGGGGCCGGTTGTGCACGTGCTGGACGCCTCCCGTTCGGTACCCGTGGCCAGCGAGTTGATCAACCCGGAAACGCGGCCGCGGTTTCAAGCCAAAGTCAAGGAAGAATACGTTGCACTGCGCAAAGATCACGAAAGCCGCCAGCAGCAAAAAAACTACCTGCCCCTCAGTGCCGCCCGGGCCAACAAAGTGAAGATCGACTGGACCCTGAGCCAGCCGGTTCAGCCGCAGTTCATCGGCCGCAAGGTGTTGAAGAACTATCCGCTGGAGGAAATCGCCCGCTACATCGATTGGACACCGTTCTTCCAAACGTGGATGCTGTACGGTCGTTACCCCGGCATCTTGCAAGACGAGAAAGTGGGAGCCGAGGCCCAACGGCTCTATGCCGATGCGCAGGCGCTGCTGCAGCAGATCATCTTAGGAAAGAAGTTGGAGGCCAACGCAGTGGTGGCGTTTTATCCTGCGCGCGCCATGGGCGATGACGTACAGTTGTATGCCGACAAGGCGGGCACACAGCCGCTGCAGACGCTTCACTTTTTGCGTCAGCAAAATCAGAAAGCCAAAGACTTGCCCAACTTTTGCCTGGCGGATTTTGTGGCACCCGCAGACAGCCCTACGCTTGATTACGTGGGCCTTTTTGCCGTAACCACGGGCGTGGGGTTGGAGCGCCTGGTGGATGGCTTCAAGAAAAAGAATGACGACTATTCCGAGATCATGGCCAAGGCCCTGGCAGACCGGTTGGCGGAAGCCTTTGCCGAGCTGCTGCACAAAAAAGTGCGCACGGAGTTTTGGGGCTATGCGTCCACCGAAAATTTAAATGAAGCCGAACTGATCGAGGAAAAGTACCAGGGCATCCGCCCGGCACCCGGCTATCCGGCCTGTCCCGATCATACCGAAAAGAAAGCGCTTTTTGAACTGCTCGATGCCGAAAAGCAAGCGGGCATCCGGCTGACCGAGTCGTACGCCATGTATCCGGCTGCGGCCGTCAGCGGTTATTACTTCGCGCACGAAAAGTCCACTTACTTTGGGTTAGGCAAAATCGAAAAAGACCAAGTGGCCGACTACGCCCAACGCAAGCAAATGCCCCTGGCGGAGGTGGAGAAGTGGTTAGCACCGAATCTATCGTATTCGATTTGAAAATTTATTGATTTGAAGATGTCGTTAATTTGAGAATTTGAAGATGCCCTGATTTTAGAATTTAAGCGAGATAAATTGTGAGAGATGATAAGGAGAATTTGATTGTCGAGTTGACGTTTCGCTTTTCAATAGCGATCATTGAGTATTGCGAGCGATTGGAGGCCGACAAGAAATACGTGATTGCACGTCAGCTACTCAAGTCGGGTACTTCGATTGGCGCCAATACCCGCGAAGCTCAAAATGCCGAAAGCAAAAATGACTTTATTCATAAATTCAAGATAGCCGCTAAGGAAGCCGATGAAACCGAGTATTGGCTTTTGCTCTGTCGTGAGTCTGCATCCTATCCCACATGTGATCAACTGCTCTCGGATGTACAAAGCATTATTCGAGTGATCTCAAAAATCATCGCCACCGCTAAAAGTCATTGACCGTCAAATCAACTAATCTTCAAATTATCGAATTTTCAAATCGACCCATCTTCAAATCGACTCATCTTCAAGTCTTTAAATTAGCCAATGAAAGTCACCGACCACTTAAAACGCGCCAACGGCAAAACGTTGTTTACCATTGAGATACTGCCACCGCTCAAGGGGGAGAACATCCGCAACCTGTTTGACAACATTGATCCGCTGATGGAGTTCAAGCCTCCGTTTATTGACGTCACCTATCACCGCGAAGAATACGTTTACCGCAAAAAGGAGGGAGGCCTGCTGGAGCGCATCTCCACGCGCAAGCGGCCGGGCACCGTAGGCATTTGTGCGGCCATCCAAAACCACTACAAGGTAGACACCGTACCGCACATTATCTGTGGTGGGTTCAACCGGGAAGAAACAGAAAATGCATTGATCGACTTGCATTTTTTGGGCGTGGATAACGTACTGGTGCTGCAAGGAGACGCGATCAAAAGCGAGCCCAAGTTTGTGCCCGAGCCCGATGGTCATCGCTATGCGTCCGAATTGTTGGAACAAGTGGTAAAAATGAACCGTGGTCTGTACCTGGACGAAGACCTGGAAAACACCGCGCCCACCAACTTTTGCATTGGCGTGGCCGGCTACCCGGAAAAGCACTTCAACGCGCCCAACCTCAAAACAGACCTCAAGTACCTCAAGCTCAAAGTCGATATGGGAGCTGAGTACATCGTCACCCAAATGTTTTTTGACAACCAAAAGTACTTCGAGTTTGTCGACAAGTGCAAGCAGGCGGGCATCCATGTGCCCATTATTCCGGGCATCAAGCCGCTGACGGGCAAGGCGCAGCTAACGGTGCTGCCCAAGGTATTTCACATTGACTTACCCGAGGAGCTTTCCGATGAGGCGGAGAAATGCAAGGATAACCAGGCCATTAAGGAACTGGGCATCCGCTGGGCCGTTCAGCAGTCGAAGGAGTTGATCCAGGCAGGCGTACCTACGCTGCACTTCTATTCCATGGGCAAGAGCGATCCCATTTACCGGATTGCGAAAGAATTGTTTTAGGAACAAAAAACCCCGCGCGAGGCGGGGTTTTTTTGTCACAGGGCATCATCTGCCTAGGGGATAGGAAGCGCGTTTCCGCGGAAGTTGTTAGGGTTACACAGCGGTATGGAGGCACCCCATTTGGCATTTATGGCTTTGATAAACTCATTGGCAATGAAGGCCGAGCCTCTGGGGTTGGGATGGACACCATCCAACGAGAAGGCACCAAACGGAGGCGTGATCGAAGCGGTAAACGCGGAGCCATTGATCGATATAAGCCCGGCACGGACATCCCGCAATGCTTTGTTTGTATCAACAAGCACAAGACGCGCAGCTTGGGCATTAACGGCCGTGGAAATTGTTTGGTTGAAACCGTCAATTGAAGCTTGGATTTCAGTTTGCTCGGAAGGCGTTACGACCCAATTATCTGCCAAGGGTACGGTTACACCGTTAATCAACTGCTGATCGCCACCGACCAACGTGCCGATGAAAGTGGCTGCTGGCAGAACTACGAGATCGCCCACGGTAGAAGTAGCGGCATTGGTGATAATGGCCTGTCGGGCGCGTCTGTAAGGCTCTAACGCAGCCCGTTGTCCGGACGAAATGGCGCCAGCTCCTTGTAGCTGATCCCAAAAAGGTCCGAGGTCCCGGGCCGTTTCATCGTTAAGGACGATTCGGTTTCCCGGGCCGGTAGCGAACGTAATTTTGCGACTATCCATTTCAGCCGCAGGCAGGTTGAATGGTGCGCCTTTTAGGACATCCAGGGTGGTATTGTAACCACTGAAGCCAGCATTCAAAGCGGCTGCATTTGCTGCGGGTAGATTTACGGGGTTGACAGGAACAGTCGTAAAAAACGGAATGCTGGTGACGTTCGGCACATTGGCCACAGCACCTTTGGCATTTTGATTGGCGTTGAGCATGGTTGTCAAAGCCGCATTAAAAGCTGCTTGGAAAGTACCTTGCGCTGTAAGAGGCGGTCCGGGATTTCCTTGGAGATTCAAAACAGCTGCTCCATTAGTTGCATACCCCAACACATCGTTATTACCCAGCCAAAACGTGAAGAATGTTCCCCCATTTTGCATGGAAGCGGCCGCGTCTCCCATCAGCGTGGAGGTTCCCGGAGCGGATGCAATGCGTGCGTAATAGGGACTAAATAGCGGGTTGGCCGAGGCAGGTCCTCCCAGGGCAGCCGCCTGCGCGGTTTGGATCGTCACTCCCGGCACGCCCCAGTTGTTCAACTGGTTTTTCGGAATGGCCGTAAAAGCGGCAAAAGCAGCACCGTTGTCACCCGTGGTAGGCGCAGGGGCGGGCGATGCCGGATTGCGCAAGATCAAGCGACCTTGTGTGCATCCTCCCGCTGGGTTAAAACAACCGTTGGCCGAATTGACCGAGGGTTGCGTAAAGGCGCCTCCGCTTAAGGTTGCCGCTTGTTGCGCGATGATGGAAGGAAACGAATTGTTTTGTCCATCGGTATATAACGCCCCGTCCATAAAACCGGCCGTCAACGAATTGCCGACCGAGACCATTTTGGTGAAATCAACTTCACCCAGGGTTGGCTCGGCCTGTTCGGGGAAATCATGGGTGCAGGCACTGACAGCAACGGCCATCAGCAACGAAACCACAAATTTATTTTTAGTATTCATAGTAGTCTTTCTTTTTATTTCATCAGTTGATCGAATGTGACCGAGACGTAATAAATGGCACCCAAGGTGGGGCCGCCATAATTGAGTACATAGCGCTCATTGGTAAGATTCGAGCCGCCAATCTTCACGATCGATTTCAGGTCTTTCAAGCGATAGCTCACTTGTGCATCCACGGTGCCAATGGCGGGTACACTTCCTTGGGCAAATGACGACTCCCACAGGAATTGGTCTTGCCAGCGGTATGACACGTTGAACCCGATTTTGTCGGTCACTTTCCGATTGCCGAACGTGATGTTGTACTTGTGTTCGGGCGTGTTGAATTCGGCCAGGAAACCATCGGCTGCCAACCGCTCGGCCTCGTTTAGCCTGTTCCAATTGTAATTGCCACCCAGCTTATAGCCTTTTGGCAAGCTATACTCCATGCCGATGGCAAAGCCTTGGGCAACCAGCTGACGATCCACGTTGGTCGGGATGGAGAATGTGTTCTCCTGACCAATGGTGGTAATGGGCGTAAGTAGTGTTTGAGCGTTGCGAATGTTCTGTTCGGTGCGCGGATCGAAGTTATAGGTCGCGTACAGCGGATCGTTGGGGTCGGTGATCATGTTGGTGATATCAATCACACCAGCCGCTTTCCGGATAAACTGATTCGCAATGAAGTCGTTGAATTGATTTCGGTAATAAACAACGTCAAGCAAGAGTTTGCCTCCGATAACCCCCTTATAGCCGACCTCAATTGACCTTACTTGTTCTGGCCGTACGGGGTCAATGGAAGTGACGGGGCGGAGCAGCGCCAAGTTGGCCGGGCCACCGATGGCAGTGGGTGAGGTCAACGGATTATTGGCGGCTACGTTGGCGGCAACGGCAGCTGTGTAGGCCACCACCGAACGCAAGTCGTACGCATTTTCAAACACATTGCGGGCACGTGCATACTCGGGCAAGCCGCCAATCAGGCGCGCGCTCACGGCATTCAAGTCGATGTGTTGATTTTGCGTGGTAGGCATACGGAAGCCGGTTTGGTAAGAGGCGCGGAAATTGTGCTCGGGCGTGGCGGAATAAACGGCCGAGATGCGCGGGTTGATTTGAGCATCAAAGTTCTCGTTTTTATCCCAGCGCACCGAACCCGTTACTTTTACTTTGTCGTTCAGGATGCGCTTGGCTGCCTGCACGTAAGCACCCAATTCTTGGATCGTGATCGGATTTCCGGCAGTATCAGCGAAGATGGTACCGTTGGAGCGGAGATCAAACAACCGGTAGCTACCACCCACCATCAACTCCATAAAATCGATTTCGTTTTTGAAATTGTACTGGCCTTCGGCATGGTAGAGACGGGTTTGGTCATTGAACAGAGAGCCAAACGGAATAACGCGGCTGCGCACGGCACTTTTGGCTGCGTCAAACTCCGGTGTTCCGGGCAACAGCCGGCCGATGTCCGCTTGAGAGCGTGCAAAAATATGTGCTCCTTCTTGCTGCGCCACGGTGGGCGCGTTTGCCGGATTGTATTGTCCTTGGCCCGCCAGGTTGGCCAGGTGGGTCAGGTACCCTACGGAATAATCGCGGAACCACGCTGAGTTACCCTTCCACAAATCATTTATTTGTACACCGGTCAAATCCGCGATGTACGAATCGCCTGAATCTTCGATGGTCGTGTAGCCGCGCAAAAAGAAGTTCGAGCCCTTGAGTTCAAGTTTGTGCTGTTGAATGCTGAAATCTTTGAGGGAATAGCGTTGTGCCCCTGTATACACCGAGGTTCCAAATCCATAGTTGAGTAAGTACAACAATTCCACTTTGTCAGAGAGGCGGTAGTTCAGGCCCACATTGGCTTTGAAGTTACGCGCGTTGTAATCGACCAAGTGTCTTTCTTCATAGGGTGTGCGTGAAACGGTCTGGTCAGGCAGCCACTGTGTGAAAGGAGCGAGGGGCGTAGTTGCCAGAGCCGGGGCCAATGACAGCCGCACCAGCCCTAAACTGTTGGCCACTTCATCGCCAAACGCATGCACACGGTCGGCACCGGGGTTGAAACTCAACCGTTGATTGCCATTTTCATCCACATTGCGTTCGGGGTTTTTGTCGCGCAAATTGGTGCCGTACCAATCGGTTGCTTGGCTGTACGAAAGCGCCACTTTAAAGGCAAACTTATTGTTGAATGCTTTGGCGTAGCGCAGAGCCGCCTCGTACATCGGTTGTACACTGCCCGGTCCGATCGGTTCGGAAACACCGGCATTGTCGAGGGTGGAATTGCCACCCACGTGATTGACGCTGTACTTCGCCATGGCGCTTAAGCCTTGGTATTCGAAGGGCGACTTGGAATTTACCAGCAGGATGCCGTTGAAAGCGTTGGGGCCATACAAGGCCGAAGCGGCTCCGGGGATAAACTCCACGCTCTCTACATCTAACTCGGAGGGGCCGTTTAGGTTACCGATGGGAAAGTTCAAGGCAGGCGCTTGCGTGTCCATCCCATCCGTCAACTGCACGAAACGCGTGTTACCCGTGGAGTTGAAACCACGTGCGTTGATGATCTGGAAGTTGATACTGCTTGAAGTCATGTCCAACCCTTTCAGGTTGATCAGCCCTTTGTAATAGTTATCCGATGCCGTGTTTTGTACGGCCAAGATATCCATTTTTTCGATGGAGACGGGAGACTGCAAAATACTTTCCTCCACCCGGGAGGCAGACACTACGATCTCTTGCCCGAGCAGGGTTTGCTCTTGCAGCGATATGTCCAGCCCCGCGGTATTGGCGTCTTTGATCTCTAGCTCCTGTGAGCCAAACCCCACAAACGAAAAGACCAGCGTGAGGGGAGGGTTTTCTTTGATGTTGAGCGTAAACTTTCCGTTCAGGTCAGTAACCGTTCCGATCACACGCCCTTTCACCACCACGTTTACACCGGCCAAGGTCTCGCCTGTCGCACCGTCTTTCACCGTACCCGATACGGTGGTTTGCGCCCAGGCCGCCACCGCAGCCGTGCACACCAGCAGCAATGGCAAAAGCATTCGCATGTAGAATTTAGTCATAGAGTTAGAATTGAGTTGTTTAATTCCGAAAACTACGAGAATTTGGACATAAACAAACGATTGCCGAGAACCTTTTT
>JALONI010000116.1 GCA_025455015.1 Cyclobacteriaceae bacterium | reverse complement strand
GCAGGGGCCGGGGTGGTGGCCAAGTCGCGCCCGGAAAACGAACTCCAAGAAGTAAACAACAAACTCGAAGCACTCAAGCGCGCCATTGTGATGGCCACACAGTTATGAAAATATTGGTCCTCGACAACTACGACTCCTTCACGTACAATTTGGTGCACATCTTGCGCGAGTTGGGGGAATCTCCGGAGGTGGTACGGAACAACAAGATCACCGTGCAGGAGGCTGCGGCCTACCACAAGATACTCGTATCGCCCGGCCCGGGTATTCCTTCGGAAGCGGGCATCTTAAAGCCATTGGTAGAAAAACTGGCCCCGGTACGGAGCATTTTGGGCGTTTGTCTCGGTCATCAGGGAATTGCAGAAGTGTTTGGGGGCACGCTGTTCAACCTGCCCAACGTGTTGCATGGTGTTACGAGTCGGGTGCAGGTTACGCAGGCGGACTATCTATTTGCGCGTATGCCTGCAGCGTTTACCGTTTGCCACTACCATTCGTGGGCGGTAGACGAGAAGACGCTGCCGCCTTCCCTGGAGGTAACCGCCCGAAACGACCAAGGCATTATGATGGCGTTGCGCCACCGGCAGTGGGACGTCCGCGGGGTGCAGTTTCACCCCGAGTCGATCATGACTGAGCATGGCAAAACACTGTTGGAAAACTGGATAACGCACAAGCCATGAAAGAGATTTTGACGGAACTGATCGAGCACCGCTCATTGAGCAAGGACACAGCACGGCAGGTGTTGATCGACTTGGCTTCGGGCAAACACAACGCCAGTCAAGTGAGCGCATTTATGACGGTGTATATGATGCGCGCGGTAACCTTGCAGGAATTGCAGGGCTTCCGCGATGCCATGTTGGAGCTTTGCTTGCCCGTACAGGTTGACGAACCCGTGATGGATGTTTGCGGCACGGGCGGTGACGGCAAAAACACCATCAACATCTCCACCCTATCATCGTTTGTGGTGGCCGCAGCAGGGCAACCGGTAGCCAAACACGGTAATTATGGGGTCTCATCGGTCAGTGGCTCCTCTAATGTATTGGAGTATTTTGGCTATCGCTTCACGCATGATGTGGAGACATTAAAACGCAGCCTTGGTGCGGCCAACATTTTTTTCATGCATGCCCCGCTGTTTCACCCTGCAATGAAAAACGTGGCTCCCATCCGCAAAGAGCTGGGCGTGAAAACGTTCTTTAACATGCTCGGCCCTATGGTTAACCCCGCCCGCCCGCCTCGCCAGTTGGTGGGTGTGTTCAACCTGGAGTTGGCCAGGCAGTATGGCTACTTGTATCAACAAACCAACAAGCAGTTTTGTGTGTTGCATGACCTTCAAGGCTATGATGAGGTTTCGTTGACGGGGCCCTTTAAAGTGTTCTCCAATGCAGGCGAATTTGTTTGGCACCCACAGGCATTGGGTCTTTCGGTCATTGGCGCGAAGGAAATTCAGGGCGGCACTACCGTAGAAGAGTCGGCTACGTTGTTTTTGTCCATACTGCGCGGCCAGGGAACACCACCGCAAAATGCCGTTGTGGCCGCCAATGCGGGCTTGGCCTTATACACAGCCGGCTGCACCGCGTCATTGCCAGAGGCGGTGGCGTTGGCCTTGGATACGCTCCAATCGGGCAAGGCACTGAATACGTTTCAAAAACTAATGACGATCAATCCCTCCTGAACCATGGATATTCTAGATGAGATCATTGCCAACAAGCACCAAGAGGTGGCGGAGCGAAAGGAATTGTTCCCCCTCCGTTTGCTGGAGCGCAGCCTCTATTTTGAAAGTCCAACCGTATCGCTTCGCAAATACGTGACGCGGCCGGATAAGTCCGGCATCATTGCCGAGATCAAACGGAAGTCACCCTCCAAAGGTGCGATCAATCCACATATCTCGGTAGAGAAAGTCTCCATCGGCTACATGCAAGCGGGCGCATCGGCCCTGTCAGTGCTCACCGATACACCGTTTTTCGGGGGCAGCAATGACGATTTGACCACCGCGCGGAAATTTAATTTTTGTCCCATCCTTCGAAAAGACTTTGTGGTGGATGAGTATCAGATTGTGGAGGCGAAGTCGATCGGTGCAGACGCCATTTTACTAATCGCGGCATCGTTGTCACCCGGCCAAATCCGAACGTTTGCTGAACTCGCCCATCGGTTGGGGATGGAAGTATTGTTGGAAGTTCACTCCAAAGAAGAGTTGCAGCGCAACCAGGAAGCCCCTGTGGATTTGATGGGTGTAAACAACCGCGACTTGAAAACCTTCCGCGTAGACGTAACGCTTAGCAAGGAACTGGCGGCCGCTATGCCGCGGGGAACGGTGGCCGTGTCAGAAAGCGGTCTCGATTCACCACAGGCGGTGGCCGACTTGATGGCTTATGGATACCAGGGTTTTTTGATCGGCCAGCGATTTATGGAAACGGCCCAACCGGAAAAAGCCGCCCGGGTTTTCATCCAGGAACTCAAAAAGATCAAATCTCCCGTGACATGAAACCCGCGCTTCGCTGGAAGATCTGTGGCCTGCGCGAATCAAGCAACATCGCGGAAGTGGCCTTGTTGCGTCCGGACTGGATGGGCTTCATCTTTTACCAAAAGTCACCGCGGTACGTGGGCGATGATTTCCAGCTTCCCGAACTGAAAACACCGCCTCAAAAAATGGGTGTGTTTGTCAACGACTCGTATGATCGGATAACCGCATTACGGGCCCGCCATGGTTTGCAAGGCGTACAACTCCATGGCGAAGAGACGCCCGATGAGTGCGCCCGGCTTCGATCGCCCCATACCGTGCTGGTCAAGGCGGTGGGCGTGGGCAGCCAGCGAGATATCGCATCACTTGCGCCCTTTCGCGCGGTAGTCGATTTTTTTCTCTTTGACACCAAGACTTCGCAACGGGGCGGCAGTGGCCGGACGTTTAACTGGGAAATTTTGAAAGCCTATGATCTGGACATACCTTTCCTGCTGAGCGGTGGACTGACGCTTCACAACCTCGAAGAAGCCTTGTCGATCGAGCATCCGCAATTTGCGGGCGTGGACCTCAACAGCGGACTGGAGACTTCACCCGGACACAAAGACATTGAAAAAGTAATAGTGGCAAAACAAATCATCACTACCCATCAACCATCATGAACAAGCCAAGATATGAAGTAGACACACAAGGCTACTACGGGCAATTTGGAGGCGCGTACATTCCCGAAATGTTGTATCCCAACATCGAAGCGTTGCGCGAACGATACCTCGCCATCACAAGTGAGCCTTCCTTTCAGCAAGAATTTCAAGCACTGCTGCGCGACTACGTAGGCAGGCCCACGCCTTTGTATTGGGCCAAGCGCCTGTCCGAAAAACATGGTGCACGCATTTACCTAAAGCGCGAAGACCTGTGCCACACGGGGGCGCACAAGATCAACAACACCATCGGTCAAATCCTGTTGGCGCAACGGTTGGGTAAACAGAAGATCATTGCCGAGACAGGAGCGGGGCAGCACGGGGTGGCCACGGCAACCGTGTGTGCGCTCATGGGCATGGAGTGCATGGTGTACATGGGCAAGTTGGACATGGAACGGCAACGCCCCAACGTAGAACGCATGCGCATCCTCGGCACGCAGGTGGTACCGGCCACCAGCGGCAACATGACGCTGAAAGACGCGACTAACGAGGCCATGCGCCATTGGATCAATCATCCCACCGACACGCACTACATCATCGGCTCCGTGGTGGGCCCGCATCCCTATCCGGATATGGTGGCGCGCTTCCAAGCCGTAATCAGTGAAGAGATGAAGAGACAATTGATCGAAAAAGAAGGAAATCCCTTCCCTGACTATGTATTTGCGTGTGTGGGCGGTGGGAGCAATGCTGCAGGCGCATTCTATCATTTCTTAGCCGATGAGCACGTGCAACTGGTAGGGGTGGAGGCGGGTGGAAGAGGCATCGACTCGGGGGAGTCTGCGGCAACCACAGCGCTGGGAAAACCCGGTGTGTTGCATGGCAGCCGCACGCTGCTGATGCAGACCGATGACGGACAAGTGGTTGAGCCCCATTCTATTTCGGCCGGTTTGGACTATCCGGGCATTGGTCCCATGCATGCACACCTGTTCGACATTGGCCGGGTCACGTTTGTCAACGTAACGGATGACGAAGCCATGAAAGCTGGGGTGGCCCTGAGCCGAACGGAGGGGATCATTCCCGCCATCGAGACGGCCCACGCTATGGCGGCACTGGATCAATTTGAGTTTGACAAAGATGACGTAGTGGTAATCAACCTGTCGGGCCGTGGCGATAAAGATTTGGAAACCTATATCAAATGGGGTCAGTACTAATGAAAAACCGCATCGTCCAACTTTTTGAAAGCAAGAAGGAAGGTATCCTCTCGATTTTCTACACGGCCGGCTTTCCAACGGTGGATGACACCGTGCCTATCGCGGTCGCGCTGGCCAAGGCAGGCGTTGACATGATTGAGATCGGCATTCCCTTCTCGGATCCAATCGCTGACGGCCCCATCATCCAACAAAGCAATAAGCAGGCGATTGAGGGAGGCATGCGCGTTGCGGTGTTGCTTGAGCAGGTGGCACACGTGCGAAAACAAACGTCCATTCCCATTGTGCTCATGGGCTATTTGAACCCCGTTCTGCAATATGGCATGGAGCGCTTTTGCCAACAGGCTAGCCGGGCCGGGGTGGATGGGGTCATCTTACCCGACATGCCGATGGCCGAGTACTTGCAGCGCTACCGCGAATTGTTTCGGGCAAACGGTTTGCTCAATGCTTTTTTGATCTCACCGACTACTTCGGAGTTGCGCATACGCGCGATCGACTCGGTGACCGAGGGCTTCATCTATGCCGTGTCGGCCTCAAGCACCACCGGCACCCGGCATCAATTTGAGGCCGAGCAGATCGCCTATTTTGAGCGGCTGCGTGCGCTGGGCCTGTCCAATCCGTATCTGATTGGCTTTGGCATCTCCAACGCACAGACCCTGGCCACGGCCTGTCGCTATGCTGCGGGCGCCATTGTGGGAAGTTCTTTCATTCAACATTTAGCCGCACAGGGGGTGGACTCCGCTGCCATCCAACAATTTGTTCACGATTTACGCCAGCCTGCACCATGATTTTACAACTAAAGAAAACGATATCCCAGGCCGACCGGGAGGCCGTACGGGCCAAACTGCTCCTCCTCGGATTCAAGGCCACCGAAGTACACACGCAAGCGGGTATCTATTGGGTGGTGGTAGGCAAAAAAAGCGTAGATCTCCGGCAACTCGGTCATCTGCCGGGCATTGCCGATATTCACCAAGTGTCAGACGATTATCAGTTGGTGTCGCGGAAATGGAAAGTGAACCGCACCATTGTCGATTTAGGTGACGGAATCACCGTGGGTGAAGGCACGCTGTCGATCATGGCGGGTCCTTGTTCTATTGAGAGCGAATCGCAGGCTCAGCAAACGATCGATCATCTCAAAGCACAAGGAGTTCGCATCATGCGCGGAGGTGTTTTTAAACCGCGAAGTTCGCCCTACGCTTTCCGCGGACTTGGCATAGAAGGCCTGCGAATGTGGCATGCGCTCGCCAAAAAAGCAGGTATAAAAATCGTCAGTGAGGTGATGCAGGTAAGCCAGATTGCTGACATGCACGACTACGTGGATATCTTTCAAGTAGGCGCCCGAAATTCGCAAAACTTCAACCTCTTGGATGAGTTGGGCAAGGTTGACAAGGCCGTGATGATCAAGCGGGGTATCAGCGGTACGGTGGAAGAGCTTTTGTACTCAGCCGAGTATGTTTTTGCTGCCGGCAACGAAAAAATCATCGTGTGTGAGCGCGGCATCCGTACCTACGAACGCGCCAGCCGAAACACGATGGACATCAATGCCATTCCCCTGCTCAAAGAGAAAACGCATCTGCCGGTAGTGGCCGATCCTTCGCACGGTATTGGCATTCGCGAGTTTGTGGAACCCATCGCGCTGGCGGCCATCATGGCCGGAGCGGATGGTCTCATTTTTGAAACCCACCAAAAACCGGAAGAAGCTTACAGCGATGGGCAGCAAACCCTCAATTTCGCGGAGTCCGAGGCGCTGGTTCAAAAGGCGCGCAAAACATATGCCTTGCGAGAGTCATTCTAGGCGGGTGCCGGCAGTGAAAAATTGGTGGCCTGCTCCACAGGAGAATTTTGGAATGAAACTGAAAACGTAGTGCCTTCGTTGAGCACGCTGGTTACGTCTACTTTCCCACCCAGTGCTTCCACCTGGAGTTTGACTAGAAAAAGCCCGAGCCCCTTGCCATCGGTATGCGTATGAAAGCGCTTGTATAAACCAAAAAGTTTGTCTTTGAACCGAACCACATCAAGGCCCAATCCGTTGTCGGCCACATCAACAATGGTAAACTCCCCTTCGGTGCGGCTGGTGACCGACACGACTAGCGCACGGTCGGGCGACCGGTATTTGATGGCGTTGCTGATCAGGTTGTAAAGTACGCTGCCCAGCATGGGTTTAACGGTGTGCACCGTCTGTACCGCTAAATTCCGGTGCACCAGGGCCTCGCTGTCGTCA
>JALONI010000048.1 GCA_025455015.1 Cyclobacteriaceae bacterium | reverse complement strand
GATTGTTTTGAGTTGACCACCGGGCTGCTAAGCCAGGCTTTCACCCGCTTGGCCACGGGCGATGCCGTGCTGGGCCCGGCCGCGGATGGCGGCTACTACCTGCTGGGCATGAATGCGCTGCACTCCGCTGTCTTTCAAGGCAAACAGTGGAGCACCGCATCCGTTGCCGCGGATACCCGACAGGACTTTGAGCGCCTGGCCTTGCGCTGGCATGAACTGCCCGTACTGACTGACGTGGATGAAGAAAAAGACTTGCCCGCGGGCTGGTGAGGCCTACTTCAACTGGTCCAGGTCGCGGATGAGAATGCGCCTGCGATCAAAAGTAATGATATTCGCTTCCTTGAGTTCGTTAAGAATGGTGGTTACGGTTTGGCGCGAGGTGCCCGTGAGGGCGGCAATGTCTTTGTGCGTTAGCTTGGTTTGGATCATCGTTTCAAACCCCACTTTCTTGCCTTTCCAACTGGCAGCGTCTTTCAAAAACTCGATCACACGCGTGCGCGCATCCTTAAACACCAGAAGTTCCAGCTTGCGCTCCAGCTTCATCAGCCGCAGTCCCATCAATTTCAACACCCGAAAGCTCAGTTCGCGGTCATCTTTCATCAGGTCTTTCAGGTCTTGCACACTCACCGGACACACCACCGTGGGCTGGTCCATCGCCTGGGCAAAGTCCCTGCGATAGTCTTCGCCCGCGATGGCCAGCTCCCCAAAAATTTCGCCTTTGGTCAAAATGGAGGTCACCACTTCTTTGCCGTCTTCCTGGTAGTGGCCGATCTTGACCCGTCCTTCGGCAATCAGGTAAATGTTTTTGGACGGCTCCAACGGCAAATAGATGAACGCATCTTTTTTGAAGTGGATAAAGTGTGTTTCGGGTATCTTTTTCACCTTGTGCGGGCACAGGGTGTTGTATAAGTTGACACTCTCGAAATACCAAAGGGCGGCTTCACGGATCATTGGTTGCGAAAATAGCACAAATGAGTTCCAAAGGCGAAAGTGTTTAGTCTTGTGGTTACCTTTGCTGCCCCATGAAGCAACTCACAGAGATCTGGATATACCCCATCAAGTCCTTAGGCGGCATTCGTCTGCCGTCCAGCCGCGTGTTGCCAAAAGGCCTGGAGCACGACAGGCGGTGGATGTTGATCGATGAAAACCAAGACTTCCTTACCCAACGAACACTGCCCACCTTGGCCTTGTTTCGGCTGGAGCGTCAGCACGGGCAATTGAAGATTCACCACCAGGGCGAAAGCCGGCTGCTTCCTGGGCAGCCCGCGGGCACCGAGCGGCTGCGTACCCACGTGTGGGATGATGAGGTGTTCGTGCGCGAGGTAGACCCATCCCTCTCGCACTGGTTTTCCGGTATCCTCGGGCAAACGGTGCGGTTGGTTGCCTTTCCGGAAGACGAAGCGCGCCCGGTTGATCCGCGGTATGCCCAAGCTCACGAACACGTGAGCCTGGCCGATGGTTACCCCTTTCTAATCGTGGGCGAATCATCTTTGCGCGACTTAAACAGCCGGTTAAAAGTACCGGTACCCATGAACCGCTTCCGCCCCAATCTCGTTTTTTCCGGTGGCGAGCCGTACGAGGAAGATGGCTGGAGCACCTTTGCCATCGGCCAAAACCGGTTTAAAGGGGTGAAGCCATGTGCGCGCTGCATCATGACCACCATTGACCAGGCAACAGCCGAGGTGGGCAAGGAGCCCTTGGCCACGTTGGCAAGCTATCGCAAACGCGACCACAAGATTTACTTTGGACAAAACGTAATGGCCGTTGATACCCATGAAATACGCGAAGGAGATGAAATCAGTTGTTAAGATAGGGGTGGCTGCCGTGTGGACGGCCTTGTTGCTGACGCAGTGCGCCAAGCCCAAACCGCTGCCGGTTTTTGGTCAGCGCGAGGTGGTCAACGGAGATACCGTGTATCACACCATTGCCCCGTTTGCATTTGTTAACCAGGACAGCCTGCCCGTGACTAACCAGACGTTTGCCAATAAAATTTACGTGGCCGATTTCTTTTTTACCTCGTGCCGCACCATTTGCCCCATCATGAAAACGCAGATGCTGCGTGTGTATGAGGCCATCCAAACCGATGCTGACGTGCTGATCCTCTCCCACACGATTGATCCGGAGTGGGATACGGTGGCTTTGTTGCGCGACTTTGCCGCGCGCCTGGGCGTGGAGAGCCGCACGTGGCATTTTGTGACGGGGCCCAAAGACTCGATTTACAAGATTGCCCAAACCAGCTATTTTGCCACCGCCCTCGAAGACAAGTCCGAACCCGATGGCTTCATTCACAGCGGGGCTTTTTTGTTGGTGGACAAACAGCAGCGCATCCGCGGCAAATACGATGGCACCCAGGAAGAAGACGTCAATCGGCTTATTGCCGACATTGCGCGGCTCAAGCAAGAGTATGCCCACTAAACTTGCGGTAGGGGTTCTGTGGTTGCTGGCGGCATGCACGGGCCGCGATCCGAAGTTTCAGCAATACTATGTGCAGGGCGAGAAGTTGTACCAACAACACTGCAGCAACTGTCACCAGAAAAAGGGTGAGGGCCTTGGCCGCTTGTACCCGCCCCTGGCGCAATCCGATTATATGCAGCAGAACTTTGATCAGGTGATTTGCCTGATGCGCTACGGCATCCAAGGGCCCCTAACAGTCAATGGCATTACCTATAACCAAGCCATGCCGGGCGTGCCGCAGCTGACCGAGCTGGAACTGGCCGAGCTGGCCACCTACATTTACAACACGGGCGAGCATGCACGTGGCCGCGTCACCTTAGAGGAGGTGGCCCGCAGTTTGAAAGCCTGCCCCTGACCCCGCGGCCGGGGGAAGTATTTTTAGGCAGCGTCTCCGCGGGCTGTTGTTTTTCCCCTAATTTTCGGAAAACCTATGAAGCGCCCGGAGTATAAGCGGGGGTTGATTACTACCCTGAGCATTGCGGCCGTGTTTGCGGTACTCGTGATCACGCTGGTGCGCATCGAACAAGGGGCACCCAATGCCCGCATTCAGTCGTGGGTAGACGGGGTGTGGTATCTTTTTGAAACGCTTACCACCGTAGGGTATGGCGATGTGCTGCCCGTGACGCCCCACGGCCGCCTCATCGGATTTATTTTTCTCCTCTCCAGCCTCGGGGTGTACGGTTTTATCATCGGACAGATCGCCAATTTTATGAGCACGTTAAAAGAGCAACGCGAATTGGGGCTTCACGGCACCAAGTTTGCCGATCATGTGGTAATGATCGGCTGGAATGATTTTGGCCAGTCGGTGGTCACGCACCTGCTGGGGGCCAGCCGCCAAGTGGCCATTATCACCAAGGACCGCGCCCACATTGACATCATTCGTGAGTATTACGATTCTGACCAGGTGTATACCCTGTACTCTGACTATAACAATTTTGACATGCTGGAAAAGGCAAACATACGGCAGGCCTCCATCGTGTTTGTGAACCTGCAGGACGACACCGAGAAACTCGTGTACATCATCAACATCAAAAAGCATTTCAACAACCTGAACTACGTGGTCACGCTGGATAACGGCAACCTCAAAAACACGTTTCAGAATGCAGGCGTTACCTACGCCATCTCCAAAAACGAAATATCCTCCAAACTGCTGGCCAGCTACATTTTTGAGCCGGATGTGGCCCTTTTCAGCGAAGAGATTTTAGCCTATGCGCACGAAGATCATGAGTATGACCTGAAACAGTTTCGAATCGCCCCGGGCAACCCGCTCATTGGCGTGCCGTACGAGAAGGCATTTTTTGATCTGAAAAAACAGTGCAACGTGATTTTGACCGGCATCGTCAAACGCCAACACGGGCAGCGTCAGTTCCTCAAAAACCCCGAAGGTGACCTGCGCATTGAAGAGAGCGACTACCTGGTAATGATGATGGACCGCAAAGGGCAGGAGCGACTGAAAAAAGTCTTCCACATTGACGAGGGGCTTTGAAAAAGAAGGCGCTCCGACCTCTCGGAGCGCCTAACCCCAAAAACCAAACCCCTCGATCAACTACACAGCCAAACAACGCGCCCGATTTTTGGATTGTTCGTGCCCACCAGCGTTTTTTGCGTTTTGTTTAACCCTCATCCATCTCCCCACGAGCCCATGAAGCTGACTGCCCGCAACACCCACCGCGACCTTGCCTACTTTTACCTCGGTCTGATCATCGCCTTTTCTTTTTCCGGCATTTTTCTCAACCACCGCCAGCAGTGGAACCCGCGCAAGTACACATATGAATCGAGGGATGTGCACGTCTCCTTGCCCGCGCCTGACTCAATCAACGAGGCATTTGTCAAAACATGGGCAAAATCGCAAGGCATTGACGACAACCTGAGGCGGTTTTCGGTGGATAAAGGCGTGCTGAAGATTTCGTTCCTGATGCACGATGTGACCGTTGACATGAGCACGGGCAAGGGCCAGGTTGAACATTACCGCACTACCCCGGTGTTGGGGCAAATGACCCAACTGCACCTCGATACCAGCCAGTGGTGGATTTACTACTCCGATGTGTTTGGGCTGGCCATGCTCACCATCGCCATCACGGGCATGTTCATTCAAAAAGGCGAAAACAGCTTTTGGAGACGCGGTTGGAAGCTGGCCTTGGCGGGGATTGTGTTTCCGTTGATATTCTTGTTTCTGTTGTCATAGCCCCACGGGTGGCCGTTTGGGCACCTTGGCAAAGTAGCGTTACCTTGCAAGATGTTTGTAGAACCCCATCTGGGACGTAGCCAGCAAGCGCACAAAAGCGGTTGGATCGAGGTGATTTGTGGCTGCATGTTTTCGGGCAAAACAGAAGAGCTCATCCGCAGGCTCAACCGCGCCCTCATTGCCAAACAAAAAGTAGAGATTTTCAAGCCGGCCGTAGACAGGCGCTATCATGAGCAGGATATCGTCTCGCATGCCGAGCGTGCCATTCGCTCCACCCCGGTGCAGTTTGCGGGCGACATTTTGCTGTATGCAGGCGATTGTGATGTGGTGGGCATTGACGAAGCCCAGTTTTTTGACCAGGCCATTGTGGAAGTGTGCAACCAACTGGCCAACAGCGGCAAGCGTGTCATCGTGGCCGGCCTGGACATGGACTTTGAAGGCAAGCCCTTTGGGCCGATGCCGAACCTGCTCGCGGTGGCGGAGTTTGTGACCAAGGTACACGCCATCTGCGCGGAAACGGGCGAACTGGCTTCGTTTTCCTTTCGCCTGACGGAGGCCAACGCACAAGTACTGCTGGGTGAAAAGGACAAGTACGAGGCCCGCAGCCGCACGGCCTTTGTGCAGGGGATGCGTCAACGCAAGCCCTCATAGGTATGCTGGCCAAAACCCGCGGCATTGTCTTTCGCTACACCCGCTATGGCGAAAGCTCCATCATCGTGACCATCTTTACCGAGGCGTTTGGCCTGCAAACGTACATCGTCAATAGCGTGCGCAGCCAGGGCCGGAAAAACAAAATGGCCTTGTACCAGCCCCTGACCCTGCTGGACATGGTGGTGTACCACAAAGAGAACGCCACGATCCTTCGCCTAAAGGAAGTCAGGTGTTTGCATCCCTACCAAACCCTGGCCACAGACATCCGCAAATCGGCCATTGCCATGTTCGTGAACGAAGTGTTGAACAAAGCCGTCAAAGAGCAAAGCCATGCGGAAGAACTCGCGGTTTATCTGATCGATTCGCTCATTGCCCTGGACCGCTCAGAGCGGCCCGAAAATTTTCACTTGCTTTTTCTGATTGGGTTGAGCCGCTATCTGGGCTTTCAGCCCCAAAGCGCAACTGAGGTATTGGGCGGCCGCCTGCTGGATGCGGCCGAAGAAGCCCTGCTGACGCGCTTGTTGGGTGCGCACACGGCCAGCGAGGTGGAGCTCACGTACATCCAGCGCAGAAACCTGTTGGATGCCCTGTTGCGCTTCTACGCCACACACCTGGAAAACCTGGGTGAGTTCAAGTCGCAAGTGGTGCTGCGGGAGGTGTTGGGGTAACCGGCTTGCTTCTTTTTGCCCCAGTAGCAATGTCTTATTTTGTTTGCGTCAACGCAACGGTCAAGGCATCGCTGGGCTTGCAGGCAATGTTGGGTTCCACCCCGATTTTGTCTAGGCGTTTGCCATCGTAGGTGTAGTAATCCAGCATGGGAATGGTAAGTTCAAAATTACTGACGGGTACATACTCCATACTGATTACTGCCCCCGCTGTCTTGCTGCCAATAACGGTTGCCCGGTTTTCTTTTTGCAACGTGTACACAAAAGGCTCGCTGGCGCTGGCCGTTGAACTACTGGTGAGGATAAAAACCCTTCCTTGAAAAGTTTTGTCCATCGGCTCCGTTTTTAGGCAAAGGCCGTCCACTCCGTTTCGCACCTGCTGTTTGAACCATTCGTAGTTGGCATTGTCCATCAACTTGAATTTTGAGTAGTCTTCCGGTCGGGGCGGTGCCGAGTGGGTATTCCAATACTGTTGCGATAGCATCACCCCTCCGTAAAATGTCTTGTCCGATAGATACTGTCCGATGCGCATCGCTCCTTCCATATCGCCTCCGGTGTTCTTCCGGAGGTCAATGATCAACTGGCGTACATCGGAATTAACAATGACCTGCATGAGGCTATCGATATCCGCCACCCGGAAGTTGAATTTGGGCACGTCCAAGAGAAACGTCTGGTCGTTTACTCGCTGTAAGCTCGGCCGAATGTTCGCCTTTGTCTTATTGAATGCGGGGATCAAAAAGTGTTTGGCCGAGTCTTTTGACCCTTGCAATGAATAGTGGGTAAACGGCAGGCGCATGGCGTGAAAATAAAGGCCATAGGCGAACTCCGCATCGTCTTTGGCAATGGCAGAAAATCCGTTCATGGCCTTGACAAATCTTTTCCATTCGTGGTCCT
This sequence comes from Cyclobacteriaceae bacterium, assembly GCA_025455015.1. Lineage (GTDB taxonomy): Bacteria > Bacteroidota > Bacteroidia > Cytophagales > Cyclobacteriaceae > ELB16-189. Next base: position 21,755 of record JALONI010000048.1, on the reverse strand, counting down.
GTAGCACAGACCTATTGTAGATCAGTTCTTCGGTGAGGCGCTTGATGTCAGACCATACCTGAGGGTAGTTTTGGGGCTTGTCAAGGGCGGTTACTTCCGTGGCCTCGAAACGGCCAAAGATGTCACGCTCCGAGCGACCCGTCAGGTCCGCCACGATGGATTTTCCTTCTTTTGTGCCGCGCAGGATGTACTTGAGGCCATTCAGTATCATGAATCCCGAAAAGGAGTTGCCGCGAAAGACAATGCTATCTAACTCGATCAGGCTGCCATCTTTGCGAAACATGCCCTTGGCAAGCGAAGCCTTCAGCCCCCCGATGATTCGCTTGTGTGCCCCCGGTGCCGAACTACCCGAAAGGTAGGCGCCATTAGGCTGCAGGGTAAAGTTTACGTTCAACATCCCATACTCCCCGGTGTTTACGCGGGCCTTCCAAAAGAGGGGTTGCGAATACGTACCCAGGCAGGCAGCAAGAAGGAATGCGGTAAAAAGCAGTTTCATCAAAAATAATTTGGCCCGCAAAATCAGAAATTAGGGACGCCCGCGCAAGCAAAAAAGTTGGCCGAGCGCACCGACATCAAACCGATGGCATTTTATGATGCACAAGGCTGACTCGACCACTAACCCCAGACGCATCACACACATAGGACAAAGATAGTCGTTTCCGCTTTCCGATAATCGGTATTTGGATCTACAGTCTCTTCCAGAATATCACTTTGTCGTCTCCCGGGCCGTAAAATTCTCGAATGACCGCTTCGCGCGTATACCCGAGTTTTTCATAAAACGCGCGCGTTTGGCGATAGGCTGCCAGCCCGGAGGTTTCCACAATCAATAGGCGTTGGCGGGCCCCCCGTAACTGTTGCTCGATGAATTCCATCAATGCCGACCCCCAACCGCGCCCATGCGAATGCTTATGTACTGCGATGAGCAAGAGATTGAAGGTGCCGTCCGTTAAACGTTCGGCAGTGCAATAGGCGACTGCCACCGGAGTCGAATTGACTTCGCCTGTCAGCCAGATTTCCTGAGTGTCCGGAGTCGCCAGGTATCCACTCAGCATGTCATCCAACAATACAGACGGGAAAAGTTTGTTGGAGTCAATGACGTCCTTCAGCGAGGGTATGTCTTCTTTTTTGAGTGGTCGGATGGATAGCATCGTGTCTGGTTGAGACATCAAAGGTAGGGAGGTAGTTTGTTGGGCACTTGTACGGAACGGCTGGAGTATGCTTTTGTGGGCGGCACGCCCAACATCTTTTTGAACGCACGCGTGAAGTGCGCCTGGTCGTAAAACCCGCTGGCAAACGAGGCGTCCATCAGCAGAGCGGGTTGACGTACATGGAGGCTCATGCAATTTTTAAGCCGCGACCAAACCAAATATTTTTTGAAAGAGATGCCCACGTGGAACTTGAACAGATGGGAAAGTCGGCTTTGCGACAGGTGGGTGAGGCTTGCCAATTGGGCCAGTGTTTTCCCATGGTGCCCTCTATGCAATTCAATCCAGCGGATGGAGTCCCTTACGCGATTGTCGTACGCCAGCGCGGGAGCCAGCGTGTTTAAGCAACGAAGTATTTTCTGATGCAGTACTTCTGATTGCAGGGGGTCAGTGGAAATACTGATTCCATCTGACGTTAGCCCCTCCAACTTCGCCAGTCTGCGGATGGCCACATCTCGATGCTCGCACATCGTTATTGTCAGGTTGGCCGTTTTTGAAACAACCGCGTGAACCACGTTGGCGCCAATGAGTGCGAATTTGACATCCGAGTAATGTCCATCGGGGCAAATGACATCAAAAGAGCCGGATTTTGCCACGATTACTTCGGTGGCAGGGTGGCTGTGTAGCGTTGTGTTGAGATCGGTTGTCTGAAACTGGTAAAGGCCTTGCTGGGTATCAAAACAAAGTACGGTCATGAGATAAAGATACGGCAACGGCCTATTTGTTAGAATTTGAATTCCTGATTTTTCGCCACGCGGTCTAATGATGTGGGCGGGTCACCATCTTTGTGCGATGGTGCGTTATGGGAAATGGATTTTTTGGATTCTGTAACGTTTGTGTTTTACTTGTTGTTGGATTGGTTTGAGCAGCAACAAACAATGGCCCGGTTGGAAAAGGAGTTGGGCGATCTCAAAACGCAAGCCCTGCCCGTGCCCTCCGTAGGCGAGGGCAATGAGTTGGTTGTCAAATCAGGCACGGCCCGTGTTAAAATAAACGTAAATGAAGTGACGCATGTGCAGGGATTGAAAGACTACTCGATCATCTTTTGGGGAAACGAACGTGTCATTGTCAAAGGCTCGCTCAAAAGCGTGGAACTGGTTTTCCCTGCCGGGCGGCTGGTGCGTGTCCATAAGTCTTATCTGGTGGCCCTCGGGCGTATCCAGCAGGTGCATGCCAATAAAGTTACCGTGGCAGGCATGGATATTCCCGTTGGGAGGATTTATAAGCCCGCGGTGGTGGCTATTTTTGCCTCCAATCAAAAATAAAAAACAGATGCTGTCTTCACTGGTGGGCCGTTTTCGGGTAGTAGGGTTTATTGAGGGCTTATCGTTTATCCTGTTGCTGTTTGTGGCCATGCCGCTCAAGTACCTGGCGGGATTGCCGCAGGCGGTAAGTGTGGTGGGTATGCTGCACGGGGTGCTGTTTGTGGCCTATGTGATGTTGGCACTGCAAGCGAAATTTGAGGCCGACTGGAGCTGGAAATTGTTGGCTATTTTGTTGGTGGCTTCGCTGGTGCCGTTTGGCACGTTTTATACGGACTACCGATATCTGAGGGAAAAATCAGGCAGCCGAGCACAGATGCAGGGTGACCCATCCTGACAAGTACAGGCCAGTCAGCAACATTTTCGACAAGATGGAGGCAAGAAATTGTTCGATCTGACAAATTAATTTGAGCGATGAAAGTATGGGTTGAAATACCCGATGCAAAGGCACCCGTTGGAGTGAAGGTGCTGAGAAGTCTTTCATTCGTAAAGACAGCAAAGCCACTTTCTCCTCAAGCCGTTCAACTTTTTGAGAGCTTGCGTCAGGCCGCTGAGGAGGTGAAACGGCATAAACAGGTGGGGCGCGTTTGATTACCTATGTGTACCGCCAAGACGCAAGTGTTTACCTTCTAACCATCTATGACACGAGCGAGAAAGCGGATGTGCGATTAACCGAATTAAAAGAACGTGTCACATCGATCTTTAGATCTCAGCGTGACCGTGCTGAGCTATTTCCCCCGGCCAACTATTGGCATTTCTGCCGCCAATTTTTGTTTTTCAGGATCGCCACAAGCTTCGCCTTCGCCCACCACTTTTCCGCACAGGCCGCACGTGATGCCCTCTTTCATCAACTGTGGGGTTTGCGTGGCGCACGTGCCGCGGAACTCTCCGTTTTTCACGAATAAAAGTCGCACGGCCATCAGTGCGAAAAACAGTCCAAAAATGCCAAGGGTCAGAAAAAATACAGCCATGTTCGTATTCGTTACAAGTCAGTAACAATGCCACGGGGCGTTTAGTTTGCTATTTGCTCAGGTACAAATTCCGTTCGGAGTAGATGTTCAGGAAATAGTCGTCCATCAAATCGTCAATAAAGTAAATGGCCTCTCCGGTCGATTTCATCTCCGGCCCCAATTCTTTGTTCACGTCCGGGAATTTATTGAACGAAAACACCGGTACTTTGATCGCATAGCCTTTTTTTACCGGGTTGAACACAAAGTCTTTCACCTTCTTTTCGCCCAGCATCACCTTGGTGGCATAGTTTACGTAGGGCTCATCGTAGGCTTTGCAGATAAACGGCACCGTGCGTGAGGCGCGCGGGTTGGCTTCGATGATGTACACCTTGTCGTTTTTGATGGCGAATTGGATGTTGATCAGCCCCACGGTTTTCAACGCCACGGCAATGCGCTTGGTGTACGTTTCGATTTGCTTGATCACAAAGTCGCCCAGGTTGTAAGGTGGCAGCACGGCATAGCTGTCGCCCGAATGGATGCCGGCCGGCTCTATGTGCTGCATGATGCCGATGATGTACACGTCTTCACCATCGCAAATGGCATCGGCCTCGGCCTCGATGGCTCCGTCCAAAAAATGATCCAACAGCACCTTGTTTTCGGGCAGGTGCTTCCAAATATCCAGAATGTGATGCTCGAGTTCTTTTTCGTTGATCACGATCTTCATGCTTTGGCCGCCCAGCACGTACGAAGGGCGGACGAGCAACGGAAAGCCGATGGTCTTGGATACTTCCAGCGCTTCGTCTGCATCGCGGGCCACGCCAAATTCCGGATATGGGATGTTCAAGTCTTTGAGCAAAGACGAGAAACTGCCGCGGTCTTCGGCCAAGTCAAGGGCCTCAAATGAAGTGCCCATGATCTTCACCCCATACTTGTGCAGTTTCTCGGCCAGCTTCAAGGCCGTTTGCCCGCCTAACTGCACAATTACGCCCTCGGGTTTTTCGTGTTGGATGATGTCCCACAGATGCTCCCAAAACACGGGTTCAAAATACAGTTTGTCAGAGATGTCAAAGTCAGTCGAAACCGTTTCGGGGTTGCAGTTGATCATGATGGTTTCATAGCCGCACTCCTTGGCGGCCAGCACGCCATGCACGCATGAGTAATCAAACTCGATGCCCTGGCCAATGCGGTTGGGGCCGGAGCCCAGCACGATCACTTTTTTCTTGTCGGACACAATCGATTCATTTTCGGAATCGAACGTGGAGTAGTAGTACGGTGTCTTGGCTTCAAATTCGGCTGCACACGTATCCACCAGTTTGTACACGCGGTTGATTCCTTGCTCCTTGCGTTTTTTGTGCACCTCGCTTTCTAAGCAGTCCATCAAATGGGCCAGTTGCCGGTCGGCATAGCCTTTTTCTTTGGCCTTGCGCATAAGTGCAGCGGGAATGCTCTCCACTTCGTGCTTTTCGATTTCCTGTTCCAACTCAATCAATTCCCAAATCTGCTCCAAAAACCATTTGTCAATTTTGGTCAGGTTCTGGATGGTCTTCATCGAAACCCCCAGCTTCATGGCATCATAAATGTGGAACAGGCGGTTCCAACTGGGGTTGGCCAGGCTGTGCAGCAGTTCGTCCTGCTTGGTCAGTTCCTTGCCATCGGCCCCCAGGCCATTGCGCCTGATTTCCAAACTTTGACAAGCTTTTTGAAGAGCCTCTTGAAAGTTGCGCCCAATGCCCATCGCTTCGCCCACCGATTTCATCTGTAGCCCCAGCTTGCGGTCGGCCCCATGAAATTTATCAAAGTTCCAGCGCGGTATTTTAACGATGACATAGTCCAGCGCGGGCTCAAAGTAGGCCGTGGTGGTGCCCGTAATGGCGTTCTTCAACTCATCCAGGTTGTAGCCAATGGCCAGCTTGGCAGCAATTTTGGCAATGGGGTAGCCCGTGGCCTTGGATGCCAAAGCCGATGACCTTGATACGCGTGGGTTGATTTCGATGCCGATGATTTCGTTGTCGTTGTCGGGATTGACCGAAAACTGCACGTTGCAGCCGCCCGCAAACTGCCCGATGCCATTCATCATCTTGATGGCCAAGTCGCGCATGTGCTGGTACACCGTGTCGGGCAGCGTCATGGCAGGCGCTACGGTAATGGAATCGCCTGTGTGGATGCCCATGGGATCAAAGTTTTCAATGGAGCAGATGATGATGATGTTGCCTTTGCTGTCGCGCAGCAACTCCAATTCATATTCTTTCCAGCCCATGATGCTCTGCTCCACCAGCACTTCGTGGATGGGCGATGCTTGCAAGCCGCGGTTCAGGGCTGCGTCAAATTCTTCGGGCTTGTTCACAAAGCCACCGCCTGTGCCACCCAGCGTAAACGAAGGGCGGATGACGAGCGGAAAGCCGATCTCCTGGGCAATTTCTTTTCCTTTCAAAAAAGAGGTGGCCGTGGCACCCTTGCACACACCCACGCCCAGTTCCAACATTTTTAGGCGGAATTTCTCGCGGTCTTCGGTGGTTTCAATCGCCTTGATGTCAACCCCAATGATTTTGACGCCATAATGCTCCCAGATACCCGCTTTGTCGCAGTCGATGCAGAGGTTGAGCGCGGTTTGGCCGCCCATCGTGGGCAGCACGGCATCGATATTGTGCTTTTCGAGGATTTCGCGGATGTATTTTTTCTCCAACGGTTTCAGGTACACGTGGTCGGCCGTGACCTTGTCGGTCATGATGGTGGCCGGGTTGGAGTTGATCAGGATCACCTCGATGCCCTCTTCCCTCAGGGAGCGGGCGGCCTGGGAGCCGGAGTAGTCAAATTCGCAGGCTTGGCCGATGATGATCGGGCCGCTGCCGATGATGAGGACGGAACGGATGCTTCTGTCGCGTGGCATGAGAGGTTGTGGGCTGGATAAATCGGGCAAAGATAGAATGAAAAGATCGACCGGGGGGGCCGGCTTATTGAAATGTTACAAAAAATTAAAGTGGCCTGCCAGAAGCGAGTCGCAGGGCCGCAGTCAGCGTTCCGTTAGGAGGATTTTTGAACTGCGAATGAAGATTTGCTTCCGTAAATAAGTCAAGTACGCTATATGACTTGCTAGTGCCCTTTCCGGAAGTCCTTAAATCTGCGCACCATGGCAATGGAAAAGCCGATCATGAGCACGCCCGTGCCCAGCCACAAAATATTGATCAGCGGTTTTTCCATGGCTTTGATCACCACCCAATCTTTTTGCCGCGTTTCCACGCCCAGCGTAAACTCCTCCGTCTCCGGGTGGATGTTTAGCAGCGTAAGGCGCACGCCCAAGTCCGCGATCTCGTCATAAATGCGGCCTACCTGTGCACTATTCAAAATGATAAACACCGGCTGTGCGAAATAGCTGCCACGCTCGCCCTCCACACGTATGCGCGCCTGTACAGCTGCATCGCTGGAAGTCAATTCAACACCAGCCACGGTTTCTACCCGGCTGATGTCTTCCAGCATGGCCACGTAGTCGTTGACAAAAAACTCCTGGCTTTTTCGTACGCGTACTTGTTGCATCTCGCTCCAGACGATGGTATCGCGCACGAGCGGGGCCGAGTGGACGTACAAGTCCTTGCCAATAGCGCGCTTGATGTCTGGAGAGGCCAGCAAGCCCATGTTAGGATTGACCTGCAAACGCGGAAACAGGGTGGCCTCCACTTTTCCGTTTTTACGCATCTCAATTTCGTAGTAGATGTTCTCCGGGTGCACACGCAGGGTGTCGCCTCGGGCATATAACTTTTTACCGTCTTTCAGGATGTCATTTTGCGCGATGGCATCCAGCGGTTCCGTGGGCGACTTGCCACCTCCGGGTTGACCCAAAATCTCTACTTCGCTGCGCTTGATGTAGCCCACTTTGTCGCGGAGTTCCAGCCGCTCGCCCAGGTATTCGAGTTCGTACCCTGCCATTAGTTCGGGTTCGTGCAAATACAACAGCAGATGTTCGCGGTTGCCTGTATCGCTAAACTGTTTGGAGATGAGCAGCCCGGAGTTGTTGAGCGAAACCACTTTTGAGTATCCGGACGAAAACAAAATACCGATGAGCATCAGCCCGACACCCATGTGTGCCAACGCGCCACCCGACAGCGAGGGGTTCTTTTTCAGAACCTTGCCCGCCACGATGATGTTGGACAAGATGATGTACACCCCGGCAAACAGCAGCAGTCCGTAGGCCACGTTGTAGACTTTTGATACGCTGGCGGTGACCACCGCCACCAGCAGCGAAAGCAGCACCGGCAGCAGCAAGTCGTTCAATACGTTGCCACGGTCCATGCGTTTCCACCAAAAAAACTGACCGGTGCCCGATAGCAACGCCACTCCTGCAGCAAACCACAATTGAAACTTGGAGTAAAATCCTACCTGATCCGCGGGCGGGGCAACATTGGACGTGACGCCAAGCCCCTCGACTATGGAATTATACACCGGGATGGACGTGGGGATCAATACTTGTAAGCCCATGAGGCACAAGGTAGAAGCACCCATAAAAATCCAGAATTCGCGTGAGTAGGTGCTTACCTCTTCTTCGGTGGTGGGTATCTCCTTCCAACTCCGCACGATCAGCCATACCGCTATGCCCGTAAAAAAGAATTGGTAGATCAGCAATTGGCCGGACAGGCCGAGATCGGTAAACGAATGCACGGAGGTGTCGCCCAGGATACCACTGCGCACCAGAAATGTCGAGTACAAAATCAACAGGAAAACGGCTACCACCAAAATCACGGAGGCCTTCAGGGCCGTCTTGCTGTTTTTGTAGGTGATCATGGTGTGCACGGATGCCACCAGCACCAACCAAGGAACGTACACCGCATTTTCAACGGGATCCCAATTCCAATAGCCACCAAAGTTGAGTGTCTCGTAGGCCCAATACCCGCCCATAAGAATGCCCAGCCCCAAGATGGCAGCCGAAAACAACGCCCATGGAAGGGCCGGGCGCACCCACTCGGTATATTGGCGCTGCCACAGCCCCGCCAGGCAAAAAGCAAACGGCACCAGCGTGCTGGCAAAACCCAAAAACAACGTAGGCGGGTGGATGACCATCCAATAATTTTGAAGCAACGGGTTCAAACCATTGCCATCGGCAGGCACGAAGTCCGGATTCATTTTGAAAATCGGATCATCCAGTGCATCGCGCAGCAGGATGAACGGGGAGCTGCCGATCTTCAGATCTATGCCCGGGATGACCGAGCCCAGGATCATCGAAGCCAAAAATGCCTGCACCAGGGCGAAGACGACCATGGCAGGGGCCTCCCAGCTTTTTTGGGTTTTCATCAAAATGATGCCCAGCACGGCTTGCCAAAACATCCACAGCCAAAAGCTGCCCTCCTGCCCATTCCAAAACGTAGAAATGAGGTAATGCAGCGGGAGATTTTTGTCGGAGTGGCTGTACGCGTAGTGGTACTCGAAATAGTGATTGTAGATGATGATGAACAAGGAAACACCGGCCCCCAGAACCGACACGGCATGGACGTAAAAAGCCACGCGGGCATTCACAAGCCAATCGGTTTGCAGCCGGGCTGATGCATACTGTGCTTGGGCGTAGGCAAAAGCCGATACGATGGCCGCTACGAAGGAGAGGATGACGAACAGGTGGCCTATGTTGCCGATGAGGTAGTGCATAATCGAGTTACATTCCTTTTTTTAAACGCTCCTGCCCACAAATCTTCTTGAGATCGACATGGTTTTTCGGAGGTGGCGATGGGCGATATCCCACAGGATTTCATAATCCACCCCACGTACCCATGAGAAATCCGGTTTCGTAGTCGGTACATTTCCATCCACGGGATAGGAGGATTTGCCCGCTTGATCGAAGAGGAAACGTTCTTGCTGGCCTCCCCGGTCACTTCAAAATTTCTACCCACTAGATCAACGGTTTTGTAGTCACTTTCGAAGCAGGCTTGATCCAGGCATCCGATGTATTCCTGCGCGCGCTTGATGGCCAAGAGGATATCCTTCAAAAACAAAAGGTTATCTCTTTTTTCTGCGTTCAGACAAACTTGGTTTGGGCAAGTATGGTCGAGCGGACACGGTTTTTCAAGGCATGGGGAGTTAATCGACATCGCTGTTAGACGAGGCAGTACCCAACGCATGTAAGCCAAAATATCCAAACAGGCTCACGTGAAAACGCGTGGCTAAGGGTGGTTTTGGCTCCCTGAGTGTTATTTCCAGTTGTTCCGACTGAAGCATCTGGACACGTTACAACGAAGCGTTCAACTTTTCTTCTTGGTACTTCGAGGGGCACTTCAACAAAATCTTTTGCGCCACAAACGTGTCGCGCTGATAGTTGCCGATCACCACCACTTTTTCGGACCGGAGAAAATCAGCAGGCATGGGCTCGTTGAAATACACCTTTTGCTCCTGGTTGTTTTCGTCAATCAGTAAAAACGAAAACGACAAATGGTCCGGACTTTTTTCAATGCCGATGATTTCGCCCCGGCTATCTTTCTTCAGTTGGCCCACCACGTGTATTTGCTTTTTGCTGCCAGCCGAGGCCATTTGATAAGCCTGGCCAAACGTAACGTAGGTGCTGGCATCCGAAGCGGTGGTCAAGACGATGGCCACAATGGCGGCCAGGCCCACCAGAATTGCAATGTGTGATTTTTTCATACCCGTGCCCCTCTTTTTTACTGGCGTAAAAGTAGCCAAAAATCGGCAATGGCCGAGGTTCGGAAAATGATATCGATCAGTGTTTAACCCTTTTTTCCGGGCAGTTTTTTCTCCAAGGCATCCAACTTGCGGTCAATGGCAAAAAGATACACCACTACACCAATGAGGATGACGGAGAGAATCGCGACTACCACATAGATTTTGCCTTCGCTCCGCATGGCATCGGCCATCTCGGGCTCGGCCGTTTGGCCATAGGCCACACCGGTGCTAATTGCCGCCAACAGGGCGCAGCTCCATTTCTTACGGCTGTTCATACTCATGTTCCAAAAGTTGCTCTTCTGCGTTTTTGAGTCGTATACGCTGTTGTGCCAACCAAAAACCCAGCAAAATCCATCCCGCCACGGCCGGATAAAAAACCACGCGCATGCGGCTGTCCAAGTCATACATGTTAAACCCCGGATTGCCACCGCTGCCGGGGTGCATGGAGTCAGTCAACCGGGGAATGATAAAAATCAACGGTATCATGGCGGCAAAGGCAAAGATGTTGTACACGGCCGCCAACCGGGCGCGTTGTTCGGTATTTTCTACGGACAGGCGCAGAACAAAATAGGCGAGGTAGACCAAATACGTGATGGCCGCACCTGTTTGCTTGGGATCCCAGTGCCAAAACGTGCCCCAGGTGTAATGGGCCCACACCATTCCGGTCACCATTCCCAGGGTGCCCAACAGCATCCCTGCGTGCGCAAAAGAAGCCGAATACAAGTCGTGATGCGTTTGCCCCTGCCGTAAGTATCGGATGCCGAACACGGCCGAAGCCGAAAACAACGCGACCATGCCGAACCACATGGGCACGTGAAAGTACAAGGCGCGGATGGTTTCGTTTACAATATGCAGCCGGGGCACCTCCCACAGGAAACCGGCTGTGACGGTGTATAGCAGCAAGGCCACGGTAGCTATTTTCCAACCCCACTTTTTCATGACCGCCAAATATACGGGAAGAGCAAGTAGGAGAGGGCCGTCACCAGTGAATTTATTGCCACCACAATCACTAGTTCATCGCTGCTGGCAGCCCAACCCAAGCCATCCATGCAGTTTTTGGTGAGTTTGACAGCCATCAGCAAAATGGACACGACCAGCGGAAAGCTCAGCACCGCCATCAAGACGCTGCCGTTGGTGGTTTTGGCGGCAATGCTGCTGATGAGCGTGAGGGCCCCGGCAAAACCCACGCTGCCCAGCACCACCGCGGTAAGAAAGACTGTGTGGTCTCGGATGGGGTCGCCCAGGAACAGCACAAACAAACCGTAGCCGCCCAGCCCCAGCAGGCATGAGAGCAGCGCGTGGTAGGCCAGTTTGCCCATGATAAGCTGGCCGGGCGAAACGGTGTAGTAGTAGTAGATGAATACGCCCCTTCGTTCGCCAATGAAACTTTTGGCAATGGTGCTGATGGCCGTGAACAGAAGCGAAATCCAAAAAAGAGCCGCCCACGCCACCGGGCTAATACCCGCCTGCCCAAAGGACAGTGACACAATAAAAACAATGGAGAAAAGGTAGAGCACCAGCGAGGCGATCACCGATTTCTTCCTCAGCTCCAGGGTCAATTCTTTCTTGACGATGGTGAGCCAACTCAAGCGGGGAAGGTTTCAGCGGTCTTAGACACCCAGCGCACAAAAACAACCGCCAGCGCGGCAAAAAAGCCAAGGGCAAAGCCGACTGCCATCGCCACCGAGAGCTTGGGTTCAGCCGGTTTTTCATAAATGGTGAAACCCTCCACCAACTGGATGCTATTGGCCAACTGCAGGGCATTTCGGTACTCCAGTTGCTGGCGCTTCAAGTTGATGATTTGATCATAGATATTGGTGGGGTCAATGAGCATCATATCCCCGGCCGATTTGCCGTAGATGGGTTTTCCGGCCAAAAGCTTTTGCTTCAAAGTATCCAACGATTGGATTTCCTCACCGATTGATAGAATCAATTTCTCATAATACTCAATGCGCTGCTGCACGCGTATTTTCACAAACTCGTTGTTGCGCAGGTAGCTGATGATCCCATCTTGCAATGTGGTAATGATGGACTTGTCCAGCGCCTCCGCGGTGATGATAAAGATGGATTCCTCTTTGCCTTGTTCTTTTGTTTCCTTGATGCTCTCGATTTCAATGCTGCGCAATTTTTCGGCCTGGTCAGTCGTCAGGCCCAGCCGCTGCGACAGCAGGGCGTAATTTCCTTCATCAATCAGGTTGTCAATACTTTCGGTGATCCGGTCTGAGTAGGACTCGGTTAAAATATCTGATTGGATAACCATTTTGCTCACGTAAATGTCAGGAACAACAGAGTAGAGTGCTGCGCCAGCGCCAACCCCGCCCACGGTACAAATCACAAAAAGCCAAAAGTATCGCTGAAAAAAGCGGAATACCCTCACCGTAAGCTCAACCAGGTCGATTTCATCGTTTGCGCGGGGCGTATCCATAGTCAAAAATTTACGCAATATTATCAAAAACGATCGTATCATCGTGTCCGGTGCTTTCCCTACTTTTGTGGGTTGAAAAATCATGAACGAGCGCATAGTAGTAACCGGGGCGGCCGGTTTTATTGGGTTTCATTTGACACAAAAATTGTTGGCGGCCGGCCATGCCGTCACGGGTATCGACAACCTCAACGACTACTACGAGGTGGGGTTAAAGCAGTCGCGCTTGGCGCTGTTGAATGGGCTCCCCGGTTTTGACTTCCAGCGAATCGACCTGACCGATAAACCCGCCATCGATGCGCTTTTTGCCGCTGGCCGTTTTGACTACGTGGTACATTTGGCGGCCCAGGCGGGGGTGCGGTACTCCATCCAGAACCCCTATGCTTACCTGGACAGTAACCTTACCGGCTTCCTCAATGTGTTGGAGGCTTGCCGGCACCATCGGCCCAAGCATCTGATCTACGCGTCATCCAGCAGCGTATACGGGGCCAACCGCAAGATGCCATTTTCGGTGCATGACAATGTGGACCATCCGTTGGCACTTTATGCAGCCAGCAAGAAGGCCAATGAGTTGATGGCTCATGCCTATTCCAATTTATACCAACTGCCCACCACCGGCCTGCGATTCTTCACCGTGTACGGCCCCTATGGGCGACCCGACATGGCCCTTTTCATCTTCACCAAAGCCATTTTGGAGGGCAGGCCCATCGAAATCTATAACCACGGCAAAATGAAACGCGATTTCACCTACGTGGATGATATTGTAGAAGCCATTGTGCGGCTGGTGCCCAAGGCACCTGCGGGCAATACGGCCTGGCGCGGAGAGGCCCCAGACCCCGCCACCAGTTTCGCCCCGTATCAAATTTTTAACATCGGCAACAACAAACCGGTTGAGTTACTCTACTTCGTGGAATGCATCGAAAAAGCCTTGGGAAAACAAACCGAAAAAAAGCTGATGCCCTTGCAAGATGGAGACGTGCCCGAAACGTATGCCGATGTGGTAGACCTGGAAAAGGCCGTTGGATTTAAACCGGCTACTCCCATTGACGTGGGCATCCAAAAATTTGTGGATTGGTATCGCGCTTACTATCGCGCTTAAACAAAGAAACACATTAAGCACATGGAGAAAATTGGAGTGATCGGGCTGGGTTATGTGGGCCTGCCCTTGGCGGTAGAGTTTGGAAAAGTAACGGACGTGGTCGGGTTTGATATCAATACCGAACGGATAGCAGAGCTAAAAGAGGGGCATGACCGCACCCTGGAAGTGACAGCCGAAGAACTGAAGTCCGCCTCGCGCTTGATGTATAGTGCGGATACCCACGATCTAAGGTCCGTCAACTACTTCATCATCACGGTACCCACGCCTGTGGATGAGTACCGAAAGCCAGACTTGCGCCCGCTGCAAAGTGCCAGCCGTACGGTGGGCGGGGTATTGAAAAAGGGGGACGTGGTCATCTACGAATCCACGGTGTACCCCGGCTGTACCGAAGAGGACTGTGTGCCGATTTTAGAAAAAATCAGCGGGTTAAAATTTAATGTCGATTTCTTTGCCGGCTACTCGCCCGAGCGCATCAACCCGGGCGACAAGCAACATCGGGTTTCTACGATCAAAAAAGTGACCAGCGGCAGCACTCCGGAAGTAGCTGAGAAAGTCGATCAACTCTACAGGCGCATCATCACCGCAGGCACACACAAGGCATCATCCATTCGGGTGGCCGAAGCCGCCAAGGTGATCGAGAACTCCCAGCGCGACATCAATATTGCGTTCGTCAATGAGTTGGCCCTTATCTTTCAACGGATGGGCATCGACACGCACGAGGTGTTGGAAGCGGCTGGCACCAAATGGAATTTTTTGCCCTTTAAGCCCGGACTCGTAGGGGGCCATTGCATTGGCGTGGACCCCTATTACCTCACATACAAGGCCGAAAGCGTAGGGTATCATCCCGAAGTGATCTTAGCCGGGCGCAGGATTAATGATACCATGGGTGCCAACATCGCCAAAGATGTTGTTAAGCTCATGGCCCAACACCAATTGCCGATTTACCAAGCCCGGGCGTTGGTGTTGGGCCTCACCTTCAAAGAAAATTGCCCCGACATTCGAAACAGCAAGGTGGTGGATGTGATTCATGAACTGCAGAGTTTTGGCATTCAGGTGGATGTGCATGATCCCCATGCCGTGGCCGAAGAGGTCCGCCATGAGTACAACCTGGCGTTGTCGGCCAATCCCACAGGGAAATACCACGCCATCATTTTGGCGGTAAGTCATCAGGAATTTGCCGCCTTGCCCTTAGACGAGTTGAAAGAGCGGAATGCCGTGGTGTATGACGTGAAAGGATTCTGGGATAAATCGAAAATCACCGCTCGGTTGTAACGATGGGTGTATCAAAAACAATAGTGGTTACGGGCGGTGCGGGTTATATTGGGGCTCACACCGTGTGGGAGTTGCACGCAGCAGGGTTTCGTCCGGTCATTGTTGACGATCTATCGGCTAGTGACACTACATTGATTGACGGCTTGGCCAAAATGATGGGTGCCACGCCCACGTTTTACCAAGGGACATGCAACGATCCCGTTTTTTTGAAAAGCGTGTTGCAAAAAGAGCGGCCTGCCTCGGTGATTCACTTTGCCGCCTATAAATCGGTGGGCGAGTCCGTGCGCGAGCCCCTCAAGTATTACCGCAACAACCTGTTGTCGCTCATCACGCTGCTGGACACCATGAAGGAGTATGAGGTCAACGAACTGGTGTTTTCTTCGTCTTGTACGGTGTATGGCCAGCCGGATGAGATTCCGGTGGACGAAAACACGCCCATGAAACGGGCCGAATCACCCTATGGGGCCACCAAGCAAATGGGTGAGCGCCTGTTGGAAGATGCTGTGGTGGCGACCGAGGCCCTGCGTGCCATCTCGCTGCGTTACTTTAATCCCATTGGGGCACATCCTTCGGGGCATATGGGCGAATTGCCCGTTGGGGTACCTAACAATTTGGTGCCCTACCTGACTCAGGTGGCCGCTGGCGAGCGCGAACAGCTTATCGTTTTTGGCGATGATTACCATACCCCCGATGGCAGTTGCATCCGCGATTACATTCACGTGGTCGATTTGGCCAAAGCGCACGTAAAAGCCGTGCAAAAGATCAACACCTTGCACGCTACGAAGTATTCAATTTGGGATCAGGCACCGGTGCCAGCGTACTGGAGCTGATCCGCGTATTTGAAAAAGCTACACGTGTAAAGCTCAAGTTTGTGATCGGCCCGCGCAGGAGCGGGGATGTGGAGAAGGTCTATGCCAATCCATCCAAGGCCAATCACCAGTTGGATTGGCGTACGGAGTTGTCCATGGAAGATGCCCTGACACACGCGTGGGCATGGCAGCAAAACCTGAAGAAGAAGTAGTATGAGTCGCCCCGAAATCCGTATGGTTGATTTGCAGACGCAGTATGCGCGCATCCAACACGAGGTCGATGACGCCATCGCGTCCGTTTTGAATTCTACAGCCTTCATTCAAGGGCCACCCGTACAGAAGTTTGCGCAGGAACTGGCCGCGTATACGGGTGCCAAACACGTGGTACCCTGTGCCAATGGAACCGATGCCCTGCAAATCGCCATGATGGCATTGGGTCTTGAGCCGGGCGATGAGGTGATCTTGCCGGTACATACGTACGTGGCCACCGCAGAAGTCATTGCGCTGTTGCGACTCAAGCCCGTTTTTGTGGATGTGGATATGGATTCGTTTACCGTGGCCGTAGATCAGGTACGAAGCAAAATTACGCCCCGTACAAAAGCCATGGTGCCTGTTCATTTGTATGGCCAATGTGCCCACATGGAGCCGCTGCTGGCACTGGCCCAAGAATTTGGTCTGCATGTCATTGAGGATGCAGCACAGTCACTCGGAGCGATGTATTCTTTTTCGTCCGGCCAAAGGCAATCCTCGGGTACCATGGGGGTCATCGGGTGTACCTCATTTTTTCCTTCCAAAAACCTCGGTTGTTTTGGCGATGGAGGAGCGGTATTTGTCAATGACAGCGCGCTGGCCGACACGATTCAAATGATTGCCAGCCACGGACAGCGTGTGAAGTATCAGCACGATATCATTGGTGTCAACAGCCGGCTGGATACGTTGCAAGCAGCCATCCTTTCGGTGAAACTCAAGTACCTGCCCGAATATGAGCGCAACCGTCAGGCAGCGGCTGCGCACTACGACCGAGCGCTAAAAGACATTTCGTGGCTTACCCTCCCTGCGCGTATGCCCTACAGCACGCATGTATTTCATCAATACACCGTGCGCGTGGGCGCAGGCCAACGCGATAATCTGAAGAAATACCTGGAGCAGCAAGGCGTGCCCACCATGATTTATTACCCCATTCCGCTGCATTGGCAAAAAGCCTATCGCCAGCCGGGCGTGGCGGAAGGAGCCTTTCCCATCACCGAGCAATTGTCAAAAGAGGTGCT
Organism: Cyclobacteriaceae bacterium; assembly: GCA_025455015.1. Lineage (GTDB taxonomy): Bacteria > Bacteroidota > Bacteroidia > Cytophagales > Cyclobacteriaceae > ELB16-189. The sequence continues at coordinate 4,814 of JALONI010000048.1, read as the reverse complement.
CTCTTTGCCCATCCATACCGAAATGACCGAAGCGCAATTGTCGTACATTTGTGAGTGCATCATCCGATTTGGTATCCATGGTTGAGGAAAAAAAATATTTTGCCCACGAAACAGCCGTCATTGACGAAGGTTGCGAGATAGGCGAAGGCACCAAGATATGGCATTTCTCGCACGTCATGCCCCGTTGCAAAATCGGCAAGAACTGCAACCTGGGTCAAAACGTGGTCGTTTCTCCGGAGGTTATTCTGGGCAACAATGTGAAGGTACAAAACAACGTATCGATTTACACGGGCGTGGTTTGTGAAGACGATGTCTTCCTGGGACCGTCCATGGTTTTTACCAATGTGGTCAACCCGCGAAGTGCCGTGAACAGGCGAGGTCACTATCAAAAAACGGTAGTCAGGCACGGTGCCTCCATCGGTGCCAATGCCACCGTGGTGTGTGGTCATGACATCGGTGAATTTGCCTTTATCGGGGCGGGAGCCGTAGTCACCAAAAATATACCCGCCTATGCGTTGGTGGTAGGCAATCCGGCCAGGCAAGTGGGTTGGATGAGTGCCTACGGCCACAAGCTGGCATTCGATGCGGCTGGCCGGGCGGCTTGCCCGGAGAGTGGAGAGCACTATCAATTGAAAAACGGAACGGTCTCACCTGTAAAATGAAAAACTTTGCCCTGATTGGGGCGGCCGGGTTCATTGCCCCCCGCCACCTGAAAGCCATCAAAGATACACGAAACAACTTGGTCGCTGCGCTCGATAAATTCGATAGCGTGGGTGTCATGGATGGTTACTTTCCACAAGCTGATTTTTTCACCGAGTTTGAGCGATTCGATCGCCATTTAGACAAATTGCGCAGGCAGGGCCAACGCGTGGATTACGTCAGCATTTGTTCACCCAACTACCTGCACGACTCGCACATTCGCTTTGCGCTGCGTCATCAGGCGGACGCCATTTGTGAAAAACCATTGGTGCTCAACCCGTGGAATGTAGATGCGCTGGCCGAGATAGAGCGCGAAACGGGTAAGCGTGTATACACCATCTTGCAGCTTCGCCTGCATCCGAGCATCATCCAACTGCGTGAGGAGGTCGCCCAAAGCGGAAACAAAAAGCATCAAATCAAACTGGAATACATTACCTCGCGCGGTAAGTGGTATTATCGCAGTTGGAAGGGAGAAGAGCAGAAGTCGGGCGGCATTGCCACCAACATTGGTGTTCACTTTTTTGACATGCTTACCTGGGTGTTTGGGGCGGTGCAGGATATTTCGGTTAAAGCATACGAAGCCGACCACGCAGCCGGCCATTTGGAACTGGACCGCGCCTCGGTGGATTGGTTTTTGAGCATCAACGAAGATCATCTGCCCGCGACAGCTAAATCTCAGGGCAAGCGCACTTATCGTTCGCTTACCATGGAAGGCCGGGAGATTGAGTTTAGTGATGGTTTCACAGACTTACATACCAAGAGCTATGAGGCCATTTTAGCCGGTCAGGGATTTGGGCTGGCCGAGGCGCGGCCATCGGTTGAACTCGTCCACCGGTTGCGCGAACACAAAGCTGGGTAGGTTACCATTTCCATGACTACGTCAATTACTACCGTATGAAAGGAATAATTCTGGCAGGTGGGTCAGGCACGCGGTTGTATCCGCTTACGAAAGCGGTGTCAAAGCAGATATTGCCCATCTATGACAAACCCATGATCTACTATCCGTTGTCGGTGTTGATGTTAGCCAACATTCGCGAGATACTCATCATCTCCACACCACACGACATTGGTCATTTTGAAAACCTTTTGGGTGATGGCAGTCAGTTTGGTCTGAAGCTCTCGTATAAAGTACAGCCTTCGCCCGATGGGCTGGCGCAAGCCTTTTTGTTGGGTGAAGAGTTTTTGGCGGGGAGCCCGGCATGCTTGATTTTGGGTGATAACATATTCTATGGTTACGGATTTTCGGGTTTGTTGGAGGAGGCGAGTAGGTTAACGAAGGGGGCCACGGTATTTGGGTACTATGTGAACGACCCACAACGTTATGGGGTAGCCGAGTTTGACGAGCAAGGTAGCGTTCTTTCCATTGAAGAGAAGCCGCAGCAGCCGAAGTCAAATTACGCGGTAACCGGACTTTATTTCTACGACCACACGGTAGTAGAGAAAGCCAAGCGGGTGAAGCCGTCCGCTCGCGGGGAGTTGGAAATTACCGACCTGAACAAGTCCGGCTGTTGGGCCGCGGCATGGCGTGGCTGGATACCGGCACGCACCAGTCCATGTTGCAGGCGTCCAACTTTGTTGAATCGATCGAGGAGCGCCAGGGTTTGAAGATAGCTTGTCTGGAAGAGATCGCCTATCGTAAGAAGTATATCACGAGGGAGCAATTGACCAAATTGGCCGAGCCGCTGGCTAAAAATCAATATGGCCAGTACTTGTTGAAAATACTGCGGGAGAAAACGCCCGGTATGTTATGAATCTAGAACCCACTGCCTTCCGGGATTTGTTTGTGCTGACACCGCGCCCATTGTTTGATGAGCGAGGCTATTTTATGGAATCGTATAACGCGCGCACGTTTCGCGAGTTGGGTCTTGAGATGGTATTCGTACAGGACAATCAGTCGCGTTCTTCGCGGGGCGTGTTGCGTGGCATGCATTATCAAAACGCGCCCTTTGCCCAAACCAAGTTGGTGCGCGTTTTGTCGGGCACCATCTGGGACGTGGCTATTGATCTGCGGAGAGATCAGCCCACCTTTGGTCAGTACTTTGGTATAGAGTTATCGGCCGAAAATAGAAAGCAGCTGCTCGTTCCAAAAGGATTCGCGCACGGATTTTTGGTGTTAAGTGAAGAAGCGGACGTGTTGTATAAGTGCGACACGCATTACCACCCGGAATCGGAAGGGGGCATCGTATACAATGATCCAGCCATTGAAATTGATTGGAAGTTGGATCCGCAGATGTTTGTTGTTTCTGCCAAAGACAAACAGTATCCCTCAATGGCAAATGCCGAATTCACATTCGAATGAAACATATTTTGATAACCGGAGGAGCTGGTTTTATCGGCTCTAATTTCATCCCGGCTTTTTTGGCCCAGAACGACCAAGTGCAGGTGGTTAATCTGGACGCTCTGACCTACGCGGGCGACCTGGCTAATCTGGCTGAGGTAAAGGACCATCCACGGTATACCTTTGAGAAGGGCGATATTCGCGACAAGCAACTGGTGGAGGCTATCTTTTTGAAATATAATATCCGTGGTGTCATCCATTTTGCCGCTGAGTCGCATGTAGACAACTCTATTTCCGGTCCCGAGGCATTTATTCAAACAAATATCCATGGAACCTTTACCCTGCTAGAGGTGGCGCGCAAACATTGGCTGACGGGCCCCCACGAGGGGGGGGACGGCCAAGATAACCATCGGTTTCTGCATGTGTCCACCGATGAGGTTTACGGAAGCCTGGGTGCCACGGGTCTGTTTACCGAGCAGACAGCCTACGCCCCCAACAGTCCTTATAGTGCCAGCAAAGCCGCCAGCGACCTGTTGGTGCGCAGCTACCATCACACCTATGGATTGAATACGGTTATTACCAACTGCTCCAATAATTACGGGCCGAAGCAGCATAAAGAGAAGCTCATTCCAACCATCATTCGAAAGGCCTTAGCCGGGGAAGCTATACCCATTTACGGTGATGGGAAGAATGTACGCGATTGGCTGTATGTGCTTGATCACGCAAAAGGCATTGCACTTGCATTTGAGAAAGGCGGGGCGGGGGAGACATACAACATCGGCGGGAGAAACGAACGCACCAACAATCAAATCGCGGATACTATTTGTTCGCTTTTAGATGAGTTGAAGCCATTGGGGGCGGGTCGTTCCTACAAACAACAGATTGCATATGTGAAAGATCGTGCCGGACACGATAGGCGGTATGCCATTGATGCTACAAAGATTGAAATAGAATTAGGCTGGAAGGCAGAAGAGAATTTTGAAAGTGGGATAAGGAAAACGATTGAGTGGTATTTGACCTTCTCATAGAATGGACTTAGCCCCTCTAAATCTATCGTATGTTTGATGAATTGGGTTTTTTTTGAAGGTTTCGTTATACTTGTTGTTGCGGTTTAGACGGCTTGGATATTTATGGACAAAAAACTGTATGCGATTTGGACGTTCTTATATCTTCAACGGGTTGCGAACTTCGGATTATTATTTTCTCAGCCCATCACATCATCAAGTAAATGATCAATTCGTTTCCCCCTCTTTCTGAAAAACAGAAAAAACATACTATACGATTTTATAGATATCTTATTGTAGGGGCTACATTTGCGATACCGTTGAATGTACACATAGCGAATGGACTGATATTAAGTTGCCTTTTACCTAGTATCTTTTTATGGGATAAAAAAATTACGCCCCATATTCTTTTAATTCCTATTTTTTTATTTTTTTCCCTCGCTTTTTCACTTTTATGGACGGAAAATATCAAAGAAGGGTTGAGCCGCATGGAGTTACAAATAAACTTATTGCTAGTGCCCTTGGTGTTTTACTGTGGACGAAATTTTATTGATGAAAAGCTTCAAAAACAAGTCGAAATTGCTTTTCTAGGAGCGATGTCTATATTTTTAATAGGGGGTTACCTCCGTGTCCACATGGATACCGGCAAGTGGTTTTTTTTTAGGGACACTTTGGAATCTTACGATATTCATCCCGGATATACATCGGTATATGTATTAATGTGCTTCATAATCCTTTCAAAATCGAACGTTAATCTATTTGAATTCTGTTTAGTAACAGCATTTGTTTTTTTTATCCTCATTGTGTTTTCAGCAAAGAACCAAATATTGACG
>JALONI010000005.1 GCA_025455015.1 Cyclobacteriaceae bacterium | reverse complement strand
CTCTGCTGTGGAGAGGGGGTCAGGCCTGCCTGCCGGACAGGCAGGGGGTGAGGTAACAAAAAGCGAGATTCTCACAGTCTTCACCACCCGGCCCGACACCATCTTTGGTGTGGACTTTATGGTACTTGCGCCTGAGCATGAACTGGTGAAAAAGATTACCACCGAGGCACAACGTGCCGAAGTGGAAAAGTACCTGACGTATGTGGAGAGCCGTTCGGAAGTAGACCGCATGGCAGAAGTGAAAAAAGTGACGGGGGCCTTTACGGGAGCGTATGCCATCAACCCGTTCAGCGGGCGCCACGTGCCGGTGTGGATCAGCGAATACGTGCTGGCGGGCTATGGCACCGGGGCCATCATGGCCGTGCCCTGTGGCGATGAGCGTGACCACAAGTTTGCCAAGCACTTCAACATACCCATTACCAACATCATCGGGGCCAATTATACAGGCGAAGAAGCCAACCCCACCAAAGAGGCGGTACTGGAAAACTCCGGCTTTTTGAATGGCCTGGTCATGCACCAAGCCATTGACGTGGCCATTGACGAGATCGAAAAGCGCGGCATTGGCCAGCGACAGGTAAACTACAAGATGCGCGATGCAGGCTGGAGCCGCCAGCGCTACTGGGGCGAACCGTTTCCGGTGGTGTTCAAAGACGAACTGCCCTATGCCATGAGCGAAAGCGAGCTGCCGCTCGAGTTGCCCCCGGCTGATAATTTCAAATCGGCCGGCAATGGCGAGGGGCCGCTGGCCAACCTGAAGGAGTGGATTGATTTTGCCCCCGGCCTGAGGCGCGACAGCAACACGATGCCCACGCATGCGGGCGCGGCCTGGTATTTTTTGCGCTACATGGACCCGCACAATAAACACGCTTTCGCGGATAAAAAAGCGCTTGACTACTGGGGCCAGGTGGATGTGTACGTGGGCGGCTCGGAACATGCCGTGGCGCACTTACTATACGCGCGGCTGTGGACCAAGGTGCTGCACGACCTGGGCTACCTGACCTTTGATGAGCCATTTAAGAAGTTGATTAATCAAGGGAAGATTCAGGGCGATTCGAGGTTTGTGTATCGGCTAATGAGTAATCCTTTGATTTTTGTCTCAAAAAAAGCAAAAGATGCCTATGGCTTTGACAAGGTAGTAACCGAAAAGATGCAACGTGTTGTAAGACACATACGTGGGGAAAAAGGTGGGGTGTTCAGATATGATGAAATGCAAAACGGCCTTCACGTTGATATTAAACTTGTAGATGGCGAAACATTAAACATCGATAAGTTTAAAAAATGGAGAACAGATTTTGAGAGAAGTCAATTCATATTTGACGATGGAAGTTCGACCATTTTTGATGAAACTGGAGTTTATACTTGCGGCTCCGCCATCGAAAAGATGAGCAAGTCGTACTATAACGTGGTCAACCCCGATGACATCATTGATGACTACGGGGCCGACACGCTGCGCCTCTACGAAATGTTCCTGGGCCCCCTGGAAGCCTCCAAGCCGTGGAGCACGCAGGGCATCGATGGCGTGTTCAAATTCCTGAGACGCTTCTGGAACCTTTTCCATGACAACACGGGGCGCTTCCGCGTAAGCGAAGAAGACCCCACGCGCGAAGAATTGAAAGTGTTGCACCGCACGTTGAAGAAAGTAGAGTACGACATCGAACACTTTTCGTTCAACACCACGGTGAGCGAATTCATGATTTGCGCCAACGAGCTTTCCGCACTCAAGTGCCACAAGCGAAAGGTGTTGGAACCGCTGGTCATCGCCCTGGCGCCTTATGCCCCGCACATCACCGAAGAACTGTGGTCGCTGCTGGGCCACACGGATAGCGTCTTCAATGGCCGCTTCCCGGCTTGGGATGAGCAGTACCTGAAAGAGAGTGAGTTCAACTACCCGATTTCGATCAACGGAAAAGTGCGCGCGCAGATGAACTTCGCATTGGACATGCCTAAGGAAGACATCGAAAAGCAGGTGCTGGCCAGCGAGATCGTGCGCAAATGGAGCGAGGGCAAACCGCCCCGCAAGGTGATTGTGGTGCCGGGCAAGATCGTGAACGTGGTGGTGTAAGGGGCGCCCGGTTCGGAAAGATCACGGGCCTGCCCTATCTTTCGCAAAAGAAGCCGCATGTTTGCCAGCCTGCTCACGCCCATGGTGCTCGCCTTCCTGCTGGGCATCATGGCTGCCCGCCTGAAAAGCGATCTGAAGTTTCCGGAGTCGCTGTACACTTCGCTCACCATCTACCTCATGGTGGCCATCGGCATGAAGGGGGGCTATAAGCTTTCACTCGCTCATTTTGATGAAGTCATTTGGCCGGCCCTTGCTGCGCTGGCGTTGTGCATTGCCATTCCGCTGTGGACGTATTTGATCATGCGCAAGCTGGGTAGGTTTGATGTGCCCAATGCCGCTGCGCTGGCCGCCCACTATGGCTCGGTATCGGCCGTTACGTTCAGCGCTGCGGTCGTCTTTCACGATACGTTGAACATCCCCGTGGAAGGGTTCATGCCCAGCATGCTGGCGCTCATGGAAGTGCCTGCGATTTTGGTGGGTATCTCGCTGGCGCGCATCAACGCGCGCTTCCCGGCCCACGAGGGTGCCTCGCTCAAAGAAATCGCCCGCGAGCTGCTGGCCGGCAAAAGCAGTATTCTGTTGTTTGGCTTTCTCATCATTGGGTTTGCCTGTGGTGCCAGCGGGTGGGAGTTGGTATCGCCTCTGTTTGATGCGCCCTTCAAGGGCGTGCTCACACTGTTTCTGCTGGAAGCCGGTTTGGTGGCCGGCCGCAGGTTGGGCGAGCTGAAGCGGGGCGGGGCTTTTTTGATTGCCTTTGGCATCGTGATGCCTGTGGTGCATGCCGTGCTCGGCATCTACCTCGGCTATTGGGCGGGCCTGAGCGAAGGCGGGGCCACCGTGTTGGGCGTGCTGGCCTCCAGCGCCTCGTACATTGCAGCCCCGGCCGCCTGCCGCGTGGCCTTGCCGGAGGCCAGTCCTTCCTACTACCTCACCGGGGCACTGGCCATCACGTTTCCGTTTAACATCATGGCGGGTATTCCGCTGTACCACTATCTTGCCGACCTCATTTACCACGTACCCGTATGACACCGCTAAAACTCGTGACGATCATTGCCGAAGATGTGCTGGAAGACACCCTGGCGAAGGAGATCACCGCGCTGGGCGCCAAGGGGTACACCGTAGTAACCGTGCGGGGCAAGGGCGAGCAGGGCATGCGCGAAAATCTTTGGGAGGGGGAGAATGTCAAGATTGAGACGATCGTGTCGGACGAAGTGGCCCTGAAAATCCTGGCGCATTTACAGCGCAAATACTTCGACAAATACGCCATGGTGGCCTACGTGACCGATGTGCACGTAGTGCGAACGCAGCATTTTACGTAGCCATCCTACCATCAGCCACCGGCCGATCCTCCGTTTTGGAGGATTTGAAACACCAAACATTTTTCTCTTTTTCGCGTAACAATTCACCGCATTTCCCGACTCATCACCAACACCCAATCGCTCGTATGCAACTCGTTATCCAAAATCTAAACAAAACGTACGCCAATGGCGTGCAAGCGCTCAAGGACGTCAGCCTCACCATTCGGCAAGGCATGTTTGGTCTGCTGGGCCCCAACGGGGCAGGCAAGTCTTCGCTGATGCGCACCATCGCCACCCTGCAAGAAGCTGATAGCGGCAGCATCACTTTGGGCGACCTGAACGTGCTGACACAAAAAGACGAAGTGCGTAAAATACTTGGCTACCTGCCGCAAGAGTTTGGGGTGTATCCGCGCGTGGATGCCGTTACCCTGCTGGACCACCTGGCAGTGCTGAAGGGAATCCGCCAGAAAGGAGAGCGCACAGACCTGGTGAATGCGCTGCTGCATAAAACCAATTTATGGAATGCCCGCACCAAAAACCTGGGCGGATACTCCGGTGGCATGAAACAGCGGTTTGGCATTGCGCAGGCGCTCATCGCCAACCCGAAGCTGATCATTGTAGACGAACCCACCGCGGGCCTTGACCCGGCCGAGCGCAACCGCTTCCTAAACCTGCTTTCCGAAATCGGGGAGAACACGATCGTCATCCTCTCCACCCACATTGTGGAAGACGTGAAGGAACTATGCACCGATATGGCCATCATCAACAAAGGGCAAGTGCTGTACAAAGGAAGCCCGGCTGACGCACTGGCGGAGGTAAGCGGCAAAGTCTGGAAGAAGGCCATCGCCAAAGCCGAACTGGAAGCCTACCGCAAAAGCCACCACATCATTTCCGAGCGGCTCATTGCCGGGCGCCCAGTCATTACCGTGCTCAGTGAGCACTCACCGGAAGATGGTTTTGAGCGCGCCACAGCCGACCTGGAAGATGTCTATTTTGCCAACATCTTCGGCCACGCCAAACCCGAACCTGTAGCCTAACCCACTCCCACTACTTCAACTATGTTCAAAGACATTTTTCTATTTGAGCTGAACTATCGCAAAGCGCGGGCGGCCAACTACATCTATTTTCTGATCATGTTCTTGCTGTGCTTCCTGGCCGTGACCACCGATGTAGTGCAAATTGGTGGTGCCGTGGGGCAAGTGAAAGAGAACGCCCCGGTGGTGATTGCCCAAATGATTGTGATCATGGGCGTGTTCATGTCGTTGATCGCTTCGGCCATCATGGGCGTAGCCGTGCTGCGCGACTTCGAGCATAACACCGAAGCCATTCTCTTCAGCACACCCATCAAAAAAGTTTCGTACCTGATGGGGCGCTATTGGGGCTCGTTTGTCGTGCTGCTGCTGGTGGCCACCAGTTTGCCCATCGCGTTTATGTTGGGTGATCTGTGGCCTACGCGCGAAGCCGATCGTTTACTTCCGTTCAATATGGTCACCTACTGGCAGCCATTTTTTGTCTTTGTGGTACCTAACCTTTTTTTTACGGGTGCCCTTTTCTTTGCGAGCGGTGCCCTCTCGCGCAAATCCATCGTCATCTATACTCAAGGTATTTTGCTGCTGGTCTTGTACCTGGCCAGCCAGTCCATGCTACGGGATATCGAACAAAAAGAGATTGCCGCACTGCTGGATCCGTTTGGCGTTCGTGCCTTCAGCTTGTACACCCAGTATTGGACGCCCGGGGAGCGCAATGCGCTGCAAATTCCCATGGAAGGCTACATTCTATACAACCGCCTGATTTGGGTGAGCGTGGGCGTGGTGGTGCTTGTCATCACTCACTTTTCGTTTAGCTTCAACGTGGTGCGAAGTTCTATTTTCCGATCGCGTCCGATCAAGGAAGAGCGAAATCAGATCAAGCCCGAGGAAACGAAAATACCGGTGGCCCGGCAGTTTACCGGGCTAACCACCCACATCGGGCAGTTAGCCAAGCTCACGTTTTTCTATTTCCAGATGGTGTTCAAAGAGATACCCTTCATCGCCATTGTGATCTCGGGTATGTTGCTCATGTTTCTCAATGCCATTAATTTGAACGAGTTGTACGGCACGAGTTCCTATCCCACCACGTACTCTATTCTTGGCCTGCTATCGGGTTTCAACCTCTTTTTTGTCATCATCGCGGTCTTGTATTCGGGCGAATTGGTGTGGAAAGAGCGTGCCGTAAATCTGAATTTGATTATTGACGCCATGCCCATGCCCGATTTCATCAGTTTAACTTCCAAATTTCTGGGCCTGCTGCTGGTGTACCTCGTGTTGCTCTTCGGGTTAATTGTGTGCGGAGTGCTCATTCAGGCCTCGTATGGCTACTACAAATTTGAATTGGGCGTCTACTTTGCCTCGCTGTACAGCGAAACCCTTCTGTTTTTGGTGCTGTACACATTGCTGTCCATGTTTATTCAGGTGATGGTGAACAACAAGTTTTTGGGGTTTGCGGTTGCCATCGCCTTTTTTATTCTGGTCGGTTTCTTGGGGCAGATGGGGTTGGAGCACCCGCTTTTTCAATTTGGCAGCGGTAGCCTGGGCACCTATTCCGACATGAACGTGTACGGTCACTTTGTCACACCCTTCACGTGGTTTCAGATTTACTGGTTTGCCTTCGTGGTGTTCTTGTTTGCGTTGGCGGTCATTTTCTCGGTGCGCGGCTCCGAGGCCGTCATGCGCATGCGTTGGAAATCGGGCAAGCTGCGCCTGTCGCGACAGTTAGTATTGTTAATCGCCAGTGCCGTAGTCATTTTTATCTCATCGGGTTTTTACATTTTTTACAATACCAACATTCTGAATGAGTACAGCAACTCCGATCAGGGCGAAGCACGGCAAGTCGAGTATGAAAAAACCTTGAAGAAATACGAATTCAGGGCCCAACCTCGCATTGTTAAAATCGACTTAGCAGTAGATCTCTTTCCGCGCAAGCGCGACTTTACGGCCGAGGGCTACTTCATTCTGAAAAATAAAACGAACGAACCGATTCAGGACATCCACATTCAGGAAAATCCAGCCAGCGAGGTAAAGACGGAGTACCTCCGGTTTGATCGCAAAAACGGAGTCACGGAGAAGTTTGACAAATTCCGGTACACCATTTACACGCTCGAAGAGCCACTTCGCCCGGGCGACAGTTTACGCATGGACTTCAAGACCGTTTTTCAAACCAACGGCTTTGTGGAAACGGGACGCTCCAATACGCAAGTGATTTTCAATGGAACGTTCTTCAACAACGGATACTTCCCCTCGCTCGGATACGACCGGGGCTTTGAGATTAGCGATGACAACGACCGCAAAGAAAAAGGACTGCCCGAGCGCGAACGCATGATGGAACGCAACGACCCGCGCGGCCGCGCCATGAGTTTGTTTGGTGATGATGCAGACCACATCGATTTCACCATGCGCATCAGCACCGACAAGGATCAGACGGCCATCGCCCCCGGCTACCTGGTCAGGCAATGGGAAGACAATGGGCGGCTGTACTTCGAGTACGACATGGACGCGCCCATGTGTAATTTTTTCTCCATGATTTCGGCCCGGTATGAAATCAAACGCGACAAATGGCGCGATGTAACCCTGGAAATTTATTACCACAAAGGGCATGAATACAACCTAACCAAGATGATGGAGGGCATGAAAGATGCGCTGGACTACTATGCCAAAAACTTCAGCCCCTTTCAATTCCGGCAAATGCGCATCATGGAGTTTCCGAGGTACGCCACGTTTGCTCAGTCGTTTGCCAACACGGTGCCGTTTTCAGAGGGCATTGGCTTCATCCAAAAAGTGGACGATCCCGACAAGGACTTGGATATGGCTTACTACGTGACGGCCCACGAGGTAGCCCACCAGTGGTGGGGCCACCAGGTGATGGAAGCGGGCGTGAAAGGCAACGCCATGCTTAGCGAAACGATGTCGCAATACTCGGCCCTGATGGTGATGAAAAACAAATTCTCTGAGGAGATCATTGAAAAATACCTCAAGTATGAGCTGGATCGCTACCTCAGCGGCCGGGCGTTTGAGCAAAAGAAAGAACAACCCCTGGCCTTGGTGGAAAGCCAAGGGTATATTCACTATAACAAAGGCTCTTTGGTCATGTATGCGTTGCAAGACTACATAGGCGAAGACAGCGTGAACATCGCCCTAAAGCGGTTTGTGCGCGACTGGGGATTTAAAGACGCCCCCTATCCCACGTCTGATGATCTGCTGAAGTATTTCCGCGCGGTAACGCCCGACAGCCTTCAGTACCTGATTGGCGACATGTTTGAAACGATCACGTTATTTGAGAATAAGGCCGAGTCAGCCGAGTACCGCGAAACGGGAAACAACGCGTTTGAAGTGACGTTGAAACTCGCTACCGAAAAGCTTCGCGCAGACAGCACGGGCATTGAAACCCCCATTGCCATCAACGATTGGATTGACGTGGGCGTCTATGGCAAGAGCAAGGCAGGCAAAGACAGCTTGATCTATCTGAAAAAACACAAGTTCACGCAAAAAGAAAACGAAATCAAGGTGATGGTGAACGCCAAGCCGCGCAAGGCCGGCATTGACCCGCTGCACAAACTGATCGACCGCCATTCCGATGACAACACCAAAGGGGTGGTGAAGAAAGGCGAAGGGTAGCAGCCCTCAACGTTCGGAACTGATAACCCCGGCCACCCGCCAGAAACCAGCGACCAGTTGGCCCGAAACGGTGCAACCGCTGCCCGACAACGATCAACCAGCCCCTAACACCCATTAGGCATTCGGTAACATTTCCTTAATTTAGCGCACTCAAAAACTGCCTATGCGCGCTTCCAAAATTGTAGGCTTGGGCCACTACGTGCCCGAGCAGGTCGTCACCAACGAGTACCTCTCCACCCTGATGGACACCAACGATGCGTGGATCGTGGAGCGCACGGGCATCAAAGAGCGCAGGTGGATGAACCCCGCCACCGATACCGTGGGCAACATGGCCGCCAAAGCCACCCGCATGGCCTTGCAACGGGCCAACCTCACCGAGAAAGACATTGAGTTCATCGTGTTTGCCACCATCACCTCCGACTATTATTTCCCGGGCTCGGGCGTAATTCTGCAGCGGGAGCTGGGCCTGGAAGGCATCGGTGCCCTGGACATCAAAAACGCCTGTTCCGGCTTCATTTACGCGCTCTCCATTGCCGACCAGTTTATCAAAACGGGCATGTACAAAACCGTACTGGTGATTGGCGCGGAAATCCAATCCACCGCCTTGGATGTCACCACCCGCGGCCGCAACACGGCCGTGATTTTTGGCGATGGCGCGGGCGCGGCCATCTTGCAAGCTTCCGACAAGGCGGGCGTGCTGTCCACCCACCTGCATGCCGATGGGCGCTTTGCCGAAGAACTGTACGTGAAAGATCCGGGCAGCAGCCGCCCCCGCGAGGAGCGCCAGCCCGAGCAGTTTTTAGACACGTCCGGATTCAAGGTGCACATGAACGGCAACCAGGTGTTCAAACATGCCGTGGTCCGGTTTATGGAGGTCATCAACGAAGCCCTGGCCGCCAACGGCATGAAAAAAGAAGACATCAACCTACTGGTGCCGCACCAGGCCAACCTGCGCATCAGTCAGTACATTCAGGAAAAACTGGCGTTGCGCGATGACCAGGTGTACAACAACATCATGCGGTATGGCAACACCACGGCCGCTTCCATACCCATTGCCATGAGCGAAGCGTGGGCTGAGGGAAAGATGAAAGAAAATGACGTTATTTGCTTGGCGGCTTTCGGCAGCGGCTTCACGTGGGCCTCTGCCTTGATTCGCTGGTAAGTTTTGTCTGATCCACCCTTGAAAAAGAGGATGAAGGGCAGTCACCGCTATTACGCACTATGAAAACAAGTTCCTACAATCCCAGCCCGTTGGAAGTGGACCTGGCCAATGCGTTGGTCATTCTGCAAAAAGAAATTCAAAAACACCTGCAAGACAACAAGATCACGCACGTGGAGCCCAACATCAACCGCGACAACCCGCTGGTGAAATTCAGCTTGGTGGACAAAGATGGCGACCCGCACGAAATCGTAGTGCGCATCGTGCAGATACCCGATAAGTTCTAACCTTACGGCAGATAAAAATCAAAGACCAACCCGTTCATGCATTGAAAGTGCCCTTTCGGGCATTTTTTGTGTCCAATCTTTGAGCATGGGCGGCACGACAGCTTCGTGTTTTCCAACACCGTGAACTTAGTGCGATAGGGGTACATGCCAAACGCAGGCACGGTGCTGCCCCAAATACTGAACACTTCCTTTTTGAGCGCAGCCGCAATGTGCATCAGCCCTGTGTCGTGCGAAAAGACGCAGCGTGCCTGCCGCAGCAAACTGGCCGACTGATTCAAATTGAATTTGCCGCACGCATTGTAGATCACCGCCTTTTTGCCCAGCTCTGCCAACCCTTTTTCATAGCTGGCCGAGGCTTCCCCCGAGTGGAAAAACCGCTCGATCTCGTCAGCGGTGGCGGCATCTTCCGGCCCTCCCAACAACACAATGGGCTTGTTTATTTTGTCGCACAGCTCAATCATGCGTTTGACGGGAAGTTTTTTGGTGTTGTGCTGCGCGCCTACCGCATAGGCCACATACCCTTTCTGGTGGGTGGGTGGCAGCCAGTCCAACGGCACTTCATCGGCCTCAGGAATGAAGTAGTCCAACCCCAGCGCATCGGGTTTGCACCCCAAGGGCGCCACGGTGGCCAGGTACCGGTCTACAATGTGCACAGGCGGCAGCCGGTCTATTTTCCAGTTTACCAACAGCCACTTTTGGATGTTGAGCTTCGCAAACCGGAGGGTCTTCTTGCGCAAATGCCATTGCAGCAGCCGGGTGCGCAGGTTATGATGAAGATCGATCACGCAATCGAACTCCTCCTTTCGCAACTCGGCCGCCAACGGCCCCAACGGTTGCCCTTCGCGCAGCACGTGCACCCGGTCGATGTAGGGGTTGGTGCGCACCATGCCCGCGTAGCGTTCCTTGGTCACATAGTGCACGGTGGCGTCCAATTGTGTCTTGAGCACGCGCACCACGGGGGTGGTCAGCACGATGTCGCCAATGGAGGAAAAGCGAATCACCAATATCTTCATGGGGGGCAAAGGTACGCCCCTTTTGCAGCCAAGGAAAATGGAAATTCCATTTGATGCCTCCGTAAAAATACGTTCCTTCGTGTCAGTACTATTTCTGCCAAACAAAAACGATTGCCATGAACTACTGGTTGGTCAAGAGCGAGCCGAGTGTATATGCGTGGGCCGATCTGCAACGCGACAAAAAGACCGTTTGGGATGGCGTGCGAAACTTTCAGGCGCGCAATCACCTTAAAGCGATGAAAAAAGGAGATTGGGTGCTGGTGTACCACAGCATGGAAGAGAAAGCAGCCGTGGGCATTGCCGAAGTGACACGCGAAGCCTTTGCCGACCCAAAAGACAACGAATGGGCAGCCGTAGAACTGACGGCTAAAAAAGCACTTAAAAAACCCGTGACGCTGGCAGCCATCAAAGCAACCCAGGCGCTGGCCAACATGGTGTTGGTGAAAAACTCCCGCCTTTCGGTGCAGCCGGTGAGAAAAGAGGAATTTGACCGGGTGCTCGGCATGAGCGAATAGCATGAAGGGCTTTTGGCTTTTTTGGCTGGTGGCAATCGCGGGCGCGGCACATGCCCAGGTACGCCAACTGGAGCGCTACGAACGCGAGGTAAAGCCGTCCGACTCGGATTTTACCGTCATCCCCATGCAGCAAAATGGGCTGGCGCTGGTGCACGATAAAAATGACTTCCAGGAGGGCAAGCGCTTGTGGGAGGTGATCCTGCTCGATACCGCGCTGGCCGAGCAGTGGGTGACCGAACTCTACATCGAAAACCGGCTGGAACTGTTGGGCTACGAAGCCTGGGACAATCAACTTTACCTGCTGTATCGTGCCAACGAGAATGATCAAAGCGAAATGACCTTGATTCAACTTGACCCGCGCACACACCATTCGCACCGGTTTGCCATCAAACAAGAGATCAATTTTCGTGTCAGCCACTTTAGCATGGCCAATGGGCACGCGCTGTTTGGCGGCTACATCATGAACGAACCAAGCGTATTTGTGTACGACTTGGCCGCCAACCAGTTGAAAATTGTGCCGGGGTTTTTCCAGTCAGAAATGCAACTGATGGACCTCCGGGTCAATTACAACAACACGTTCAACGTGGTGCTGGTAGAGCGCACCAACAAACAGCGCAAAAAACGATTGGTGATCAAAACCTTTGACGACACGGGGGCTATGCTCCTGGAAGACGTGGTGGAACTGGACGATGAGCGCGTGATCTTGTCGGCCTTGATCAGCCGCTTGCAGCGCGATGAGCTGCTGGTGGCCGGCACCTGGGGGGCGCGCGCTAGCGGCACCCAGCACCAGGCCTATGGCTATTTTTCGTACGTGGTGGACCCCTTCACGCAGAGATCAGTGCAGTACTATGACTTTCCGCAACTTGCCCACTTCCTTGACTATGAGAAACCCAGGCGGGCCGAGAAGATCAAGGCCAAGGCGCAGTTGAAGCGCAAGCAAAATCGCGTTCCCAACTTCCGCGCCAGCGTGAACCTGGTGGCCTTGGAAGAATACGCAGATGGTTTTGCCCTGCAAGCCGACCAATACATGCCTACCAACACACCAAACCAGAACTGGAACACGTTTGCGTCTCCCTGGTACAACCCGTATGGTTTTTTTCCCGGCTACTACCCCAACACTTTTTACAACCGCCCGTTTGGCAGCCCCTTCCCCTATGGGCCCGGGGGCCCAAACACAGGCCCGGCCGAGATCAAAATGCTTTCGTCTTCAGTGGCCTTCTTCAGTCCCACCGGCCAACTCAACCACGATTATCAAGTTACCCTCAAAGACATGAAAGTGCTGGACATGAAGTCGCTGACGGGATTTGCCTACACGCCAGCGGGTGTTACGTGGGTGTTCAAAAACGAGAAGGACCTGCGAATCAAATACACCGACAGGGCCGGTCATGAAATCCGGCAAGACACCCTGCCCCTCAAGACCAACTTCGAAACCGAAGAGATCCGCAGCGAAAGCCGAAACGACACCTTTACGGCTTGGTACCCGGGCACGTATGTCATAGCCGGCAACCAGACCATACATGACCACGGGCGGGCGCGCGAAGGCCGCACGCGCGAAGTCTTTTACCTGGTGAAGGTGAAAATGCAATAGCCGCACGCGGGTCCGCGCGGCTCCGGCAAGCCAATCTTTTTGTTACCTTTGAACTCGGTTATGCAAAAAAAGCTCATCCTGGATACCGCCCTGCTGGATATCACGCTTAACCGCCTTTGTCAGCAACTCATTGAAAAACACGGTGTCTTTGAAGACGTGGTAATGGTGGGGCTTCAGCCACGCGGTATTTTCCTGGCGGAACTCATGCACGCCAAATTGCAGCGCCTGACCAAAAAGAAAATACCGCTCGGCTATCTGGATGCCACCTTTCACCGCGATGACTTCCGCAGACGCGATACACCTGCCAAGGCCAGCGAAACACGCATTGAGTTTCCCATCGAAAACAAAAATGTGATTTTGGTTGACGATGTCCTTTTCACCGGGCGTACCGTGCGGGCCGCATTGGATGCGATGATCGCTTTTGGCCGGCCGGCCTCGGTGGAATTGTTGGTGCTGGTGGACCGCAAAAATACCCGCGACCTGCCCATCGAGGCGGATTACGTGGGCCGGTATGTAAACACGCTGGAGTCGCAGCGGGTGCTGGTGGAGTGGGAAGCCCAGGGACACAAACAAAATAAAATCTGGCTAATCAATAAAGATTGATATGACAAAACTCAGTCAACGTCACTTGCTCGGCATTAAAAACATTACCCGCCAGGACATTGACCTGATTTTTGAAACGGCCGCCAATTTCAAGGAGGTCATCAACCGCCCCATCAAGAAAGTACCTTCGCTGCGCGATGTGACCATCGCCAACGCCTTTTTTGAGAACAGTACGCGCACGCGCCTCTCATTTGAACTGGCCGAAAAACGTTTGTCGGCCGATACCTTGAATTTCTCTGCTTCCACCAGCTCAGTCAAAAAGGGCGAAACCTTGCTGGACACCATCAACAACATTTTGGCGATGAAGGTGGACATGGTGGTGATGCGCCATGCCAGCCCGGGCGCGCCTCACTTTTTGGCGCGGCACATTAAGGCCAATATTGTCAATGCCGGTGACGGCACCCACGAACACCCCACGCAGGCTTTGTTGGATGGGTTTTCGATTCACGAACGATTAGGCGAAGTGGGAGGAAAAAAAGTGGCGATCATTGGCGACATCTTGCACAGCCGCGTGGCGCTCTCCAACATCTTCGCCCTGAAAAAACTGGGGGCCGAAGTTATGGTGTGTGGCCCGCCCACACTTTTGCCCCGCCACATTGCTTCGCTGGGGGTAACGGTAGAGACCGATGTGAAAAAAGCGTTGGCCTGGTGCGATGTGGCCAATGTGTTGCGCATTCAACTGGAACGGCAGCAAATCAAGTATTTCCCTTCGCTGCGCGAGTACACGCTGTACTATGGCATCACCAAAAAGATGCTCGACACACTTAAAAAGCCGATCTTACTCATGCACCCCGGCCCGATCAACCGGGGCGTGGAGTTGAGCAGCGATGCGGCCGACTCGCCCCATTCATTGATCTTAGACCAAGTGGAAAACGGTGTGGCGGTACGGATGGCGGTGTTGTATTTGTTGGCGGGGGCAAATTGATCAGCGAACCAACACTAATCTTCCCGTAGCCGTATACACCTTCCCTTGTTGGTTCACGCGCAGCCGATAGACATACAATCCCGAAGAAACGGGGCTTCCATCCGCCAGCGCCCCGCCCCACGAAAAGCGATTGGTGCCCACGTGGAGCTGATCGCGAAGCGAAGCCGTGAAGACCAACCGGCCGTCCGAATGGAAAATCTCCAGCACACCCTCGCTGGGCGGCTCACCTAAAACATCCACTTCAAAAAAGAACAACGCGGAAGACGGATTGGGCGACACCCCGCGAAAAAGAACGGTGGTCTCCTCGCGTACCACAAAAGAAACTTCATAGGCATTTTGTCCTGCCGGATTGCCGACCTCATCTTCCCCATTTACCCGCAATACGTAATTGCCGGGTAGCAAATTTTGGGGGCGGAATGCGACCAAAAAAGGCAACGATGCCGTAGCAGCTGACCACGTGACATCCGCACGGGAAAAGTAAATCGGTACAAAAGGGCAATCGTCTGTGGCGCACGGATACTGCAGCAACAGGGAAACACCGAGGGTATCGCTTTTCAACAAAAATGGGTTGCCATCGGCCAGTTCTACTTCAATGACTGGGTTGCTCGAAACCTCGTCACCATTTAACAACAAACGGCCATCTACCCGCACGCGCAGAACAGGTGGCGTCTCATCGCCCCGCACGGTGACAAAATCATTTCGTACTATCGTGTTGTTGTCAAAATATTGCTCGGGCTGCACAAACGGGTTGGCCGTTACCGTCAGCCGGTTGGCTCCGGCCATTCCCACCGTGGGGGCGGTCACCGCAAACGCGGTGGCGGTACCCGGCCATGGGGCTTTGATGTGTTGCGAAGTTGTCATCACGGCTCGCGTGGTGGCATTGAATAACTCGGTGCGCACCGTCAGCGAATCGGCAAACGCACGTGGTGATATGTTTTCAAACAGGTATTGACTGATCCATGCTTCTCCTTCATTTACGGTGAGGGGTGCCTCCACTCCGGCCGGAAGCAAAATGCCCTCGGGCACACCGGTGTAGGAAACAATCCACTGATCGAGTTGGGCCGGGGTCAGGTTAACCTCGTCTTCGGTAAAAAACTCCAATCGCAAATACGGGTAGGTGAGGGCGTTGAGGGTAGACAGATCGGTTGATTGTGTTGCGTTGACCACCAGCCGTTGCTCCTCCCCTTGCAACGAGCTTCCGTAAATATCCACCCGAAAGTTATCTTCCACCGTTGTTTGGGCTGCCCTCCACGTCAGCGACTGCCAGGCCGAGGCAGGGCCGATACGCGCAGTCTTTATTGTGCCGGAGGTGTTGCTCGCAGTGATGGTTTCATCCACGGCCAGTTCCTGCTGATTGGCCGGTGACGAGCTCGCTCGGTACACCTGTGCGGAGGCAGGCAATGCACCCGTGCGCCCCATGATCACCACCGGCTCACCCGCTTGCAAGGCTGCGAGTTGAGCGCTTGAAATACCCAATTGCGCGACCTTCGCCCGCGTGGTGGCGTTCCATGACGCATAGCCGGCATCGCCAATGGAAAACAACACCACCGAATCGCCCACCGCAAGATTATCGATCGCGGCTGCGAGGTCATCGCCATTTCCGGTCTGCATTTCGGCCAGCGTAAAACTATTGATCACCTGCGGCTCGCGCCCGCAGGTGCGGGGGTCTTGAAAGTTAAATGGCAACCCCGGGTAAGGCACCAGCGATGTTCGCGAAAAGGCAATCAGGTTGACGGTGTTATCGCGGCACGGCTGCCCTTGCGTGGCCAGGTTGTACTCAATGTTGTCAATCTTCACCGACACGTTTCCCCGCGGGGTGGGGTTGGCACTGCCATAGGTTCGTACAAATACCGTTGCCGTTTTTTCGAGGTAGGTGAGCTGGCGCATCGCCTCATTGGGCTGGAGGCCCGTGAGGGCGTTGTCATACCCCTGCTCGAAGGCGATCTGTCCCCACCCCTCTTCTCCGTTCTGTATAAAAACAAACGCGTTCAGGTCCCATTCCGTGCTCTCATCAGGCAGCGGGTTATTGATGCGCGTACGCCAATAGTACACGGTGGAATCGCGCGTGAGCAACGTAAGCGCTTGTTTGGCGATGACTTTTCCCGAAACCACGCGGGTTTGCAAGAAGGGGCTGTTGAAGTGGCGGGTGGTATCCACTTGCAGGTCGAACGCCCGCGTGTCCGAAAGTGCATTGGTGATCTGCCACGTGAGCAAAATGTTGTTGCTTTGGACGATGGCGTGATCATGCGGAAACAGGTTGCGCGTACCATTGGCGGGTAAAAAAAAGGTGATGGTGGCAGCATTGTTCTCTTTGGTCAGTTCCGCTACGGTATTGCCCGGGTCAATTACGACTGTAAATTGATTGGTGCCTCCGGCCGTCAGCGCATCATTGGGAATGTTGAATGTCAACGTATCGCTAAAAAGCACTCCGGGCATAAGCTGCTCATACACCAATGTTTGACTGCTGGCCAGCGTGCGCGTCAACCGCGCAGTCACCAGTTCACCGCGGAACGCACCCACGTTGCGCACGATGACCCGTACACGCAACGAGTCCGTTTGTGCAGTCAAGGGTTCGTTGTCGGTGGATTCGATGAGAATGCCCGCGCCCTCCACGGCATAATCGGGACGGTTGGTGCCGAAAAACGAAACGGCAGGATCACCCAACAGCATCATTTGTTGTACTTGGGTGATGCTGATCATATCCTCCGAATACAACTGGAAATAGCGGGCCGCTACTTCCTTCTGCACATCGCCAATGCCCTTTCGCAAAAACACGGAATCGGCCATGCCCACGCGGTAAAACAACTCGGTGTACGAGCGCAACGTTGACGAAAACCCAAACGAGCTATGAGCGATGAAGGCACGCGCACCCTTGCTGGCCGCATGCATCCAGTCTTCCCCAAATAAGGTGCCGGGTGAAAAAAAGTTGCCGGCATTACATCCGTTGACCAAAAATACCGGATACTTGCCCGCATTGTTGTAACCCAACGTGGGGTTGGACGCAAAGCCGATGTCGATATCGATGGTGGCCGTACTGGAATGACCAAAAAACGTGATGAGGTTTACGCCTTCGTTTACTTTTTCTGACACGTTGATCAGTTCCACGGGGTTGGGTTCGCGCTTGGCAATGGTGGTGAGGCGGCCACCCCAAAACTCGCCCTTGGCAATGGCTTCGAAGCCAGCCATGAACTGCCGAAACTGCGTGAGTTCGCCCGGCTCAATGCCTCCACTTAAATGCAGCCCCTCTTTGCGCCAATCCTGGCCCAGCGGTTGCGCTTCGTGCTCGCGTACCTTATTGAGGTAGGCAATTACCTGCGAGGGATTGACGGCCGACAACCGCCCGGTAGGGACCAACGGCACGTTGCCGCTGCCATTGAGGTGTGCGCTGAACAACATGTCGGAGCCGGGCGTGCCGGCAGTGGGCACCAACTCGGGCAACTCGCCCGGGGCCAAGGTGGATTTGCGATAAAAACCCGCGGTCACATCGCGGCCTTTGCCTATCAGAAAAAGGTACCGGGGGCTGCCCGTGCCCGCAGCCCAACGCACCAATTCATACACTCCACGAGCCGAGGCCTCGCCATAGTTGAATTGATTGAACACTTCATCCATGGTGACGACCAGCGTATCATAATTACCCCCTTCGGGGCTGGCGCGGTAGCCCGCATACGCGCGCGCAGCCTCTTTCAATATGCCGTGGGTAACCACCAAATACGTAGCGGCAAATGTTTCGAGGTTGCGAAAAGAAACACGTTTGATGGACGGCACGCTCAACACGCCATTGGCCACCCACAACTTGCGCGTAAAAATCGTATTGGGCACCATGGCCGTAAGGGTGGTGCTGCCTTGTGTGCCGATGCGAGAGACAAAGGACGGGTTGGTCACATCCCAAATGCGCGTGTTGGCCGGTGTGTTTTCCCATTCCACATAGGACTTGTTTGCCGAATTGGGTGCGGTGTAGAACGCCTTCTCGACCAAGCCTGCTGCATCGTAACGCTGGGGAAACGTCAGTTTGATATAGGAAACGCTCACGCGGTCGCGGCCACCACCCACCCCTTGTGCCACCACCCGCACCGTCAGGCGCCCGTCTGCCGCCACATCACTCCACGCCAAGGCCACAATGACTTTGTGCGTATCGAAGTTGACGAAGTTTTGTGTGCCCACCAGCCGCAAGGAACCCGCAGAGGGCCCGACAAAGATTTGTGTTTGGTGATTGAGCGCATCGCGGCCGGCCAGCAGCACTTCGGCCAGCGGAACCCCGGCAGTGGGCACCGTCTGGTTGATGTTGTCGATCACAAAATCCTGTTGGCCTGTGCAGCCGGTATTGCCCACGCAAATGGTTGTGCCCGTCCAGCCTTCGCCCGTGTCAAACGAAGAGAGGCGGATCACCCCGCTCAGCGTGTTGCCAGGCGAGTACTCATTGGTAAACACGCTCAGCCGCTGATTGAGGTGGTGGCTGTCTTTGGGCACATTGTCAACATTCACTTCCGAAAACGTAGCCATGCGCTTGCCCGGTTGCCCGAGCGACCAAGTGAGGAAATACGCGGTGGTATCGCTGTAGAGATTATAAAACGAATGAGGCTGGGCGGATGCGGGCTGGTAGAGGGCGGCATCCAACGTGCCATCGTTGCGCTGTCCGTAAAACTCGATAAAGTCCGAAGCGTTGAACACCGCGTCCTGCTCGCCCTGCACAAAAATGGCTTGCTCTTCGCCCCGGTGGAAAAGCTGCAGGGTGCGCGGATCTACGGCCGCCACGGGAAAGCCCGCGTTTTGCAGATCGGCCTGGGTGATGCGGTAAATGCCCTCGCGGGCTATCCTGACTTTGTAGTACGATTGCCCGGGGGTGATCCAACCATTGGCATACTGAGCCTGGGCGGCACCTGCCCAAAGGAGGAAAAGGGCACAGAAAATCAACCTCTTACATTTCTCCCCAAGCCCTGTCATACACATGGTGATACGCTGAATACCCTGCCGGGTGCCAAAGTAAATGAACTGCAAAAGCCTCAAAATCAATGAAAAATCAAAAATAATCGAAAATTTTCGTAAAGTACTTGGCCATGCATAGTACCTTGTCCGTATAACCGCTAAAAAGGTCTCAAAAAAGTTCTATGAATCTCGAAAACACGCAGGTACAGATGAGGAAGGGCATACTGGAGTATTGCATCCTGCACATCATTTCGCGGGGCGAAGTGTACGCCTCCGATATGCTGGATGAGCTGACCCAGGCCAAAATGATTGTGGTGGAGGGCACCCTCTACCCGTTGCTGACGCGGCTGAAAAACGCAGGGCTGCTGGAGTACAAGTGGGTGGAGTCCAAGGCGGGGCCCCCGCGCAAATACTATAAACTGACCGATGAGGGCATCCGCTTTTTGAATGTGCTCACCGACACCTGGAATGAACTCGTCCACTCCACCGATATGATCACCAACCGATCGAAAACCACCTACTAACCAACCACACGCTCAATATTTTCCGGTATGAAGAAGAACATCAGCATCAACATTGGCGGCATCATCTTCCACATTGAAGAAGACGGCTACGAAGCGTTGCGCAGTTACCTGGATTCTATCCACAAATACTTTGGCTCTTTTGACGACAGCAGCGAGATCATTGCCGATATCGAAAGCCGCATGGCCGAAATCTTTTTGGCGCGCCTAAACGAGGGCAAACAGGTGATCACCCTGGAAGACGTGCAAGCGCTACAAGTGACCATGGGCAGCGTGAATGACTTCAAAGCAGCCGATACCCAAGAGCCCGAAGCCACACAGGAAAAACAACCGCCCCAGGACGCCCGGCCTCCCATGCCGAAAAGCCTGGCACGCGACCAGCGCAGAAAAATTTTGGCCGGTGTGTGTGCCGGCATGGGCAACTACTTTGGCATTGACCCGGTGTGGCCCCGCGTGTTGACGGTACTGGTTACCATTGGCACCGGTGGGTTGTTTTTGGTGGCGTACATCATCCTGTGGGCCGTACTGCCCGCCTCGTACGACATGGAAGACATCACACCCGAGCGCAAAATGTACCGCAACCCCGACAACAAGGTGTTGGGCGGTGTGGCCAGCGGCATGGCTTCGTTTTTTGGCATTGACGTGAGCCTGACGCGTGTCTTGTTTGTGTTGTCTTTCTTTTTTGGCGGCTTTGGCTTCTTTATCTACATCATCCTCTGGATTGCCCTGCCCGAAGCACGCACCATTTCCGAGCGCATTCAAATGCAGGGCGACCCGGTCACCCTATCGAACATTGAGTCTACGGTAAAAAAAAATTTGAACGACACCCAGCCGGAGGAAAGTACGCTTACTAAGATCGTCCTCTTCCCCTTCCGCCTGCTGGGCACCATCTTCAGTGCCATCGGGCGTGCGTTGGGGCCGCTGTTTACGGCTCTGTTCGAGGGCATTCGCGTGCTCATCGGTTTACTGTTCGTGTTTCTGGGCCTGAGTATGGCGGTTGCCGTACTCCTCGGCTTTGGTGTGCTGTTCGGCCTTTTCAGTTGGGACACCCTAAGTACCTGGTGGTGGGGCCATGAAGTCAGCAGCGCCAGCTTCCCGGCCGAATCCATCCGCGCTTCATTCCCTACATGGACAGCCGTCTTTGGTTTTATCGGAAGCCTCGTGCCCGGTGTCTTCATCTTGCTCATCGGCTCATCCATTGTTGTCAAGCGGATTATCTTCAGCCCGCTCGTGGGCTGGGGTTTGTTTGTTCTTTTTATTGTCAGCACCCTCTTCTTGAGTTTGAGCATCCCGGGCATCGTACTGTCGTTGGAGAAAGAAGGCGAAGCAAAAGTTGACAAGACGTTTGCCATCACGGGCACGCCCGTGTTCAAGCTGCGCGAAGTGGGCCTTGATAACTATGACGTGACCGACCTGCGCATCAACAGCTACGATGGCAATGACATACGCGTGGTGCAGCGCTTTGAAGCGCAAGGCGCCACGCGGCTAAAGGCCGAAGAAAATGCCCGCACCGTGGACTACACCGTGGCCCAGACGGACAGCATACTCACATTTGACTCGAACATCCAATTCCGAAAAGACACCCCCTTCCGCTTTCAGCGGCTGCGCGTAGATGTGTTCGTGCCCGAAAGGCGCCCGTTCATGATTGACGAAAAGCTGTGGCGGTTGATCGACAACTACTGGCGGTACGACTATTATCAAGAAACCGGAGAAAAGATGTATCGCTTCGAAAATGGCCGGTTGGTCTGCACCACGTGCCAGGCACCGGAGCCTGACCGCACCGGCCTGGCCGAAGAAGATCAATTTGGGCTCAAGGACTTCAGCGAAATAGACCTGACGGGCATTTTTGATGTCTCCGTGGTGCAGGGAGACGACTACTCCATTCAAGTGGTGGGGAATGAAGCGCTGAAAAAGCAGTACTCGTTTTCCACGCGTGGCGATGTGTTGGAGATTGAATACAGCCAAAACAAAAATCGCTTTTGGGAAAAGCCCGGGCTGGAGAAACAGCGCATGGAATTGCAGATCACGCTGCCCGAGTTGAACAAACTGAAAGCCACGGGGTCGGGGCGTGTGCGCGTACGCGGATTTGACATGGGCAGCATGGACCTGGACCTGACGGGGGCCATCGCGCTGGACGGCCGCTTCCGAAACCTCGACAACCTGTACCTGGTGGCAGAGGGCCCCGTGGTGATGGAACTGGAAGGCGAAACCGACCTGCTGGACGCCACGCTCACGGGCACAGCCCAGTTGAAGGCCAACCAGTTGGGCGTCAACCGCGCCCACGTGGAGGCCACGGGCTTAGTCAACGCGCGGCTCAACGTACGCAACAGCATTTACATCGACAAAGACCTGACCAGCCGGGTGAAGAATATCGGGCCGGCCGAGGTGGTGGAGCAGGACAATTAATCTTCTTTGAAAATCTGAACCTCCTGAACTTTTCTATCTGACCCAAAAAACAAACCGTTATTGATCGGGATAGAAACAGAGTCAGCGAGGCCATCATATGCCACAAATTTTAGGTTTATGATGGTTTGTGTTATGTGACGTCTAAGATCTGTAGTGTCGCTTACCGATAACGCCATGGTTGTGCAATACGGAGACTGCTCCGTGGTATACTCATACTGATAAGGATTGTTAGATACGATATCAACGCTTGGACTCCAGAACTGGACTTCCCGATCATTCTTCTTTATCACGCTAACGCGCTGCAATAATCCTGTTTTATCGCATAAATCAACATAAAAAAAGCGATTGTCGAAGTCCTTTTCAAAAGTCAAAAAATAATTTGTTCTAGGCTTAAATCGCCCCTGAAAATTCATGGCAAAAAGCCAGTAACGCTCATCCGAAGTAGCAAATGGCTTCATAGGATTATCGTACACAAACAACTGAATTCTGAACCAATCATCGATTGCTTCGGGATAAGATAAGCACTCATAGTGGTGGCTATACAGCGTTATCAAATCGGTCTTATGCTCCAAAAGATTTGATCGGCTGAGTGAATCATCGTCTTCTGAAAATATTTCCAACGAGATATGAGACTCAATAAGATCAACTTTTCGATGCCTTTTAACCAACTCTGCTTCTTTTACAATGATTGGCTTAGCAAAATATGGCGAGTTATCAAATGACCTAAAGTAAAACTTCACATTTCTGTATGAATAGGCATCGTTAGATCGTTCAAAAAATGTACTGTCTCTGACGTATTCTTTTGTCGAAATTGCAAGATTGTCCGAATCATCATCGGTTCTTTTCTTTTTATCCTTTTGTTCCCGGCTACAGGAGAATAAAAAGAGTGATGCCGTTATCAGAAAAAACCGTATCATCGTAGTATTCGCATTTTTTTACCTCACCCCCTTCAACAACTCCTCCACGGCCCGCTCCAGTTGCTGATCGCGGCCACGCGCGATGATGCCCGGCTCATTTTTGACCAGAATGTCGGGGGCAGTCTCCACGTTCTCCAACCACTGGCCCTTGCTGTTCTTGGCGCTCACCGGCACCGCCCCCCAGCGGGTGGCTCCGTCCGACAGCAACTCCCACCCCGCGAAACTGCAAGTGCCGGGCACCGGCATGCCGATGGTTTTACCGATCCCTAAATCGGTGTAGCCACAGGCAAAACAATGCCCATCGCTGTAGTTCGACTCATTGAACATGGCCACCGTAGGTTTGGTCCACCGGAAGGCCGGCTCATACCCTACCGAGCGGCTTTCGATGGCATAGTCGAGAAACTTTTTGCCGGTAAAAAACATGGCTAAATCCGATACCAGGTCTCCGCCACCGTTGAAACGCGTGTCCACAACCACGCCCTTCTTGTCGTGGTACTTGCCCATCATTTCCTCGTATACGGTGCGGTACGGTCCATCGCTCATGCCGGGTATATGCACATAGCCGAGCTGTCCGTTGCTGAGTTTCTCTACTTCGTCCGCATTCTTTTTCACCCACCGTTTGTAGAGCAGCGCATTCTCCTCCCCCGGGCCCATGGGCTTTACCGTCACCTGGCTGCGTTGGTTGGTGGCGGGGTCAACCACCAGCAGGTGTGTGAATGTATCAGCTTTGCGGTTCAGGTAGGCGGCCACATCGCGGTTGGGCAGGATGACCTCCCCGTCAATCTGCTCAATGATCATTCCGGCTTTGATGGGCAGGCTGGCTTTGTCCAGCGGCCCGCCCTTGATGACCTCGGCTATGCGCACGCCATCGCCTGTGTGAGTGTAGTCCATGAATATGCCCAACGAGGCGGTGTTATCATCGCCCGCGGTGCTGCTTCCATAGCGGGCGCCCGAATGGGAAACGTTCAATTCGCCCAGCATTTCAGAAAGCAGCTCGGCAAATTCGTGGCCGTTGCCCGCGTGGGGCACGTGCTTGGCGTACTCGCCATAGAGTGCATCCCACGGTGCGCCATGATACGTTGAAATATAAAACATAGCCTTCGTTCTGCGCCACACATGGTCAAACATGTGCTTGCGTTCCGCTGCCACATCCAGTGTCATTTCACCGTTGATGGAGACCGACTCTTTTTTCCAACTGTCAGGATTGATTTTGGAAATGCGGCCATCGGCCAGTAAGAACAGGCTTTTTTTCTCTTTGTCCCACTGCAAGGATGCGCTGTTGGCATCCAGCGCCAACTCCATTTTGGTTTCGCGCGTACGCAAATGGGTGCTCCACAGGTTGAGGCCTTTTTCAAAGCGTGCCAGGTAAAGGAGCTTCTCCCCATCTTTCGACAGCACCGCATCGCTCAATGATGATGAGTGGAGGGTGAGCCGGGCCTTGCGGTCGCGCAGGCCATCCCAGTCGATCCGCACCGAAGAGTCTTTTTTAACTTCGACTACATTCTTTTTTACGTCCTTCTTATCGCCTTCTTTTTTCTCCTGGGGTTTCGATTTCTCCTCCATCTCTTTGAGCAGTGCGTAGTCTTCTTTGCTCAAGCGGTAACGGTCCCAGGCATCGCGCGTCAAAAAAACACTGTACACATCGGCCTGGCGCTGACCACTGTTGGCGTAGCTGCGCAGGCCATCGCGATCACTGAACCACAATAGTTGCTTGCCCCCGTTGGCCCATACCGGTCGCTGGTCGCCATAGCCACTCTCGGTCAGGTTGATGAATTTACCCGTCCCATCGGCCGGCACCAAAATGACTTCGCTATTGGCCATGACGGGCGCGTATTCGGCTGCCAGCCATTTGCCATCGGGGCTCCACTCAAAGTATTGATCGCCATCGGCCATGTAAAAAAGTTCGTTGGGTGTGAGCAACGTGCGTGTTTGCCGGGTGGCCAGCGTGTAGACTTTCAATGACCTGCGGTCTTCGATGTAGGCAATCTCCTTGCCATCGGGTGAAAATTTCGGTTGATAAGAGTCGACTTTATTTTGGATAACCACCGTTTCCTTCAACAGGGTGGAGGCGTAGAAGTACGGCTCGTCCGCGCGTGTCTTTTGGGTTTGGAAAATCTGCCATTGGTTGTTGCGTTCGCTGGCGTACAGCAGGGCATCCCCGGAAGGGGAAAAACTCAAAAACCGCTCCTGCTCGGGCGTGTGTGTGATGCGTTTGGTTACCCCCCCTTCTACGGAGGATACAAACACTTCGCCCCGGGTGATGAACGCCACTTCTTTTCCGCTGGGCGCGATGGCCATTTCGCGTACGTTGCCATTGATGGCCAGCACGCGCTCGTTGTTTGTCTTGCCGGCCGTGCGCAACGCGATATTTACCTTTTGCGGCTGGCCACCAGCCTTCATGGTATACACTTGGCCATCGTAACTGAAGCACAACACGCCCGTGGTTGAGGCCGACAAAAAACGAACGGGATGCATTTTGAACGAGGTCAGCGGCTGGCGCTGCTGCGGAGTGGCCAAGCTCAGTTGGTACACGTTAAAACTTCCCCCCTCTTCGCTCAGGTAGAAAACCTGCTGCTCATCGGCCGAAAAAACCGGGTTGCGGTCCTCGCCCCGAAAGGAGGTGATCATCGTATGGACATCCTTCGCGCGGTCGTAGAGCCAGAGATCGCGCGTGATGGACGAAGTATGGTGTTTGCGCCAAGCATTTTCGCCACCCTTTTTATCATGGTACAGTATTTTGCTGCCGTCTTTGCTCACCACCAGGTCTTCGGCCGGCACGGTCCACCATTGGCTCACGCGCCCACCTTGCACGGGCACCGTGTACACTTCCGGCTGGGAGCCCGTGGGGTATTGCCGGTGTTCGGCTGCATCCTGGCGCACTCCGCCAAAAAGAACCGCCCGATTGTCATGCGTAAAGGCATAGGGATATTCAGACGCAGAATGAAAGGTAAGCCGTGTGGGCTCACCTCCTTGCGCAGAAACAATGAAGACATCAAAGTTTCCGTGGCGGTCGGAAGCAAACGCCAACGATTTTCCATCGCGGCTCCACACGGGCATAAAGTCATGCGCCTCATGGAACGTGAGCGGCTGAGCCACCCCACCTACCGAAGAAACGGTGTAGAGATCTCCTTTGTAGGTAAAAGCAATGGTTTGCCCATCGGGTGAAATGGAGGGGTAGCGGAGCCAAAGCGGTTCTTGGGCCGTGGCCGAGCCAATCAGCCAAACAAAAAGGAATGGTGCGACAAGTTTACACATATCTCGGGATTGAGCGCCCAAGGTAAGGAATTGCCCGCAACGGGGAGGAGACCTTCCGGGCTACCGCGCGCGCATTTTTTCTTTCATTCGCTCAACACCCGTATCTCCACCCGTCTGTTGGCCGCGCGCGCTTCGGTCGTACCGGCCGTAGAAAGCGGGCGGGTGCCCCCAAATGCCATGGTTTTCACACGGCTCTTGCCGATGCCTTTGTCCACCAAATAGTCTTTCACCGCCTCCACCCGGTCTTTTGAAAGCTCCATATTCAATTTGGCATTACCTTGATTATCAGTGTGGCCTTCCAATTGAATGACCATGCTTTTGTTGTCGGCCATCAGTGCCACCAGTTCATCCAGTTCGGAAAAGGACTTGGGGTCGATGACGGCCTTACCCTGTTGAAAGATCAAGTGGTTGAGGGTAAATGTCTTCTTGGCGTCCGTGAGTTCGATGTTTCGCACAAACGTGGCCTGGGTGCCGATCTCTTTGGGGTCGATGATGATGCTGCGGGGAATGTGCCCCTCGGCCGTGGCGGTCACTTGATACTTGGCGGTGCCAAAAACGGAAAACTGAAACACACTGTCGGCAAAGCGCCCCGTGATGCCTCCCGTGGGAATGCTCTTGTAAACGATCTTGGCCTTGATGGCTTTGCCGGTGGAAAGGCTGAAAACCTTTCCGGACACCTGAATTTCCTTCACCGGTGTTTGCCCGCACAAACCAAACGGGCTGCAAACAACCATCCATATCCATGTTCGAAACATCATAGCTTTGTGTCAAGTGATGCGTAAAGATAGCTTTTGTATTTTTGACCCGGGGCCGACGAAGACATCATAGCCATCCGGTTCAAATGCTGCCAGCAGTACTACCCCTGCTACCAGTGCCACGAGGAAACAGCCGGCCACGCGGCCCAGCGATGGGACAAACAGGAACATCATGTGAAAGCGATATTGTGTGGCCATTGCCAGACCGAATTGACCATTGCCGCGTACCTGGCCAGCCATCATCAATGTCCTGCCTGCGGGGCACCATTCAACCCCCGATGTGCGTTACACCATCAGTTGTATTTTGAGGTGTAGCCATCCACGCAAATCAAGTGGCGCAAACGATTTGCCAGGTAGGCAGCCAGCCCCGGCCGGCAGCCATCACCAAACAAGTTTACATCCGCTCCGGAACTTGCATACCCAGCAACCGGAGTGCCTTTTTGAGCACATCTGCCACCGCGTGCGACAACACCACGCGCAACTGCAATTTGGCGGCATCGCTCTCCTGGAAGATAGGCACCGTTTGGTAGAATTGATTGTAGCCTTTGGCCAACTCAAACGCATAGTTGGCCACCACGGCCGGAGAGTATTCGCGCGCAGCCTCGTGTATTTTTTGCGGATACTGGTTGAGTTTGAAAATCACCTCGCGTTCGGCCGGCTCCAGCGGGCTTGTAGCCGTCCCTTCCCACGTGGAGACATCCACCCCCAGCGCAGCCGCTTTGCGCAATATAGACCTGATGCGTGCGTGCGTGTATTGGATAAACGGCCCGGTGTGGCCTTGAAGCTGGATGGACTCGTTGGGATCAAACAGCATGCGCTTCTGAGGGTCCACCTTCAGCAGGAAGAATTTCAACGCACCCAACCCGATCATTTCGGTCAGCTCGCGTATCTCGTTGGGTGTCATTTCGGCTACTTTCCCCAGCGCGTGTGTTTGTTGGGTCGCTTCTTCCACCATCTCCTCCATGAGGTCATCCGCGTCTACCACGGTACCCTCGCGGCTCTTCATTTTTCCCGTGGGCAAGTCGACCATACCGTACGACAGGTGGTAGCACTTTTCCGCAAAGGCAAAGCCCAATTTTTTCAAAATCAGGAACAGTACCTTGAAATGATACTCTTGTTCATTTCCAACCGTGTACACCTGCCCTTCAATTTTCGGGAAATCGCGGAAACGCAAAATGGCCGTGCCGATGTCTTGTGTCATGTATACCGAGGTGCCATCGGAACGCAGCAGTACTTTTTGATCCAGCCCATCCGCGGTTAAGTCCACCCACACGGAGCCGTCTTCTTTTTTTATGAACGTTCCGTTTTCGACACCTTTCAGCACTTCGTCTTTCCCTGACAAGTATGTTTCCGACTCAAAATAAAGTTTGTCAAAATCCACCCCCATGCGCTGGTAGGTGGCCTCAAAGCCCGCATATACCCAACCGTTCATTTTCTGCCACAGGGCCAGCACGTCCGGATCTTTGGCTTCCCATTTTTGCAACAAGTCCACCGCTGCTTTCATGATGGGAGCCTGTTTCTCCGCCTCCGTTTCCGCCACTCCTTGCGCCATCAACTCTTTCACTTGTGCCCGGTAGTGTTTGTCAAACTCCACATAATATCTCCCCACGAGCTTATCGCCCTTGAGGCCACTGGTCTCGGGCGTCACTCCGTTGCCATAGGCTTGCCAGGCGGCCATGCTTTTGCAAATGTGTATGCCGCGGTCGTTAATGATTTGTACTTTGTGCACGGTGTATCCCAGGGCTTTGTAAATCTCGGCCACCGAGTAGCCCAAGAAATTATTTCGCAAATGGCCCAGGTGCAGGGGCTTGTTGGTGTTGGGGGACGAGTATTCAACCATCAGTTCCCGGCCATGGGGCGGCACAAAACCAAAAGAAGGATTGGCATGAATCGCCTGAAGAACCTGTATCCACGCGCGGTCTTCGATAACCATGTTTAAAAAACCCTTCACTACATTAAAGCGCGAAACAAGGCCCGAGTTGGCCACCAGGTATTCGCCAAGGGCCGTGGCAGTTGCCTCGGGTGCCCTTTTCGAAATTTTGACTAAGGGAAAACAGACCAGTGTGTGTGAGCCTTCGAACTCGGCATTGGTAGGCTGAATTTGTAATTGCCCGACCGGCTGCCGGAAGAGTGCGTCTATTGCTTTTTGAATTTCAGAACGAAGGGTGAAATCAAGATTCATTCAAATGGCTTGTTGATTGTTCGCTATCCGTTGTCCGCATTCTCACGGTCAACCCACAACGACCAACGACTAACGATTACATATCCAGAATATAGGCGAAGATGAGCGGAGCCACGATGGTGGCATCGCTTTCCACAATGTACTTGGGTGTGTCAATACTCAATTTACCCCAGGTGATTTTTTCGTTGGGCACCGCCCCGGAATACGAGCCGTAGGATGTGGTACTATCGCTGATCTGGCAGAAGTAGCTCCAAAACGGTACGCCATCGCGCTCCAAATCCTGGTGCAACATGGGCACTACGCAAATCGGGAAGTCACCGGCAATACCTCCGCCTATTTGAAAAAATCCGATTCCCTCGGTGCCGGCTTCGTTCGTGTACCAATCGGCCAACCACACCATGTATTCAATGCCGCTCTTCATGGTGCTCGCCTTCAGCTCCCCGGTGAGCACGTAGGACGCAAAAATGTTACCCATGGTGCTATCCTCCCAGCCCGGCACCACCATGGGCAGGTTGCGTTCGGCCGCGGCAATCATCCACGAATTTTTCGGATCGATTTCATAGTATTGTTTCAAGACGCCACTGTTGATCATGCGAAACATAAACTCATGCGGAAACAACCGCTCGCCCTTGTCTTCGGCATCTTTCCATACCTTAAACAAATGGGCTTGCAGCCTGCGGAAGGCTTCTTCCTCGGGAATGCAAGTGTCGGTTACCCGGTTCAAATGGTTTTCGAGCAGGTTCCATTCGTCTTGCGGGGTCAGGTCGCGGTAGTGAGGAATACGCCTGTAGTGGGAGTGTGCCACCAAATTCATAATGTCTTCTTCCAGGTTGGCCCCGGTGCAGGAGATGATGTGCACTTTGTTTTGACGAATCATTTCCGCAAAGCTGATGCCCAACTCGCCCGTGCTCATGGCACCGGCCAGCGACACGAGCATTTTTTTGCCCTCGGCCACGTGCTTTTTGTATCCTTTGGCCGCATCCACCAGCGCAGCCGCATTAAAGTGCAGAAAATTCTTTTCGATAAAAGAGGAAATGGGACGGGTTTGGGTCATGATCGTGTCAAAATTTGACGCAAAGATAGGGAAACGAGGATGGCTTTCAAGTGCAACCGCTCACCGGAGCAATCCCAAGTCGGCCAACCGGAGCATGAGGCTGTGGATGCTTACCACACGCACAGCTCCTGGCAACGGATAATCGCGCGAAGAGGGCGTGACGATAAAATTGTGGCGAGCCCGCACGTCTGCAAACGCCAGGTGATTGCCCTTGGTCAGCGTGGGCGCGTTGGTCAGCTTGATTTCCAATGCCACCCACGGCCTGTCTCCCTTTGTGATGATCAGATCTACTTCTGCTCCGTCTTGCGTGCGGTAAAAGAAAAGCTGATGGCGCGGGTCCAAGGCGGCCGCCACCTGCTGGATGACGAATCCCTCCCACGAATAACCGGCCAAAAAATGGGCGAGCAGTTCCGTCATGGTACCTACGCGCCAAACCGAATGCAGCAAACCCGAATCGCGCAGATACAGCTTGGGCGAGCGCACGATCCGCTTTTTCAACTGTGGATGATAGGCCGGCAGCTTGCGAAGAAGTAACGTATCCTCCAGCAAATCCACGTACTTGATGACCAGCGGCACCGACACCCCCAGCGACTTTGCGTAGGTGGAATGGTTGACAACCGACCCGTGCGAGCCAGCAATCATCTGGATGAGGCGGCTCAGCGGCATGCGTTCTGAACCAAACCCCAATGCCGGAAGGTCGCGCTGGACATAACTGTCCACAAAACTGTCCAGCCACTCAAACGCTGCTTTATGTGTCTTTGCCTGATAGGCGGCCGGAAAACCGCCCCGCAGCCATACTTTCCGATAGTCCAATTCATGGAGTTCCGTCATCGAAAACGGATGAAGCTCGTGGAATACAATCCGGCCAGCGAGCGTCTCCGCCCCTTGCTTGAGCAAGGCAGGCGAAGCCGATCCGGTGATCACAAACCGCCCGTTGCCTCGACTGATATCAATAACCGACCGCATGACCGGGAACAGGCCGGGCTGCCACTGGATTTCGTCCAGTATGATGGTCTTGTCCATGTGCTCGCGAAAAAATAGCTCGGGGTCGCGCAGCAGTGCCTGATCAGATGGTAACTCCAGGTCGAGGTACAGGGTTTGACGCACGGGCAACGACAAGAGGTTTTTGACCAACGTGGTTTTGCCCACCTGGCGCGGCCCGATCACGCCCACTACGGGGAAACGCTTGCGGTGCGACTGTAGCGTACGGCTTAGTATGCGAAAAATCATCCCTGCAAATTTAAACGAAAATTTTAAAATTGCAGGGATAAAATTTGGTTGTAGCGGGACGGCCAGGGCCGAACTCCTGCCCAAATTTCCGCCTGCCGCTGGCGTTGTGACGATGCCCCCACCCCGTTGAGGCTTGACGAGGGCGCAAGCGCTGGCTTCGTTAACTCCTGAATTTCTGACGTGACGAGGAGCGTCTCGCGGTGATCATGAACTCCATCCCGGACAAGTACCCGTCCCCCCCTACTCAACCAATACCGGCCGGCCCTGGATGGCTTTGGCCGTGGCTTCCAGGATTTCAAACGCGCTCTCGGCCATGCGGTTCTCGGTATCCAATGTGGGGTTCACTTCCACAATTTCCCACGCCACCACCTTGGCATCTTTAGCCAACTCTTCATTGAATTTTTTGGCTTCTTCCACTGACAGGCCGTTGGGCACGGGCGTACCGGTGCCGGTTGACACGCGGCTGTCAATGCTGTCCACATCAAACGAAACGTAGATCAAGTCGCAGTGGTCGAGCATTTGCAGCGCGCGGGCGGCCATCACATCGGCCCCGTATTTTTTTATTTCCTCCGTTTCGATGAAGTTGATGTTGTATTTGTTGATGAGGTAGTTCTCCGGTTTTTCAAAATCGCGCACGGCCACGTACACAATGTCTTCGGGGTGAATTTTGGGGGAGGCCCCGCCCACCCGTTTTAGTTCTTCCCAATATTCGATCGTTTCGCCCCGCGGGTCATTTACCTTGCACTCGAGGTTATCAATGCCGCACGCCATGGCCAGCGCCATGCCGTGCATGTTGCCACTGGGCGTGGTGTAAGGCGTGTGTATGTCGGCATGGGCGTCAATCCACACAACGCCCAACCGTTTTTTGGGATAGGCCTTTCGGATGCCCGCGATGGTGCCGTAGGCCGTGCTGTGGTCACCGGCCATAATCAGCGGAAAGAAATCGTCAAAGAGCTGCTCATATACCTCCAGGCATACCCGTTCTTCCATGATGAGCACCCCGTCAATAAACTTGGCATAGCTGTGCTTGGCCCCGTCAAATAACAACTCGTTGACGTTCTCGACCTCCACCGTGTCTACCTGCTTAAAAAAGTCAGACTTCAAATCCAGGCTGGCTATTTTCATGGCCTCTACGCCCAAACTGGCACCGCGGGTACCGGCCCCGATCTCTGACTTTACTTCGATTATCTTGATCTCCTTCATAAGGAAAACGATTTTGGCATTTAAAAAAAGGGAATTACACGTGCGCACCGAGCCGCAAAAACCGGCTCTATCAAACCAGCCTCAGTAGTCGGGCAGGGCATACAGCCCAGCGTAGGGCAAAGGTGCAAACGGTTGTAGCATATACTGCGAACGGTGACAAAGATGGCAATTTTTGGCCAGTGCGCACGCCAAAACCGTTTAGAACGCGGCCTTTTAGAGCGCCTATCAATCTCAAAATCAGCAATTTATGAACCTAATTAAATTTTTATTGTGATTTTTTTGAACAGCGGGTGGCTACCCCCGCCCACGGGTTTAGCGCAAGCCGGTGAAGGCCAAACGCGCCCGCGCTGTTTCGTTGCCCGGGCCGTTGATCGCTACGCAGATATGTAGTTACTTTGCATCCTATTTTTCCAACCGGTTTTCCAGATAATGAAGAGCTACCGCGAGCTGATTGAGCAAACCTTTGAATTTCCACAGCGCGAATTCAAAGTGCGCGACCACGAACTGTTGTTTAACGATGTGCCCCTGATGGACATCATCAAGCAATACGGCACCCCGCTGAAGATTACGTACCTGCCGCGCATCAGCGAAAACATTCGCTTTGCCCAGGCCACCTTCAACGCGGCCATGGAGCGCTTCAAGTACAATGGCAAGTACACCTATTGTTACTGCACCAAATCATCGCACTATGACTTTGTGCTGGAAGAGGCCCTCAAGAACGATGTGCACATCGAAACCTCGTCTGCGTTTGACATCCCCATCGTGCGCAGTCTGTACGACCGCGGCAAAATTTCCAAGGATACATTCATTCTGTGCAACGGGTTTAAGATGCCCAAGTACCGGCAATACATTACTGACCTGCTCAACGATGGCTTCAACTGCATACCCATTTTAGACAATCTGAGCGAGATTGACACGTACGAGCAGAACGTAAACCGGCCTTACCAGGTGGGTATCCGCGTGGCGGCCGATGAAGAGCCCAAGTTTGAGTTTTACACCTCACGCCTCGGCATCCGCTACAGCGACATCGTGCCGCTGTACAAAGAGAAAATACAGCCCAGCAGCAAGGCCTCGTTGAAAATGCTGCACTTTTTTATCAATACGGGCATCAAAGACACGGCCTACTACTGGAGCGAACTGAGCCGCTTTATCTTCAAGTATTGTGAAATGAAGAAGATCTGCGACTCGCTTGACTCGATTGACATTGGCGGGGGCTTCCCGATCAAAACGTCTCTCACATTCCAATACGACTACAAATACATGATCGAACAGATCGTGGAAAATATTAAGTGGATTTGCGAGAAGAACAACGTGCCGGTACCGAACATCTTCACCGAGTTTGGCAGCTTCACAGTGGGCGAAAGCGGTGCCGTGCTTTACAGCATGGTAGACCAAAAACTGCAAAACGACAAGGAGCTTTGGTACATGATCGATGGCTCGTTTATCACGCATCTGCCCGATGTGTGGGGCCTTAACCAAAAGTACATTTTGCTCTCCGTGAATAAGTGGGACGACCCCTACCACAAAGTGAACATAGGCGGCCTGACGTGCGACAGCCACGACTACTACAACAGCGAAGCCCACACGGGCGAAGTGTTTTTGCCCATGATCACGGACGAGGAGCCCCTGTACATTGGCTTTTTCCACACCGGAGCCTACCAGGAGTCGCTCGGAGGCTATGGCGGCATTCAACACTGTTTGATTCCGGCCCCCAAGCACGTGCTCATCCACCGCAACGAAGATGGCGAAATCACCACCGAGCTTTTTGCCAAAGAGCAATCCAGCGAAAGCATGATGAAACTGCTCGGCTACAAAGACGAGATGGTGAAAATCTGATGGGATAAAAATTCAAGATTCGAAATTCGAGATTGAGTAGTGCATCTCGGGGACGCGGTTGTTGTTTCACAGATTGAGTCTCGAATGTAGGATCATTCGTGCGGCTTCGGCCAGACTGGCCGCGGTATGCTCCGCACGGTGTTCGGGCTCCACCTCATCGCCAATCTGAATGGTTTTGATGCCCAACTGACGCGCGGGAATAATATCGCGGGTGCGGTCGCCCACCATCCACGACCGAGATATGTCTATCGTAAATTTGGCAATGGCCTTTTCAAACATCAACGTGCCCGGCTTGCGTGCCAGCGACTGCGTAACGCTGGGGTGATACGGACAGAAGTAAAAATGATCGATCACATGCTCGCAGGCATCTTGCAAGTAGATGTGGCATAGCTCCATCTGGCGTTGCGTATAAATTTTTTGGGCAATGCCGGATTGGTTGGTGACCACCGCCAGCACAAAGCCGGCTTCCTTTAAGGCGTACAAAGCTTCGGGCACCCCGGGCAAAATATCAAACGCTGAGAGGCGATACGTGTACCGGGGGTTGTCGCGGTTGAGCACCCCATCGCGATCCAAAAAAACACAAGGCCTTAGCTGGTTCATACACCGGCAAATTCGCAAATCACAACGACACCGCCCACCTGCCTTTCAATTTCTTTGTCTATTTTTGAAACCTACCCAAAAGGCCGTGAACAACGCAATCGTAGTGATACCCACATACAACGAGCAGGAAAACATAAGCCTG
Source organism: Cyclobacteriaceae bacterium (assembly GCA_025455015.1). Classification (GTDB taxonomy): domain Bacteria; phylum Bacteroidota; class Bacteroidia; order Cytophagales; family Cyclobacteriaceae; genus ELB16-189. The sequence continues at coordinate 57,211 of JALONI010000005.1, read as the reverse complement.
ATCATTGATGCGGTGCTGGCGTTGCCTAAGGATTTCGACATCTTGATTGTGGACGACAACTCGCCCGATGGCACGGCTGAGATTGTCAAGCACCTGCAACAGGGATACAACACCGCAGCCAACAGCAGGCTTCATCTGTTGCAGCGACAAGGCAAGCAAGGCTTGGGCACGGCCTACCTGGCCGGCTTTGCCTATGCGCTCGAGCATGGATACGAGTTTATCCTTGAAATGGATGCCGACTTCTCGCACGACCCGAAGGATCTGGTGAAACTATACCTGAGTTGTGCCGAAGAAGGATACGACTTGTCGGTAGGGTCGCGATACGTGACGGGCGTCAATGTCGTCAACTGGCCCATGGGGCGGGTGCTGCTCTCGTACTTTGCCAGTGCCTACGTGCGGCTGATCACCAGCCTCCCCATTCATGATACCACCGCGGGCTTTGTTTGCTACCGCAGAAAAGTACTCGAAACCATTCCCCTGCACGAGGTGAAGTTTGTGGGGTACGCGTTTCAAATTGAGATGAAGTTCACCGCCTGGAAGTACGGGTTCAATCTAACCGAAGTGCCCATCATTTTTACCGAGCGCGTGCGGGGGCAAAGCAAACTTTCGGCCGGCATTTTCAAAGAGGCCTTCTTCGGAGTGATCCAGATGACCATCAAAAGCTGGTTTCGAAAATACATTCCGGCAACGTAGCTGCGCGCCATCTTGCTTCGCGCAAAACACCTTAGTACCTTACGGTTTCGAATACCCACGTTATGAGTCAGCCCGGCAACCCACCCACCCGTTACAAATACCGCGATATCAAAGTCCACTCATCAGACGAGTGGATGGCCGATGCGAGCAAAAAATACCGAAAGGTGTACGACCGGTTTGAAACCACGTACATGCGGGTGGAGTTCTCGTTCTTCAACAAGCTGTTTGACGAAAACGATTGGGAGGCCTCCGTGCGGTTGAAGTGTTTTCACCTCAACGGCAGCCAGACAAACGAACTCTGCAACTTGGAGCAGGTGCGCAAGGTGCTCAAAGACGAGAACATCGTGTACCTCCGGCAGTCGTGGGGCAATGCCACCCCGGGGGCGTACTGGCTGCGGGGCGACTACCAGTGGGAGGCGTATATTGATGACGTAAAAGTAGGCGAGTCAAAATTCTACATCGAAGATGTGGGCCCGGCTAAAGAGGGCGAAAATCTCTTTTTTGACATTGAGTCGATTCACTTGTTTGAGGGCGATTCGAAAGCCAATGCGCTACCCGACAAAAAATACCTGCGCACCTTCAAACAGGCAGAAACACGGTTCGTTTGGTGCGAGTTTAAGTTCAAAAACAAAACTTCGCAGGACTACTATGCGGAGATCTTTTTCAACTTCTACAACGATGCAGGCCAACTAAAAGGAAGCCACGCTTACCTCACGCACGTGGCCGTCAATACGTTTCAGCAGGTGTACACCATTTACCCCGGCTGGGGAGGCGACACGCCCGGCCGGTGGAGCAACGATGCCTACACCATGGAGGTGGTGTTCATGGATCAGCTACTGGCCACCGTGCCGTTCCGCGTAGCCGATGACTGGGAAGAAGGTGACGCTGCCGTATTGACGGGGGCGGAGGTATTCAAACAAGCCGCCAAAACCACCGCTTCTACCAGCCCTTCGCAAAACACCGAAAATCTGTTGTACGAAAGCCTGGCCGAACTCAATGCGCTGACCGGGCTTGACAAAATCAAAACCGAGATCAACGAAATGGTGCAGTTGGTCAAGTTTTACCAAGAGACGGGTAAAGACGTACTGAGCAAATTTTCGTTGCACACCGTCTTCACGGGCAACCCGGGCACAGGCAAGACTACGGTAGCGCGCATCGTGGCCAAAATCTACAAGGGCCTCGGCATTTTGGAAAAAGGCCACCTGGTGGAAGTAGACCGCGAAGGATTGGTGGCCGGCTATGTGGGGCAAACGGCCATCAAAACATCTGACAAGATCAAAGAAGCCATGGGGGGCATTTTGTTTATTGATGAAGCATATTCACTGGCGCAAGGCAAAGGCTCGCAATATGACTTTGGGGCGGAAGCCATCCAGGTGTTGCTCAAGCGCATGGAAGACCAGCGCGGCAAGTTTGGGGTGATTGTGGCGGGCTACACCGACAACATGTATGAGTTTGTTCAATCCAACCCAGGGTTAAAGTCGCGGTTTGACAAGTATTTTGAGTTTGAAGACTACTCGCCTGACGACATGTTTGCCATTGCCAGCGGCCTGTTTAAGAAAGAGGAGGCGCAGCCCGACCCGGCCGCGGCCGACCATCTGAAAAGCTACTTCTCCTTTTTGCACGGCAACCGCGACAAGCACTTTGGCAACGCGCGCACCGTGCGCCAGGTAGTGGGCGAGGCGGTCAAAAACCAGCACCTGCGGTTGGCTGCCATGAAAAAGGAAGAGCGCACCCCCGAATTGATGACCACCATCATCTTGGACGATGTGCGTGAATTTGAGATCAAGGAAGAACAAAGCAAGCCCAGGATTGGATTCCACTCGCGGGGGTAATGCATGTAAAAACCGATCGGCCGATCTCCCTCATTACATGACACGCCTGTTGGCTCACATCCGTTTCAAACGCTCTACCATTTCCGCCACCGCGGGGCAAACCAGCGTGTTGCGGAAAGTCAAATCCATGAGCTGAACCATCTTTTTCCGATTGGTATGGGGATACTCGCGACAGGCCTTAGGGCGATCTGCATAAATGCGGCAATAGTTCTCCGCATCTAAAAACGGGCAGGGCGAGGATTTCAGCACCAAATCTCCGTCTTCATCGGTGCGAAGATACTTCTCCACAAACTCGCCCGGCTTCAGTCGTAGTGCCTTGGCCGCGCGCTCCACATCCGTTTGGTAAAAAATGGGACTCGTGGTTTTGCAGCAGTTGGCACACGCGAGGCAATCGGTCTCGGCAAACACATCTTCATGAACCGCGTGAAAGGCCGCGTCTACCGCGCGCGGGTTTTTCTTCTTCAGGCGCTGGAGAAACGTCTTGTTTTCAACCGCGCGGTCAGCCGCTCGTTGGCGAAATTTCTCCAGGTCAATCTCCATGCCCGAAAGATACGCAAACGCTACCTCCGGCACAGTGCCTTGTACGGGCAGAACTCGCAGTGCTTTTCGTGGGTGGTTTGGGTGAAGGGCTGGCCGGGGTCGTACAGTTGGTGAACGGTTTGGCGTAACTGCTCCGCGAAGGGCGGCCACAAGGAAGTCGCATCGCGTACGGCCACCTTGTTCATCAGCAAGCCAAATGAAAACTCGTCACCGAAAATATTCTTCCGGTTGTAAAGGCCGGGGTGCACCGGGCCGGTAATCTGCTCCACGGTTCCGTACAAAAACGAATAGAACAGGGTTTGGAACGCGGCCTTGTTGCGATCACCGTCACGGTCAAATAAGCTCTCCAGGTTTTTGAACTTCAACTCGTCCTGCCCGGTTTTGTAGTCAATGACGCGAATGACCGAACCAGCTTTATCCACACGGTCGATCTTGCCGGCTACGCGCACCGAACGTCCATCGGCCAGGCGCAGCGGAAATTCAAATTTTTCTTCCAGTTGCCTGATCGTAAGCGGAGCCTGCGCGGCATCAATCTCCAAAATGCGGCTGGCAAATGCCTCCACCACCTCTTTCACCACTACCCGCTGGCCTTCGTAGATCACAGGTTCATCGTGGTTCAAATGGTCGTGTTTTCGGAAGGCTTGATCAATCAATCCCGGGATGAGCGGTTTTGCTTTCCTGAAATCCGCGGCTGTTACCGGCTGGCCTGACATCCGCCAGTCGTGGTAAAGCCACGCCATCACATCGTGCAAAATATTTCCAAACGTGCGGGCATCAATATCTTCCTCCACCTCGTCTGCTTCGCGCAGTTCCGCCACATGCTTCAGGTAAAAACGCAAGCCACACTCAATAAAATCGTTGATGGACGAGGGCGACAGATAGCGCGCACCCGCGGGGCTGAGATATTTCTCCATCTGCGCCAACACCTCGGGCGTTTTGGCGATTTCAATCGGCTTGGCGCGATTGACGTGAATGGTATTGTGTAACACCCGCTGCTCCACCGGCAGCCCCGATTCCAACAAAAGCTGCTGCACATACCGGCTCAACTCGCCATTGCCCACTACATCGGGTTCGGTGTTGTACAGCAGGTCGATGTGACCGGCCCGCTGCAGCACCCGATAGAACAGATACGCGTACATGGCGTCCTGATGTTCGTGCGCAGGCAAGCCATACGCTTTGCGCAGCGTGTGAGGAATGTACGAGCCCTGCCGCTGTGGGGCGGGCAGCGAACCTTCATTCATTGAGAGCAGGATCACGTTATCGAAGTCGAGGTTACGGGTTTCGAGCACACCCATGATCTGGAGCCCGCGCAGCGGTTCGCCCATGAATGGAATCTTTTGCGACTGGGTGACCTGACGGAAGAGTTTTTGAAAGCCGCGCCAGTCCGGCCATCGGTCGCTATCCTGAAAAATAAGTTTTAATCGCGCCAGGTGCCGGTAAAAGTGAAAGGCATATTCGCGATCAAAGCTCTGCTTATCGGTAAACGAGGCCCCAAGGTATTGCACCAACGTAAGCAGGTAGTCCACGGCATGCGGGGCTTCTGTGGGTTGAAAAAGCAACTGAAATAGTGCATGGCTTGACTGAAGCTCCGCTGCCGGCAACCGGACGCGGTTCTTTTTCACAATCTCACGCTGGAAACCCGTACTCTCCTTCTCGGCCAAGGTCAGGGTGTAGGCATGTCCGAGAATGGCAGACACTTCGCGATAGGAAAACAGATCGCCTTTGCGTCTCACCTGCATTTCGATCAGCAGATCAAGCAGCGTAAACAGCGGAGTTGCCCGCAGCGGAAAACCCATGGTGACGTTGATGCTCGTGAGCTCTTCGGGCAGCGAATGCAATACGGGCAGCAGCATGGCTTCGTCCGGCAGCACAATCACGGTGCGGTTCAACTGACTGTCCCGTTGTTCGGCAGGGATTTGTGCGAGAATCTCCTTGACCCGTGCCCCAGCCAGTTTTGCCTGCCCCATGCGTTGCGAAACTCCGGTAAGCACGATTTTCCGTCCGCTCGTAAAGTGGGACGGCCATTCGGCCGGGAAGGTTTTACTCAACACGGGGTGCTCGCGATACAGCCGGGCGAACGTACCCGCCTCCTGCCGCACATCGCTGACGTAATACGCATCAAAATCCCAAAACACACGGGCGCCCTGCTTCACGTACTCGGTCATCAATGCTTCTTCGGCACGGGTCAGCGCGTTGAATCCCGCAAAAATGACGGATGCCGCCAGGGCGCTTTTGGGTGGTTTCTTCTCCAGGTGCTCGGCCACCTCCCGGTGAATCAGCCCTTCGTAGGCATAACCTTCCTTCTTTAAAGACTTGACAAACTCGCTGTACACCTGGGGTAGCTTTCGCCACAACTTCAGAAACTCTTCCTTTGTTTGCGAAGGCTGATCTTCAAAGTGCAGCCAAAATTCCTTCAGGAAATGTTTTTGCTCATCCGTGAGGTAGTCGAATGTCTCGTCCAGCTCTTTCAGCTTGCTCAAATCCTTAAAAAGCAACGAGGCGTTCACGCGGTACTTATCAACTTCATCGAAATCGCGCAGCAGCATGTCGCCCCAGAAGTAGAACTTATCAAACGGCTCCTCGCGCTTGATCACCCGCATGTAGACGCGGTACAGTTCGTAGATCAGCGTCAGGCGGTCGGGCTCGCGCAAGTCGCTGTGTTCCTGAAAAAACGTTTCGATGCTTACCAGTTTAGGCGACCACTGCGGCCGCTCGAGGCGCTGCGCCAGATAGTGTTGAAAGAACAACCCCGCCCTGCGGTTGGGAAACACAAACGTCAATTGATCGAGCGGAGTGCCCCCGGCCAGCACGTCATCGGCAAGTTGTTGCAGGAAGGGCGTCATGCGAAAAGGTTTAGGGTTGAACCCTTTGCTACCCGAATAACCTCGTTTGACGGGATGTAAACCAGGAAGGCTTGTACGTCCGGATAGCCCATTGCCCCCAGCACCCCGGCATATTGCTCCACCTGTTCCCGATCTTCGGCTGACTTCTCCCCGGTTTTGTAGTCGACAATTACCGTGGCGGACTTGCCGAACATCACGCGATCGATTCGTTTCTGCCGATCGCCCGGCAACAGCACCGCAGCCTCCGTCTTCACCTGCCACTGCCTGTCAAACCAACCCGCCATCTCACGATGTTCCAGCATGGCCTGAATGCGGGCGGTGACCCATGCCTGCCCCTCGTCATCGATGGGGTTCTTCTCAAAATACTGCTTCACCACTTCGGCCCAGTCATTTTTGTATTCAATCTCCGCCAAGACCTGATGCAATAAGGTGCCCCGATTGATTTTTGTGCGCTTGTCGCTCACTTCGGCATCGAAAAACTCGCGCCCCTGCCGCTTGATCACCATGCGCTTGCGCCAGTCGCATGACGCATACTCACTTAATTGCGTGGTCATGACGCGTGCGTGCGGCTCAAGTGTTTCTAACCGTACCATTTCCCCATGTTCAAAAACCAGGCCGCTGACGTGACTGGAAAGTTCCGGATCACTGGCGAGCACCTGAAAAACAACCTCTGCCGTGGTGGGTAGCTTCTCGCTCGTGCCCGGTTCAGGGGCAAACACGATCAAACCCCATTCCGCCCGCGTAAAGGCCACGTATAACAGGTTCAGGTTGTCGAGGTAACTTTTTGTTCGCTCTTGCCGGTAGGATTCCGCAAAATGCGTGGCCTCCAAATCCTTTGAATACGTAACCGCCACCGGCCCGAGCGACTTGAACGGCTCATCGCCACTTTGCACCCATAAAAGCGGAGCGATTTTATGATTCATCTCCCAACTGCCAAACGGCAACAGCACAAAACGAAACTGCAAGCCCTTGGCCCGGTGTACCGTCAGGATGGTAATGGCATCAACCGAGCCCGACACCTGGATGGACTTTTTGCTCTTGTATATCTCCCACCATTCCAGGAACGAGCGCATATCCGTCTTTTCACGGCCCGAAAACTCGAGCACGAGGTCCTGAAATGCCTGCAGATAGGCCAGCTCTTCGGCCTTGTGGCCAAGTTGAAAAATGCGGATCAACTCTTCGGTCAGTTCAAAGAGCGACAACTTGGTAAGGTAGCGCGCCTGGAGGATGAACTCTTCCGGTATAAACCCGGCCAACTCGTTTTTCTGTGCGTTGACAAACAAATCGCGCGAAGCATCACCCGCCAACTCAAATGCCAACTGCGCGCGCGCAATCTTATCTTCCGGATTTTTTAAGAATTGAAAAGCGGTGATGAGCACGTTGACCGACCACGCGGTATCCAGCCGCAACGATTCGTTGGAGACCACATCGTACCGGAAGTCCGGCTTTGCCTGTGGTGACTGCTGATGGTGCAACAAAAAATTGGCAATGCGCTGCCCTTCTTTGTTCTCACGGACGAGGATGGCAATATCTTTTAACGCCACGCCTTTCGCCTGTAGCTGCTCGAGCCAGCCGGGCAACTGCTTCAGCACGCGTTCCTCCCACGGCTCTTCGCCCTTTTCCAAAAATTCGATGCGTACATATCCGGCTTGCGGCCATTTCGATTTCTGCTGTGCCACATCGGCATACACCTGGGCGGGCGACTCGTCCGCTACTACGCGCGATACGAGTTTGGCGGCAGCCGCAAAAAAACGATTATTGAATTCCACCAGATGGCCCGCGCTGCGAAAATTACGATCCAACGCGCGCACGCTTACCCGCTCGGCACCAAACCGCTGGGCCACTTCACGCTGCAACAGTTGCAAATCGCCCCCGCGCCACCGGTAAATGGACTGCTTCACATCACCCACAATCAGGTTGTCGTAATTCTGATCGGCTGCTTCGCGGAGCAGAGGAACAAAGTTTTCCCATTGAAACCGGCTGGTGTCCTGAAACTCATCAATGAGATAGTGGTTGAACCACGAGCCCACTTTTTCATATATAAACGGAGTGTCGCTGTCGCGGATAACGCCTTGCAGAAACTGCGGGGCATCCGAGAGCAACATCACGTTGTTTTCGCTCTTGTAGTGCTGTAGCTTGCGGGTGATATCGGCCAACAGGCCGAACGCATAATAGTTTTTCAAAATTACCTGTGCCGTGTGGTAGTCGGTGCCGTGCCGCTCGTCATAGGCGGCCATCGCGCGAAGGATGGGCAACAACTGCCGCTCTGCCACCGCCTTCATTTTGGCGTTATTCAAACCCTTCGCGGCCCAGGCGCCCGCACCGGCCAGGTAGCTCTGCAGGCGTACGCCTTGGGTGCCCACATATTCGCCTGCGGAAAATTTTCGAAAGTACGCGTAGGCAGTCCCGCTTTCTTTGTAGTTGAAATCCTCCACGGTGAGCCCCTCGCCTGCCACAATGGTCAGCGCCTCATCGGCTTTCTTTTTCATCACCGCCTGAAATTTCGCCACCTCGGTTCGCAGCTTTTTCAAGACCTCCTGATGTTTCTCGGCAGAGGTAGCCAAGACCTCGCGCTCCACCCGCTTGAAGTCCTCGTTGAATAGTTGCTTGGCAAAGCCTGTCAACTCGCGGTTGATATTCCAGGAACTTCCTTCGATCAGTTTATTTCGCGAGAACTGCACCACCCACTCAGTTAATTGGGGATGTTCGGGCCCCAGTTCATCCATCAAAGCTGCGATGACCTCGTCCAACACCAGGTCGTTGTCTACCTCCAGCCGGAAGTTTCCCAGCAATCCCGCTTCGCGGGTAAACGACCGGATAACGCGCTGGAAAAAAGCATCGATGGTGCTGATGGAAAACTGCGAATAGCGGTGCAGGATGAGCGACAAGACGGCCCGGCTACGCGCCTGCAATTGGGCTGCCGACAGGTTTAATTCTTCCTGAATCTCGGCCACCAAGCTATTGGCACGCCCCGCGGCAAAGTCGGCCAGGTACTCCACCATGCGGCCCTTCATTTCCTGCGTGGCCTTGTTGGCGAACGTAACAGCCAAAATGTGGCGGAAGGAATCCTGCGGGCCGGCCAACGCGAGCTTGATGTACTCTTTGGCCAACGTGCGCGTTTTGCCGGAACCCGCGGACGAACGATAGATAACGAAACTCATGGTCTGTATGCCTGGCATCAGTAAAAATACGATGTGTGACGGGTATGGCCGTCATCGGGCCACGAAAACACAAAAATTAAATCTCATCCAAAATACCTACATTGGAGGGTCTATACACTATGTTTCGGAAGCTCTACTTTCTCGCCCCCAAAATAGCGTATTCGTTTCCCGTCCAGTTGCTGTTCAACAACTTTAGGCGCAATCAAATCCTGATCTTGTGCTGGATCATCTTATTTGCCATGATCACCGGCAACTTTGGCAAGTACTTGGGCATCCCCTACCTGTTTTTAGATCCCGAATACCTCAACAAAGTCAGCTTCACCAGCTTTTTCATCATGGGGGCTGTCACGGCCGGCTTTACCACTGCCTTTCATATCACCAGCTACATCAATGACGGTCATCGGTTTTCGTTTGTGGGCACGTTGCCCAAGCCGTTTACCAAGTTTGCGATCAACAACAGTTTCATCCCTGCTTTATTTTTGGGCGTTTACTTGTACGAAATCATCCGCTTTCAGGTAAACAACGAGTACTCGGACAACACCCGCCTGTTTTGGGATGTGGCCGGATTGCTCAGCGGTTACGGGGTGATGACGTTTTTGTTCTACATCTACTTCCGCCTCACCAACAAAGACATTTTCAAATACGTGGTGTGCCGCATCGATGAAAAGATCAAGTCGAAGGTAAAGGTGACTCGCGCCAGCGCCATGAAAAAGCTGGACATTGCCCGCAAAAAGCAAGTGCGGGTAGACTACTACCTGGACACCTGGAAAATCAGAAAGGTAGAAGACACGAGCTTTTACGACCGCGCCTCCATCCTGCAGGTTTTTGACCAGAACCATTTCAACCTGGTCATCATTGAGCTGTTCATTTTTGCAGCCGTGATGATGCTGGGGGTATTCAAGGACTACCCCGCCTTTCAGTTACCGGCCGCCAGCAGCTTTATGATCTTCCTCACCATTTTTGTGATGCTGTCGGGCGCGTTTAAATATTGGTTTGGCGGATGGGCCGGCACGGTAGGACTTATTTTTTTCCTGGTGATCAATCACCTGGTGGGCGAAGACTTTTTCACGAAGCGGTACGAAGCCTTTGGGCTGGACTACAAAACCGTTCCTGCCGACTATTCCATCCAAGCCCTGCAACAGCTCAACGACAGTGCCCACATTGCGCAAGACAAAGCGGCCACCCTTACGGGCCTGCAAAACTGGCGGGCCAAATTTGGCGATGCCAAACCCAAACTGGTTTTTCTGTGCGTGAGCGGGGGCGGCAAACGCGCGGCCTTATGGACGTTGACGGCCTTGCAAACAGCCGATAGCCTCACCCAAGGCAAGCTCATGGACAACAGTGTGTTGATCACGGGTGCCTCCGGAGGCCTGATCGGAGCGAGCTACTTCCGCGAACTGAAACTGCGCGACCGCACGGGGCAGTCCGTGAAGCCCTATGCCGAGTTGCACCGGCAAAAAATCGCCACCGACAACTTAAATCCCTTGATCTTCAGTTTGATGGCCAACGACCTGTTTGTGGGCTTTACCAGCTTTGACTATGCCAACCTCACCTATCAGCGCGATCGCGCCTACACGTTTGAAGAACAACTGAACGAAATCACCGAGGAGCTCATGGACAAGCCCATCACGGCCTACGACCAACCCGAGCGCGAGGGAATTGTGCCGATGGTCATTTTGACGCCAACCGTGGTAAACGATGGACGCAAACTGTACATCGCCTCGCGGCCGGTTTCGTTTATGAATGCCGAAATCCAGAATCTCCACGACTACCAGGCGGCCAAATACAGCGGGGTCGATTTTATCCGGCTGTTCGAACGGCAGGGCGCACGCAACCTCCGGTTTCTGTCGGCCCTGCGCATGAGCGCCACCTTTCCGTACATCACCCCCAACACCACGCTGCCCAGTGAGCCGCCCATTCAGATCATGGATGCCGGCATCTCCGATAACTTTGGGCTGAGCGATGCCGTACGGTTTATGTACGCATTCAAAGACTGGATTCAGGAAAATACCTCGGGCGTGGTGTTTGTCTCCATCCGCGACTCGCCCAAGCTCGGCACCATCAACCCGAAAAAGGGACAAACCATCATTGATGACATCACCCAGCCCATCAGCAGCGTGTACAACAACTTCGAAAACTTCCAGGATATCACCAGCGACTTGCTCATCGGCCACGCCAGCTCGTGGTTTTCCCAACCGATTGACCGCGTGGACCTGCAATACCAGGCCGAGAGCTATGTGCCCATCCTACAAGATATGGACAGCATCCGGCAAAACAGCACGCGAGCCTCGCTCAGCTGGCGGCTCACCACGCGCGAGAAGCAGGGTATTGTGAGCACCATCAACTCGGAAGCCAACCAAAAACAACTGGAAAAACTGAAGAAACTGCTGAGTCCGCAATGAGTTCTAAATCGCCAAATCCCGGTTTCCCGATGATTTTATGTTCCACCTTTCGGCCAGAGAAAAACAAGAGCTGGTCACACATTGTGACCGCCTTCAAAATCTGAAATTCTCTTCCGTGATGCCAACGGTTTTTACGGAGCAGGGAGTAGCCATGCTATCATCTGTTTCTGCGATCCGAAAGAGCCGTAATGATAAACATCGAAATCATGCGCGCGTTTGTGCGCTACCGTGCCATTCTTCGCGAAACCGATGAACTGCGTGCCTACCTGCGGAAACTTGATCGTAAACGCAATGAATCGTTTCGTTACCTCGTTGACAAATTTGACGCCTTCCACCAAAAAGAGACTTCTCGCGCACCGATCGGATATAAACCACCGTCCCCCCAAAACAAGCCATGACCTTTCTGCTCACCTCCAAATTTCTCAAGGCCGCGGCCATTTCCGTTGTCCTCTTCATTTTGCTGGATTATCTGTGGCTGGCCGTCATCGCCAGCAAATGGTACCGTCAGTCGCTCGGGCATTTGGCCGAGTTGGACGCGCACGGTAAAATCATCTTTAACATACCCATGGGGCTGGTGGCTCAAGTCGTGCTGTCGTTGTGCCTCAGCTTTGTTGTGGGGCTTTCCTTGCAAGTAGACCACCGGCTGACGGTGGCGTTGGCCGTAGGCACATTCACCGGCTTTGCGTTGTATGCCGTGTACGACTTCACCAACCTCTCATTTGTTAAAAACTATCCGCTTTGGATTGCCTTGATCGATGTGGCGTGGGGTACGCTTCAAGGGCTGCTGGCCGGCTGGTATTTTTACAAGCTATTTAACGGATAACCGCTCCGTCCATCTCATGTAAAAAGCAGTCTCTTGGCTCCCCTCTCCTCCGGGAGAGGCGCTAGATGAACCATAAGACCGCACACAGCCGGACTGGGTGAGGGCGACCTACCCATGCCTTAAGCACACATCCTCTCTTGCAAAATTTTTCTTCACCCCCGCCTACACCTTGGCACAATCCGCGCTCCCCTCTCCTCCGGAGAGGGGCTCGATGAACGACAAGACCGCACAAACCCGGACGGGGTGAGGTCGACCCACTCCGTCTGCTATCTTTGCACCCCGTATGACCGCGCGTGAGCAACTGCAAAAAACATGGGAGCTGATCCGCTCTGAGCGACAGGCCGATCTTGAATACTATCGCCAAAAAGTGTTGCTGCGCTCGCTGCACCAGCGCATCGAAGAGGGCACCACATGGTATCCCGTGCGCCTGCGCTCTGACTATATCGGTACGGGCGAGCGGCTGACGATCGAAGTAGAGCGTACAGCACGCCTCGAAGCACCCCACACGTTCACCAGCGGCAAATCCGTCAACGTCTTTTGCAACGCCTCGGGCAAGCCCGAAAAACAACACGTCAGCGGTGTGATCAACTACATCCGCGACAGCGTGATGGTGATCACGCTCAACAGCGAAGAACTGCCCGACTGGATGGACGATGGGCAACTGGGCGTAGACGTGATGTTTGATGAGATGACCTACCGGGAAATGGAGTTGGCCCTGCAAAAGGTGATCAAAGCCGAAGATAACCGCGTGGCCGACCTGCGCGAAATCCTGCTCGGCTCAACCATGTCCGCAGCCACCCATGCGCAACCGCTAACCGGCCACCAGCTTCCCATGGCTTCCAGCGTCCTCAACAACAGCCAACTCGAAGCCCTTGAAAAAGTAGTACGCGCCTCTGATGTTGCTTTTATTCACGGGCCGCCCGGCACCGGTAAAACAACCACCCTTACAGAAGCCATCCGCCTGACGGCCAAAGAGGAAGGACAAGTGCTGGTGTGTGCGCCCTCCAACGCAGCGGTGGATGTACTGGTGGAGAAGTTGGACGAAGCCGGCCTGAACGTGCTGCGCATCGGCCACCCTGCGCGGGTCACGGAGCGGTCGTTGAGCAAGACGATGGATGCCCGCATCGCCCAGCATGTCCACTACCCCGAGTTGAAATCGCTGCGCAAACGCATGGAGCAACTCAAGGGCATGGCGGGCAAATACAAAAAGCGCTTTGGCCACCACGAGCGCGAGCAGCGAAGACTTTTGTATGAGGAAGCGCGATTGCTGAAAGCCGATGCCGACTTGTTGGAGTTCCACATCATCACCGAGTTACTCAACCAAACACAGGCTATCTGTTGCACGTTGGTCGGTGCCTCGCATCCCACCCTGCGCGGCCGCAAGTACCAAACGGTATTTATTGACGAGGCCGCCCAGGCCCTGGAGCCCGCCTGCTGGATAGCAATGTTACGTGCCCAGCGCGTGATCTTAGCAGGCGATCATCAACAATTGCCGCCCACCATCAAATCCCACGAGGCCGCCAAACAAGGGCTGGCCACCACGCTGTTTGAAAAGGGCATCGCAAAACATCCGTCCATGGCCTCTATGCTGCGCGTGCAATACCGCATGCACGAAAAGATCATGGCCTTTTCCTCTCGCCAATTTTATGACGGCCAACTGAAGGCGCACGAGTCTGTGGCCGCGTGGCGGTTGCGCCCCTACCACGCCCCCGTGGAGTTTATCGACACGGCCGGCATCGGCTATGCCGAAAAGCAAGACCCGGAAACGCTGAGCCGCTACAACGAAGAAGAAGCGCAAGCACTGATCCGCCACGTAGAAGCACTGGTCGAAGAGCTCTCGATGGAGTCGTGGCTGGAAGAAAAGATCACGATGGGGATTATTACCCCTTACCGCGCGCAGGTAGACCGGCTGGTGGCGTTGGCCGAAGCCTCGCCCGGGCTGGAGCCGCTGCACAAACTGATCACCATCAACACCGTGGATGCGTTTCAAGGACAGGAACGCGATGTGATTGCCATCAGCTTTGTGCGCAGCAATGAAAAAAGCGAAGTGGGCTTTCTGGCGGACATCCGCAGGACCAACGTGGCCATGACGCGCGCGCGCAAAAAACTGATCATGATGGGCGACAGCGCCACGCTGGCCGCGCACCCGTTCTATGCCGACCTGGTGGACTTTGTGCAACAAGAGGGTTTCTACCGCAGCGCCTTTGAACTGCCGCAATGACCGTGGCCGACCAAATCCTATCCTTCTTGTTTGGTTTGCGGTGGACACACCCGCTGCCACACGGCTTTGCGGTAATGAATCCGTATGGCGATAAAACCACGCAACAACTCTGCGAAGCGTTCTACCAAAAATACTATGGCGATCAGCAGGAACGCATCCTGCTGCTCGGCATCAACCCCGGGCGGTTTGGCTCGGGCATTACGGGTATTTCGTTTACCGACCCGGTGAAGTTGCAGACGGTGTGCGGTATTGCCAACGACCTTCCGAAAAAAGCCGAGCTTTCGGCCGATTTTATCTATCGCATGATTGAACGCTATGGCGGGCCCACTGCCTTCTATCAGCGGCATTTCATCTCCGCGATGTCTCCGCTCGGTTTTTTAAAGGATGGAAACAATGTTAACTACTATGACGACTTGCGCCTGCAAAAGGCAGCTACTCCGTTTATCATCCAATCCATTGAGAAAATGCTGACGCTGCCCATCAGCCGCCAAAAGGTATTTTGTATTGGCGAAGGGAAGAACGCGGACTTTTTGATGCGCTTGAATGAAGCGCACGGCTGGTTTGAGGAGGTAACGGCCCTGCCCCACCCGCGCTTCATCATGCAATACAAGCGCAAGCAGGTAGATGAGTATGTGGAGCGGTATGTGCACACACTGCGTTAGCCGAGTTTCAAAAAATGGGCGTACCGAAATAAACAAAACTCTCTCCAGCGTTTCAACACTGATCCCTGACCTGCGGGCTGCCAAGTTGAAAACCAGCAGCCAACAGTATTGCTATATTTACTCGGAAAGCGACACAAATTGGCTTAGAATTAAGAAACATGGACAGCCTACGAACGGAACTACAGAAAATAGCGCCCTTGACCGACCCCGAGTGGAAGCGGTTCGTGGCCATCACCAAAACCCAACCGCTGGCCAAAGGGGAATTTTTTTTGACTGACCACGCGATTTGCCAGCACTCGGCTTTTGTGTCAGTCGGAGTGCTACGCCACTTCCGTACGGACGCCAAGGGCCATGAGAAAATCATTCAATTTTCGTTGCCAGGCGAGTTTGTATCCAACTGCGAAAGCCACATCCATCAAAAGACATCGGAGTACGCCATTCAAGCCATTGAAACGTGTGAGTTAGTGGTTTTCAAGAATTCCGACTTGCAGCGGTTGAGCCAGGAAAACCCCGCGTTCGACAAAATAGGCCGCCAGGTAACACATCAACTACTCGCCAGCTACAAAGAACACATAACGCTTCTGCTAACCTATACACCCGAGCAAAGATACCAGTACATGCTGGCGAATAAGCCAGCCTTGGTTACCACGGTTTCGGTGACCCACTTGTCGCAGTTTTTGGGGCTTACGCGCGAAACACTCAGCCGCATCCGCGGCAAGGTCAGTATGTGATTTTGATCACGCGCTTTCCATTTTTCTGTTCCGAGCTTTGGCTCACATTAAAATCACACGAACATGAAAAAGAGAGTTTTCTATGCATTACTTATCCTGTTGAGTATTCAACTGTCGCTGGTAGGGGTCTTGAAAGTAGTCGGTTTTGAGCCGCTTCATCAGCAGCTATCCGAGCTGAATGTGCCCCCGGCATTTGGCCTGTTCATCGGCTGTTGCGAGGTACTGGCCGTGGCGGGTATTTGGCTAAAGCCAACCCGGGGCGTAGCGCTGCTCGGGCTTTTGTTTCTGATGATCAGCGCCATCGCTGTTCATGTTGGCGCAGGCGTGGCCCTGACAAAGGCCATTCCGGCAGGCATTTCATTCCTGCTGGTCTGCTCGCTTTTGTATCTCAACAATAGAACGGCCATTCAAGAAATCCTCCGGCAACGAGCGTCAATTTAAATCGGAGAAACATATGGGCCCCGGAACTAACGAGACCGCGCTCACTGAGAGACAGGGGTCGTATTGACGCCCACGCTGGCAACTCAAAGCCGCAGAACTAGCATCGGTACACCCGTTAGCCCGGCCCTGAAATAAGCTCGACTGCGCGGGTTATCACTCGCACAAACATCTTCGATTTTCGGCTGTTTTGCTGATTCTTTTGGATTCTCGAAGTCTCCTATATTCGAACTAGGTGCAACCACGCCCAAATGTCAGCGCCAATGCCTTACGGCAGATTAATCACACAATAAAAAATGACCGACAAATTCACCTTTGATTTACCCACTGCTAACGCCCGCCACCAATCTGGTGGTGTGGCCGAAGGAGCCTCTTCTCAGGGCAAGTTGAAGCGATCGGCTCCTAAAAAGTAATTCCATCATCACCCCCGCCTCTTCGCGCCCCTCACCGCCTCGGCCGTCCACGGATCATCGGGCCAGGAATGCCGGGGGTAGCGTCTGCGCAACTCACTGCGCACTTCGTGGTAGGTGGAGTTCCAAAAACTGCGCAGGTCTTGCGTTACTTGCACAGGCTTGTAGCCGGGCGAAAGCAGGTGCAACATCACGGCCGTGCGTCCTTCATTGATCGCGGGCGTATCGCGCAAGCCAAAAAGTTCTTGTAGCCGTACCTCCAGCACGGGCGTCTGCCCCGTCTCGAAGTACTGGAGCTTGATCCACGAGCCGCTCGGCACCATCATCTTCTCGGGGGCACAAGTCGCCAGCCGGCTCTGAAAATCATAAGGCAGCAGCGTGGTCAGCACCGTGAGCCAATTTATTTTTTGCAAATCGCTGCGCTTGGTGAGGCCCAATAAAAATGGGGTTAGCCACGTGTGGGCGGAAGCCGCCAGCGCAGCGTCCGTTACTTCGGGCCACGATTCATTCGGACGCCACTGCTTCAAGCTCATCACCCGCGCCTGCCACTGGCGTTCGCCATCGCCCCAGCCCGCCCAGTTCCAACCACGGGTGTTGATCTCTTCGATCAGGATAGTGTTTTTGGCTGCTTCGTCCGTCACGCTGGCAGGGCGGCTTTGCAACACCACCGTGCCGATGCGCTTTTCTACGGTAGCCGTCACGACCTCGCGTGCATCATCCCATCGCAACGCGTATGTCTCCTCCGCCCGTTCGTCTAAATCCTCACGCGCCACGGCCGCAGCCAAGAAAATCTTGCCTTCGCCAGTGCCTGCATCCAACTGCGCGGCACACAGCCAGTCGGCTACAGCCAGCGCATCCCCGGCCGGCAACAAGGCTTGCCGCCCGTTGGCCAACTTGTAGCGTTCGCTCATTTTTTTTGTTTGCTGCGCGATGCGTTCGGGGTAGGCTTGCATCAACAGGTTACCCACCGCGCCAAAAGACGGCATCGTATTTTCTGCCTTCACCCCCAGCATCTTTCGCCACTGGCTGGATAGTCGTTCTACGCGCTCCAGCACTGACCGCTCGGCCGCCACACGCTGCTGGTCGCGCCATTGGCGGAGCACCTCCACCCGCAGGGCGAGGTCGGCACCGGAGCCTCGCGGCAAGGGGTCGCGCTCTTCCAGCACCGCGGCCACGTCTGCGGCCAGGGCTGCCTGTTTATTTTCGCGGGCCCATACGAGCATGTGTGCCAGGCGCGGGTGTGTGGGCAACTGCAACATGGCGCGCCCGCGCAGGGTGATGCGGTTGCCCTCCAGGGCTTCCAGTTGGTGAAGCAACTCCACCGCCTGCTGCACCGCCCCCGCGGGCGGTGGGGTCATCCAAGTCAGTTCATAGATGTCGCGCACACCCCATTGCGCCAGTTCCAACACGAGCGAAGCCAGGTCGGCCTCAAGTATTTCGGGTTTGCGCTGCGGCACCAGCGCCAGGTGTTGCGGCCACAGCCGGTAGCATACGCCCGGGGCAGTGCGCCCGGCACGGCCCGCGCGCTGGTCGGCTGCGTCTTTGGTTACGCGCACGGTCTCCAACCGGGTGAGGCCGCTGCGCGGATCAAAGCGCGGCACGCGGCTAAAGCCCGTGTCAATGACTACGCGGATGCCCTCAATCGTCAATGAAGTCTCGGCCACAGAAGTAGCCAGCACTACTTTGCGCAGGCCATCTGCGCGGGGCCGCAGCACCTCTTGCTGTTCGGACAGGGGCATGTCGCCATAGAGTTTACTCACTGGCGCGGCCGTGGACGCGAGCAACTCTTCGGTGCGGTTGATTTCGCCCACGCCTGGAAGAAACACGAGCAGGTCACCCACTTGTTCGCGCAGGGCGCGGCTCACCGCACGGGCTGCCACCGCGGGCAGCGGCTCGGTGGAAGACGGTGGGTCATACACGAAGTCGACCGTAAAAAATTTTCCCTTCGAAGTAACGACAGGCGCGTTGCCCAGCCGCGAGGCCAGCACTTCGGTATCCAGCGTGGCCGACATGATCAGAAGTTTCAGATCCGGGCGCAGAAGCTGTTGGAGTTGCAAGCACAGCGCCAGCGACAAATCGGCATTCAAACTACGTTCGTGAAACTCATCAAAGACCACCAGACCGATGCCTTCCAATAAATTATCCTGCTGCAATTGGCGCGTGAGTATCCCTTCGGTGACTACTTCGAGCCGGGTGGCGGCCGATACACTTGACTCAAAGCGCACGCGGTAGCCAATGGTTTGGCCTGTGGATTCGTTTCGTTGCGCAGCCAGGCGCGCAGCCACCGAACGAGCGGCCAGCCTGCGAGGTTCCAGCAATATGATTTTTTGATTGCCCAGCCAGGGCGACCCCAACAAATGCAGAGGTAATACGGTTGACTTGCCTGCTCCCGGGGGCGCTTGCAAGATGACTACCGGGTGATGGGCCAGTGATTGCTGTAACTCGGCCAGCACATCGAGAACGGGATACATGCTTAGTCGGACAGTTTTTCGATAAGTTGAGTGGCGCAGGTTTGCAGATACGCACCGTTGCCGCGCCCATACCAGTTCATGACTTGCGTTTCGTAGGTTTGGTAGTCGTAGAGCCCATCGGGCGTCACGTAGCCGATGTAGGCCCCGTTGAAGGAAGTGACAAACACGTAGCTGCTACGGCTGCGCGCACGGGCATACAGCGGGGCGGTGAGCATGCCTGAGAAATCGCAGGGCATGTTGAGCATCACCAGGTTGCCGATTTTCACATACGAAATGGCTGGCTGGCTCTCGCCCAACAGGGGCTTTGACAACCATGAGCGCACGCGCCACGTGGGTGTGATCTTGATTTGCTGTTCGCCCAAGGCCAGCGCGAAACGACCCACGGCCATGTCTTCGCCTTTGATCGCGGTAAAGGCGGGCGAAGCGAGCACCGTGTCAGCAAGCGCGGTTCCTAAGTCCGTCGCGCGCTCCCATCCATCGGGTCCGGACGGAGGCGCATGACTGCCCACCGCTCCGGCCAAAAACGAGGCGAAGGCATATCCGTTGGCTTCCAATGCATCCACGAGCACGCCCGGGTAATCGCGCGAAAGCGCCAGCTCACGGGCGGACAGGCACGTGGCGTGAGCCGTGTAGCTGGTGAGGATGGCCTTTTGATGGTTGGCCCACACAAACTCAACTGCGTGGATCAACGAATCCACGGGGCCTTGGCTGAGCAAGCGATTGGAAACACCTTCGCGAAAAGGAATGGCCTGATAGCGCACTGCGGCCTCCATGGGCTGGGCGGCCGCGCGTTGTATGGATTGAACGATGGCGTCCGTTACCAAATCGACAACGGCCGGATTGAAATCGCCTGCATAAACTTCACCGACCAGGTGATCGTCCCATTGCCCCAGGCTGTTGTGGGTGTGCGTGGCCCCCAGAAAGACTTGCTCGATGGAAAAACCGATGCCGGGAAGCTGTTGTGTCAGCCGCTCATAGACGGCAGGCGGCACCAGCAACATGTCCAGGCTGACAATGGCCGCACGCGTGCGCCCTGCCTGAACAACCAATGTGCGCACAAAAAGCGAATCATGCACGGATGTGCGCAACGCGCCCTTGCGTTTCACATAGCCTGCCGTAGTGACGGGAAAGGGAGGCGTGATGTTTTGTTTGGCAAATCCTACGCGTATAGAATCGCCAAAACTATCGGTGGAAATGGCCATCCGTTCGAGCGTTTGAAGGGTTTGCTGATAGGCGTCCGTAGCCTGCACAGGCGTACGGTTTACCGGCCCGATGGCAAAGACCAAAAAAACAAGAATACCCACGAGAAGACCTGCGATGATCTTACCGGTCAAAATAAGGATTCGCTTCACGAGGGCAAGTTCGGGATTTTGTTTTACTCTGCGTCCATCGGCTCTACGCGCACAATGGCCTGTTTAGGGATGGGCCCATAAATGTGCGGAAAGGATTCTTCACCGGTCACCATTTCATATTTGAGATAAGGCAGGCGCATTTCATCGAGGTGGAGCAGAAGCAGTTCGCTCTGACCCGCGAAATAGCGGCTTAGCACACCCTCCAGTTGCTCGTGGGTGCAGCAATGGACGAAGCCTTCGGTCTTCAAGCTTTCAGGTTCAAACAAATCTGAACCCGCTTGTTGCAGCCAAGCCGTTTGATGGGTAACGTGGTAGATCATGACCAAAACGTAGGCACCGGGTAACGGGCAAACTCGCGGTCGCGCGTGATGATGGTCAGGCCTTCCGCCATCGCTTGTGAAATAATCATCCGATCAAAGGGGTCGCGATGGAACAACGGTAGTTCTGTTACACGCGTCACGTGATTTCTATCGATTGGCAGCACCACAAAGTCATACGCAGTAGCCGCATCAAACAACGCATCCAAGCTTCTCTCAATCTTCAACTTGCCGAGCTTTTGCTTGATACCAAGCTCCCAAAACGAAGCCATGCTGACAAAAATTTTCCGATCTGAACCCTCGATAATATCTTTCGCTGGCGGAGATAACTCGGGCGCATCGGCCGAGAACCATACGAACGTGTGCGTATCCAACAGATAGTCCATTACTGGTACTCGTTGAAATCCTCCAACGGCTCATCGAAATCTGGCGCCATTTGAACCTGTCCCTTTAGTAAGCCGGCTTTGCGCTTTTTGATTTTTCCAACGGTTGGACGGGTCGACATTTTCTTTACCAGCGCATCAATAAATTCCTCCGCCTGCTTTTTGAGGTCATCAGGCAGGGAGTTGTACTTCGTTAAAATAGTACTTGAATTCATGCCGCAATCTACGAAAAATCGCTGTGCGCGATACCTACCGCCCGTTAGCTTAATCATGGCCTTTCGCGTATTTTTGAGCCCAAGACTTCTCACACATGAGCACCACCTCCGCTAACGTAAAAGACAAAAAAACCTCGCTGGCCGGCCATGCGGCCCCTGAACCATACAAGCCCAAAAACAAAGTGCGGATAGTAACCGCAGCCAGCCTTTTCGATGGCCACGATGCGGCCATCAACATCATGCGCAGGATCATCCAGGCAACCGGGTGCGAAGTGATACACCTGGGCCACGACCGCAGCGTGGAAGAAGTGGTGAATACGGCTATTCAGGAAGACGCGCAGGCCATCGCCATGACGAGCTACCAAGGCGGCCACACTGAATACTTCAAGTACATGCACGACCTGCTCCAGGAAAAAGGCGCGGGCCATATCAAAATCTTTGGAGGAGGTGGCGGTGTCATTCTCCCCGAAGAGATCCGCGAGCTGATGGACTATGGCGTCACGCGCATCTATTCGCCCGATGATGGCCGCGCCATGGGCTTGCAAGGGATGATCAACGACTTGGTAGAAAAAAGCGACTTCCCGCTGGGCGAGTCACTGACGGACGAGCTCGAGAAACTCGAAACGCAAAACCCGTTGGCGCTGGCCCGGTTGATTACGGCAGCCGAAAACTACCGTGACAAGCACGCACAGGTTTTCGACCACATCCGCACATTGGCGGAAAAATCCAAGGCTCCGGTACTGGGCATTACCGGCACCGGTGGGGCGGGCAAGTCATCTATGGTCGATGAGATCGTTCGCAGGTTTTTGCTCGACTTCAAAGACGGGAAAGGCAAAACCATCGGGCTTATTTCGGTAGACCCTTCTAAACGAAAAACCGGGGGCGCGTTGCTGGGCGACCGCATCCGCATGAACGCCATCAACCACCCGCGCGTATTCATGCGTTCATTGGCCACACGGCAAAGCAACCTGGCGCTATCCGCCTATGTAAAAGAGGCCATTCAGGTATTGAAGGCGGCCCGATACGATCTGATCATCCTGGAGACTTCCGGCATCGGCCAAAGCGACACCGAAATCCTCGACCACAGCGATGTGTCGCTCTACGTAATGACGCCCGAATACGGAGCGGCCACCCAATTGGAAAAAATCGACATGCTCGATTTTGCCGATGTCATTGCTCTTAACAAGTTTGACAAACGAGGTGCCTTAGATGCCCTGCGTGATGTAAAAAAACAATACCAGCGCAACCATCAACTGTGGGACAAAAAAGCGGACGACATGCCGGTGTTTGGTACCATTGCTTCGCAATTCAACGACCCCGGCACCAACCAGCTTTACCAACACGTGATGGACAAGATCGTGGAGAAAACAGGCGCCCACCTCGCTTCTACGTTCGCTGTCACGCGCGAGATGTCGGAAAAGATTTTCGTGATACCCCCACACCGCACCCGTTACCTCAGCGAAATTTCGGACAGCAACCGGAAGTATGACGAATGGGTAAATCAGCAGGTTGAAATTGCCGAAAACCTGTATGCGCTCCAGCGCGTCTCCACCTTGATGTCATCGGGGCCTTCTTCTTCGGAGACGGGGCTGGGGGAAGAGGTCAACCGACAAAAACTCCAACTCGACCCGCGCAACTGGAAACGGATTGAAGAATTTCAACAAAAAGTTAATCAGTACCGCGAGCCGGTATTCAAATTCAACGTTCGCGACAAGGAAATCGGTATCAAAACCCACACCGAGTCGCTCTCGCACTTGCAAATCCCCAAAGTGGCATTGCCCAAGTACCGGGGTTGGGGCGATGTGCTGCGCTGGAGTCTGCAAGAGAACGTTCCGGGCGAGTTTCCCTACACCGCGGGCATTTACCCGTTCAAACGCGAAGGCGAAGATCCTACCCGCATGTTTGCCGGTGAAGGCGGCCCCGAGCGTACCAACAGGCGCTTCCACTATGTGAGTTTATCGATGCCTGCCAAACGGCTCTCCACCGCCTTTGACTCGGTGACGTTGTATGGCAATGACCCTGACTACCGGCCCGACATCTACGGCAAAATCGGAAACTCGGGCGTAAGCATTTGCTGCCTGGACGATGCGAAGAAATTATACAGCGGCTTTAACCTGGCGGATCCGCGCACGTCCGTTTCCATGACCATCAACGGGCCCGCCCCCATGTTGCTGGGCTACTTCATGAATGCCGCCATTGATCAGCAATGCGAGTTGTACATCCGCCAGCAGGGAGGGGAAGATGACGTGAAGAAGAAGATTGCCGCGCTCTATGCCACAAGCGATCAGCCGGCCTACCAGGGCGCGCTGCCCAAAGGCAATGATGGACTGGGGCTGATGCTGCTGGGCGTTACGGGCGATCAGGTACTGCCGCGTGAGGTGTATGAAAAAATCAAGGCCGATACACTGCGCCAAGTGCGCGGCACGGTACAAGCCGATATCCTCAAAGAAGACCAAGCGCAAAATACCTGTATCTTCTCCACCGAGTTTGCCCTGCGCCTGATGGGCGATGTACAGCAGTACTTCATCGACCACAACGTTCGCAACTTCTACTCGGTCTCCATCTCCGGGTATCACATTGCCGAAGCTGGCGCTAACCCGATCACCCAGTTGGCTTTCACCCTGGCCAATGGCTTCACGTATGTCGAGTACTACCTGAGTCGCGGCATGGACATCAATGAGTTTGCCCCCAACTTGTCGTTCTTCTTCAGCAACGGAATAGACCCGGAGTATGCCGTAATCGGGCGCGTAGCCAGACGGATTTGGGCCAAAGCCATGAAAGAAAAGTACGGGGCCAATGCGCGCAGCCAAATGTTGAAATACCACATTCAAACATCCGGTCGCTCGCTGCACGCGCAAGAAATTGACTTCAACGACATCCGCACCACCCTGCAGGCGTTGTATGCAATCTATGACAACTGCAATTCATTGCATACCAACGCTTATGACGAGGCCATCACCACCCCCACCGAAGAGAGCGTGCGCAGGGCCATGGCCATCCAGCTCATCATCAACAAAGAACTGGGCCTGGCGAAAAACGAGAATCCGCTGCAGGGTTCCTTTATTGTGGAGGAGTTGACCGACTTGGTCGAAGAAGCGGTCTTGGCGGAGTTTGACCGCATTACCGAGCGCGGGGGTGTGCTGGGCGCGATGGAAACCATGTACCAACGAGGCAAAATTCAAGAAGAAAGCCTGTACTACGAAACATTAAAACATACGGGCGAGTATCCGATCATTGGCGTGAACACCTTTCTGAACTCAAAAGGCTCGCCTACGCTGGTGCCACAAGAGGTGATACGCGCCACCACCGAAGAGAAAGAATATCAAATCAAAATGCTGCGCAACTTACATGCTCGGCAAGGTCAACAAGCCGAGGCTGCGTTGGAGCGGGTACAACAAGCCGCCATCCGGAATAAAAATATCTTCGAAGAACTGATGGAAGCGTGCAAGGTGTGCTCGCTGGGGCAGATCACCAAAGCCCTCTTTGAAGTGGGCGGGCAATACAGACGGAATATGTGACCAACAGCCTCGGGCAAGGGAGGCCCATGCCTACCACTCGCCTCCACCTCTTCGCTAACACTCCCCGGTTTCTACATCACAGGCATCGCCCTGCGCTACCACCGTGGGTTTGTTTAATTCGGAGAAGATGTCCAAAAAAACTTCGGCCGGCTGCGCGCCTGACACTCCGTATTTTTCATTGATGATGTAAAACGGCACCCCGCTAATGCCGCGTTGGTGGTTGCGCTGTTGCTCCTGTTCCACTTCGCGGGCAAACGCCTCCGAGCGCAGCACCTCTTCCGCGGCCTGCTTATCCAATCCCGCGGCAGCGGCTACCTGCACGACATTCTCCGGCTTTGACAAATCCACGCCATCGGTAAAATACGCTTTCAAAAAAGCTTCTTTTACTTCGGGCTGCAGGCCCACCGTTTTGGCATAGGCAATGAGGCGATGGGCATCGCGCGTGTTGGGTGCCACATGCTGTTTTTCAAAATCAAAGGTCAGTCCTTCCGCGGCCGCCACCTGGGTCACGTGCCGGGTGATCTGCTCATAGCGTTGCTCGCTCCCAAACTTGCGTGTCAGGTACTCTTGTTGGTCGGCTCCGCCTTTAGGCATCTGAGGGTTGAGCTCAAAGGGCGCGTACTCGATCTCAAACGCGTAGTGCGGGGCGCTTTCGCGGATGGCCTTTTCCAATCTGCGTTTGCCGATGTAGCACCACGGGCACACCACATCAGAAACGACCGTTATCCGAACGAGGGGTTTCTTCATTTTTTCCAATCAAAAACACAGATAAAACAGGCAGTCACCCTACAAAGTTCGTGTTTAAGCGGCAAACACCGCGCACCGGCTTGACCGTTAGGGTTTTATTGGCGGTTTGTTGTACTTTTGTGGCCGAAATTTGAAAAACCGATCCACCATGATTGCAGAAAAGACCAACTACAAAGTAAAAGACATGGCACTGGCCGCCTGGGGCCGCAAAGAGATAAAGCTGGCCGAAGCCGAAATGCCGGGCTTGATGGCCCTGCGCGAAGAATTTGGTAAACAAAAGCCGTTGAAAGATGCCCGCATTGCCGGCTGTCTGCACATGACCATCCAAACGGCTGTGCTCATCGAAACCCTGGTGGCGTTGGGTGCCGAGGTAACCTGGTCTTCTTGCAATATTTTCTCTACGCAAGACCATGCTGCTGCGGCCATTGCGGCTGCCGGCATACCCGTGTTTGCGTGGAAGGGCATGAACGAGCAGGAGTTTGACTGGTGCATCGAGCAAACGCTGTTTGCCTTCCAAGACGGCAAGCCGCTGAATATGATTTTGGATGATGGCGGTGACCTCACCAACATGGTGCTGGACCGCTTCCCTGAGTTGGTGCCCGGCATCCGTGGCATCTCAGAAGAAACGACCACCGGTGTTCACCGCCTGGTGGAACGCATGCACAACGGCAAGTTGCCGCTGCCCGCCATCAACATCAACGACTCCGTTACCAAGTCGAAGTTTGACAACAAATATGGCTGTAAGGAATCCTGCGTAGACGCCATCCGCAGGGCCACCGATGTGATGATTGCCGGCAAGATTGCCGTGGTAGCAGGCTATGGCGATGTGGGCAAAGGCTCGGCCGCTTCGCTGCGCGGAGCCGGGGCGCGCGTGATCGTGACCGAAATTGATCCCATTTGCGCACTGCAAGCCGCCATGGACGGCTATGCGGTGAAAAAGATGGACGATGCCGTCAAAGAAGCGGACATCGTAGTCACCGCCACGGGCAACTTTGGCATCATCAAAGACCGTCACTTTTTGCGCATGAAAGACAAGGCCATTGTATGCAACATTGGCCACTTCGACAACGAAATTGACGTGGCCTGGCTGAAGGCCAACGCGCAGCGCGATGAAGTAAAACCGCAGGTGGACATCTACACCCTGGAAAATGGCCGTCAGGTGATTTTGCTGGCCGAAGGGCGTTTGGTGAACTTGGGATGTGCCACCGGCCACCCTTCCTTTGTGATGAGCAACTCCTTCACCAACCAAACGCTGGCGCAGATGGAGCTTTGGAACAACCATGGCCAATATGAAAACAAGGTGTACATGCTGCCCAAGCATTTGGATGAAAAAGTGGCGCGCCTGCACCTGAAAAAGATTGGCGTGGAACTGGAAGAGTTGAGCACCGAACAAGCCAAGTACATTGGCGTGGAGCCCAAAGGCCCCTTCAAGCCCGACTACTACCGGTACTAAGAACATACTCTCCGCTTGCACGTTTGGAGAGGCCCCGGGAAGTTCCCGGGGTTTTTTATTTTGTGGCAACGGGGTTTCCGAAACGGCTCCTTTTTTGACCTCATTGGCCGAACGAAGGGGCGGAGGCGGCCCGGTACCCCGCGTCAGAAAGCCAAGCACTGCCCGGCCTATGCCTGCCCACCCGATCATTTGACCAGGCGCGGCAGGCGGGCCCCGCCACGGCTGTCCTAATTCCCCCGTTTTCTGATATATTTACGCGGTTTTACCCGTGCCGGAATGAAATACAAACGCATCCTCCTCAAACTCAGCGGTGAAGCGCTGATGGGCTCCAAAAACAGCAACATTGACCCGGCCGTGCTGGAGCAGTATTCCGAAGAAATCAAAGCGGTAAAAGAAGCAGGCGTGGAAATAGCCATCGTGATTGGCGGGGGCAACATCTTCCGGGGCGGGCAGGCCGAGGCCCTTGGCATCGACCGCGTGCAGGGCGACTACATGGGTATGCTGGCCACCGTCATCAACGCCATGGCGTTGCAAAGTGCGCTCGAACGCCACGGCATGTACACCCGCTTGATGGCCGGCATCAAAATGGAACAGGTGTGCGAGCCCTTCATCCGCAGGCGCGCGATCCGCCACCTCGAAAAAGGACGCATCGTGATCTTCGGAGCCGGCATTGGCAACCCCTACTTCACCACCGACAGTACTGCGAGTTTGCGCGCCATTGAAATACAAGCGGGCGTAGTGCTTAAAGGCACCCGCGTGGATGGCGTGTACGACAAAGACCCCGAAAAATTCAAAGACGCGGTGCGTTACAGCCACCTGAGCTTTCAGGAGGCCTACCAGAAAAAACTGAACATCATGGACATGACGGCTTTTACGCTGTGCCAGGAAAATAAGCTGCCCATCATTGTCTTTGACATGAATAAAAAAGGAAACCTGTTGAAGATTGCGAAAGGCGAAGAGGCGGGAACGTTGATCAGCTAGCGATGTAATTCAAGATGCAAAACTGAAAATTCGAAAGTGAAGACTCACCCCCAACTTTGAACCTCGAACCTTGAACATAAAAACAAATGGAAGAACTCGAGTTATACTTAGATGACGCCAAAGAGCAAATGAACAAAGCCTTGGCGCACGTGGGCAACGAATTGGCCAAGATACGCGCGGGCAAGGCCAACCCCAGCATGCTGGACGGCATCCTGGTGCCCTACTACGGAGCCACAAGCCCCCTCAATCAGGTTTCATCCATCACCTCGCCTGATGCGCGCACGTTGTTCATCAAGCCGTGGGAGAAGGGCCTTATCCAGGAGATTGAACGGGCCATCATGGCTGCCAACCTGGGGCTCACCCCTCAAAACGATGGGCAGCAGGTCATCATCAACATACCCATGCTCACGGAAGAGCGCAGACGCCAACTGGTGAAACAGGTGGGGCAAGAGTGCGAGCACGGCCGCGTGAGCGTGCGCAGCATCCGCAAAGAAACCAATGAGAGCCTCAAAAAAGTAAAAGGCGTATCGGAAGACGATGTGAAAAACGCGGAAGAGACCGTGCAAAAACTAACCGATGAATTTATCGCCAGGATTGACGCCCTCATGAAAAAGAAAGAGGCGGAAATCATGACGGTGTAGGATGTTTACGCCTCGCGAAAGCCGCTCACCCCGCCCGACACGATAAACTTCATGGCGGCCGCCCCGGAGATGTCCAACGGCTTTACATTGTCTTTGGACACCACAAAATGATCGCCCGCAAAGGCATACGATTGGGGAAAATACACCGTCACCATGTCTTTGAGGCCCAGCTCCGTCAAGTCAGACTGGGTGATAAAACCAATGCGGTGCAGCGTATTTTCTTTGTTGATGATCACCAGCACCGGCTTGTTGAATTTTCGCTTTTCGCCCACAAAGGCACCCATCAGGTCTTTGATAGACGAGTAAATGATTTTCACCAAGGGGATGCGGTTCACCAACTGATCAAACCAAGACGAAAAAATGGTAAACGCATAGTTGCTGGTCAGGTAGCCGAACAGGGTGATGGCCGAAAAAATGATCAAAAACCCCAGCCCCGGGTAGGGCAGCTCAATGCGCGTGTCGAGCCATTGAAAAGCCTGGATGATAAAATACACCGTGGCCACCAGCGGCACAATAAAGAGCGTTCCGTTGAAGAAATAGCGCATCACTTGCCCGGCCAGATTTTTCATACTCCTGAGTTGTTGGGGTAAAAATAGAAAAGGCTCCCGGTATTTCCGGAAGCCTTGCCGTTACGAATAAATCATGGTTACAGCGAAAAGCCCAAAAAGCTCAAAAAACCGAGCGACATGAGCCCCACCAGGATGAAGGTGATACCGAGCCCGCGCAGCGGGGCAGGTACGTTGGAGTACTTCATCTTCTCCCGTACACCTGCCAGCGCCACGATGGCCAGCATCCACCCAATGCCTGACGAAAGCCCGTACACGGTAGCCTGGGCCAGATTAAAGGGGGGATTCTTGCCCACCATGAACAGCGCACCGCCCAAAATTGAGCAGTTCACCGCAATCAGTGGCAAAAAGATACCGAGCGTGCCATACAGCGCAGGCGAAAATTTTTCAATGGCCATTTCTGTCAACTGCACCACTGCGGCAATGACCGAAATAAACACGATGAACTGAAGGAAGCCCAGATCGATGGAGCTGAAATCGGCACCCAGCCACGCCAGCGCGCCCGGATTGAGCACGTATTCCTGAATGAGCCAGTTGAGCGGCACCGTCACGCCTAATACGAACACCACGGCCATACCCAGGCCAAAAGCCGTTTTTACTTTTTTGGAGATGGCCAAAAACGAACACATACCCAAAAAGTAAGCGAAAATCATGTTGTCGATAAAGATCGACCGAATGCCAAGATTGATTAAGTCCATAATTCAAAATCGTTTAATGCGCCTCGCGGTAGCCGTTGAGCGAGCGTTGTACCCAAATGATGATGCCGACAATGATACAAGCCCCCGCGGGCAACAACATCAGCCCGTTGCCCTGGTACTTGATTCCGATGGCCTCAAAAACTTTGAATCCGAACAGGGCCCCTCCTCCCAGCAACTCGCGGAAGAACGCTACCAGTAACAGGATGAGCCCATAACCCAACCCATTTCCCAGTCCGTCAAGCAACGAGGGCCACGGTTTGTTACCCATGGCGAAGGCTTCCAGACGGCCCATGACAATGCAGTTGGTGATGATCAACCCCACGAAAACAGAAAGCTGCTTCCACACATCATACGCATAGGCTTTGAGGAGCTGATCGACCATGATCACCCACAGGGAAACCACGGCCAATTGCACAATAATCCGAATGCGACTCGGGATGGTATTGCGCATCAAGGAAATAAATAGGTTAGAAAAAACGGTCACAAACAACAAACTGCCGGCCATAAACAAGGCGGGCACCATCTGGGTGGTTACCGCCAATGCTGAACATATCCCCAATACCTGAACGGTGATGGGGTTATCAGAATCCAGCGGGTTGCTGATCAGTTTGCGGTTTTTCTTGGAGAATAACGGCTCTGCCTTTTTCTCTTCTTTGACCAACTCGGCTACTTCGCTCATAAGCTTGCTTGTTGATTTGCTGATTTTGCTGCGTTCAGGTACTTCTCATAACACCCAAAGTATTCCTTCAGCATGTTGTTAACACCTTTGGCGGTAAGCGTTGCGCCTGACATGCCATCCACTTTGTGGGGGTCGCTACTATAATCCAATCCTTCGCCCTTTTGCATGACCACGGACACCAACTCGCCTCCGTCAAAAATCTTTTTCCCCTTGTACCGGTCTTGAATATCGTTGGATGAAATGCGTGCGCCCAACCCGGGTGTTTCCCCTACGTGGGCGTAGTTCACGCCTTTGATGGTATTGAAATCCGCCTCCAGGGCGATGTACCCGGAAATCGTGTTCCACAGCCCAAACCCGAATACGGGCACTACGGCATTTTCCACTTTGGTGGAGTCCGTAGCACTCAGAAATTCGTACACGGGCAACAGGCGCTCCTCAGGCTTTTTCCGATACTCGGCTCCGATGTTGACATCCGATGCCTTTTTATTCACTTTGTTGCCATTGAAATCCAACACGATCTCGCGGATGCGCGTGTCATAAATCTGATTGACATTGGCACCCTCTTCCAGCACCATCACAGTGGAGAGAATGCTGGCCTTTCGGGCCAGTTCGACATTGGCGTCTTGAGCCGGCTTGAGAGCCTGCGAGGCGAATGCCAGCAACCCCCCGCACACTACCGTGAGCAGGGCTGCATAAAAAATGATGTACCCGTTAGACTGTCGCACGTTGTAATCTTCTTTTTTTGTTTGCACTTACTACAAAGTAATCAATCAGCGGGGCGAAGACGTTCATCAACAAAATGGCCAGCATGATCCCTTCCGGATAGGCCGGATTGAACACGCGGATGAGCACCGTCAGCACGCCAATCAAAATCCCATAAAACCACTTCCCTGTTTCCGTTTGTGTAGCGGTAACCGGGTCGGTGGCCATAAACACGGCCCCAAAGGCCAACCCCCCAATGACCAGGTGATAATAGGCAGGCATTTGCATAAAGGCATTACCCCCGGGAATGAGGTTGAGCACCAGCCCCATGACGTACG
This sequence comes from Cyclobacteriaceae bacterium, assembly GCA_025455015.1. GTDB lineage: Bacteria > Bacteroidota > Bacteroidia > Cytophagales > Cyclobacteriaceae > ELB16-189. The sequence goes on along the minus strand of JALONI010000005.1, from coordinate 25,394 downwards.
CTCCTCCAAAAACTCCGGCAATGATGCGCCACGACCCAACCCCGGTCACTACCAGAATAAATGCCCCGATCAGGCACATCAGCGTAGAGGTTTCTCCGATGCAACCCGGCTGCGTGCCCAGGAACAAAGACGAAAAGCTATATATACCCTCGGCCCCCCAGGTAGCGCCAAACTGATTGAATTGGCTGACCACATTGGCCTTTGTTTCAATGGCCGAAGCGGCCACGGCCAGGGGCGTGGCACCTGAGTATCCGGCCACCACGGCTGTTTTGTCGGGGATGTACGTCCACACCTCGCCCGAAATGTCAGTGGGATACGCAAAGTATAAAAACGCGCGCGCGGTAAGGGCAATGTTTACCACATTCATACCTGTGCCGCCAAACGCTTCTTTGCCAATGATGACCGCAAAGGCGGTGGCCACAGCCACCTGCCACAACGGGATATCGGCCGGCATGATGAGCGGAATCAACATCCCCGTCACCAGGTATCCCTCGTTTACGGGGTGCTTGCGCAGGATCGCAAATACGAACTCAATGCCCAGCCCCACTCCATACGAAACCACAATGATCGGCACCGTCTTCAGCAGGCCGATCCAAAACTTATCCGCGAACGAAGCGGCCTGGCCCAACGCCAGAAAATGCTGATGACCCACGTTCCACATACCAAACAACAAACAGGGAACCATGGCGATGATGACCGTCATCATCAAGCGTTTCAAGTCCACCGCATCGCGTATCTGCGCGCCTTTCTTGCCGGTGGTGGTGTTGGGCGCAAACAGAAACGTCTCCAATGCCTCAAAGGCATAGTAGTACTTCTCCAGCTTGCCCCCCTTCTCGAAGTTGTGTTTCGCCTTGTCTAACGATTTGCGTAAGAATTCCATGTAATAACGTTTATCAATTAGCTCTCCCGTATCAACTCAATGCCCTCGCGAATGATTTCCTGCACGTTGTGCTTGGAAACATCCACAAATTCGCACAACGCCAAATCCTCCTCAATCACTTCATAAATGCCCAACGCTTCCATTTCGTCAATGTCTTGTGCCAAAATGGACTTTAACAGGTGCGTGGGCAAAATATCCATGGGCGTTACTTTTTCAAACACGCCCGACTGCACAAACGCGCGTGGTTCCCCGTGCGTGTTCGTGTCTACTTTATATTCTTTGTTGGGCGACAGAAAATTCAACAAGCCAATGGCGCGACTGAAACTCGGTTTGCGGTCGCCCGCGGGTTTTATCCAGCCCAGGAACTCGTGGTGATCGCCTTCGGGCAATACCGTCAGTTGATGATCAAAGAAACCGAGGTGCCCCTCTCGGCCAATGTTTTCGCCCGTGAGCACGTTACCCGAAATCACCCGCACATGGTCCGAGTGCAAGTTGTTTTCTAACATGCGTTTCACAGAGGCGCCCGTGACGGTTTTGTAGTACTGCGGATTTTTTACTTCCGATCCGGTCACGGCTATCAGCCGCGTGGCATCGTATACGCCATTCAAAAACAGCTTCCCGATTTGGATGACCCCCGCGGGGTTAATCGTCCAAACAATATCACCTTTATTGATGGGGTCAATGTGGTGTATCTGCACGCCCACACAGCCGATCGGGTGTGTGCCCGCAAATTTGTTCAACTCCACTCCTTTGGCCTGCGAGAACGTGCCCGGTATTTCGTGGGCGTTGTGCACGTTCACGTGTACGGCACCGGATGTGAGTTTCTTGAGCACCTCAATGCCTGCCTGAAAATGGGCTTCTTGTCCTTTGAAAAGGATGTTGTAATCGGGCGCGAGGGGATGGGTGTCAAAAGCGGAGATGTGGATGGCCTTGGGCGTGGCGGCCGGGTCGGCCACGATACCAAAAGGACGCTGCACCAAGTTGGTCCACACACCGGAGCGCATCAGTTGCTCCTTGGCTTCGGTGGCGTTCATGGCCATGATGTCCGAGACGGAATATTTCTTAAACGCTTCGTACTCGACCTGGCGATCGGCCAACACCTTTATCTCCAGGAGTTTGCGTTTTTCCCCGCGTTTTACCTCCACCACTTCACCACTCACGGGCGAGGTAAACAGGACTGCCTCCTGGCGCTTGTCGTGGAAAAGTGGCGTGCCCGCCTTTACGGCATCGCCCTCTTTGACGAGGGCTTTGGCCAGGTACAGGCCCTGAAAATCGGTGGGTTTCAAGGCCACCGTTTCCGGCATTTCCGGTTCCTTGATGGTGGCGGCTGCTTTGCCCGCCAACTTGATCGTAAAACCTCTTTTTTCGCGAATGAATTTGCCCATGAGAGAAAGAAAATTGGTGGTTTTTTAGGCTCGGCAAAATTAGTAATTAAATCTGTCCGACAAAGCCAAAGGCGGGCAAACGTGGTCTTCTAATGCCATTGTAAAAGGGGTGTTTAAGGCCGTCCGGCACGGGGCCGTATTATCCTCGACAAAGCCAAGCGCACCACCTCGTCCACCTGTTCGTCTATGGTGATGTGGCTGGTGTCCAGGCCAAGCGCGTCATCGGCTTTGCGCAGCGGGCTTTCCGCGCGGGTGCTGTCAATGGTGTCGCGCACGGTCAGGTTTTCCAGGATGGTATCCAGGTCCACCAGGTCGCCTTTTTCCAACAGCTCTTTTTGCCTGCGGAAGGCACGGGTGAGCATGTCGGCCGTCAGGAAGAGTTTCAATTCGGCCTCGGGAAACACCACCGTTCCAATGTCGCGGCCGTCCATCACTATGCCTTTTTCTTTGCCCATTTTGCGCTGCTGCTCCACCATGGCCACGCGCACTTCGCGCAGGGCGCTCACGGGGCTCACGTGTTCGGAGATGCGCATCTTGCGGATTTTCTTCTCCACATTGAGGCCGTTCAAAAACGTCTCATTATCGCCCTTGGCCGAGAGGTGAAATTGGACGGACACCTCGCCCAACGCCCGGGCCACCTCCTTCGGATTGGTGAGGGCCACGTGGCGCTCCAAAAAATGGTGGGTGACGGCCCGGTACATGGCGCCCGAATCGATATAGCGATACCCCAAGATACGGGCTACCTCTTTGGCGGTGGTGCTTTTACCGCAGGCCGAGTATCCATCAATGGCGATGATGATCTTGCGCATGGGTCAGCAGTCTTTGATGGGGCACGGAATATCTTTGCCCGGCTTGGGGGGCTTGCGGTGTACTTTTCTGCGGTGTTGATGGCTACAGGCGGCAGCCAACACGGCTACCGCCAACACCCAACTGACAATGCTCTTTTTCACGTTCCTCTGATTGCAAACAAAGATGCCTAACCACCCGCGTTATTCAAAATTCTTTTGCGCCTGCGCGCGATTCGTTGGCCAAAATGCCTTTTTTCGGGAGGGGCCGGCAAAAAAAACGGGGTCAGCCCTGCGTGTGGTGCTGGTAGCTCATTCGAAACCCGATTTTTTGACCGCCCCCCAACTCTTGTGTTTTTTCGATTTTTTGGTGAAGCGTAATAAATTTCACCTGCGGAAAGGGCGGTGCCATCAAGTCATTTTCGATGGCCATCACCAACGCGAGCGTGACAATGACATGTAGCTCATCCACCGTGATAGGCTGAGACGACATCTGATGGGCCACCTCGCTCAGGCGCCCCTCCCCTTCAATCACATAGCGGCCTTCGTGGTTGATGAGCAAGCGAGCCAACAAATAGCCGGGGTCGTTGATGCGATTGAATTTGACCGAGTCGGACATGAAGTTGTAGATCATGATCTGGCCAAAATAGCGGTTCACATCGGCCTGGCGAATGTAGGGGTGCTGCATCACCGGATGGGTTTCGTCAAACGTGACCACGTTGGTATGCAACACAAAAATCAGCAGATCGCCCGCCAGCTTCACATGAAACTCATGCTCGTTTACGCGCTCAAAGAAAACCGTCACGTCCTCATCGCCCGGCTTGGCCTGTAAGGCCAGCTCGGCCACCACTCGTTCGGATTCCAACGCCATCTGCCGAAAAGCCTCCAGCAGGCGCTTATAGGTTATCTGTTTTGCCGTAGATTTGCTCTCCAGCAATTGCTTGATTTGCGCCAGCGGTTGGGATGTTTGGCTCATAAACGAAAAGACTTCGACCAGCAAATACCAAAAAATTAACCAATTTCCCGTTATGGACGAGCAGCAGAAAGGAAGGGCCGAAACGTTTTTTGCCGAGTTTGGTCGCCAGATGGACGCCTTTTTGGGCGAAGTAAAGGAGGCCGGTAGCCGCGTAGAAGGCGAACTGAAAACACGGTTTGATGAGCTGAAGGCCGCGGCCGAGCGCGTCAAAAAGGAAACCGAAAACAAAGAGCGCTGGAAGGAAGTAGAAGCCGGCTTGAAAAGGGCAGGTGAAGAACTGGAAAAGGCCGTGAAGGCTGCCTTTAAAAAGTAGGCGTAGGCACCAGGCATTGGTGATCACCACGCGTGATCACCAATGCCCAATGTCCTTCACCGAACCCCTGACCCCATGCCGGATACCGGCCGCTGCTACCATTCACTCACACACGTCAAACCTTCACCGTTTTCCACTTGCCGCGCTTGAAGATGATGATGGCAGCAATAGCCATGAGCGTTTCGGCCAGCACGATGGCAAAGAATACGCCCCGCGGGCCGAACTCAAAGTGGATCGCCATCAGATAGGCAAACGGTATCTGAAAAACCCAAAAGCCAAAGATATTCAAGATGGTAGGCGTGTACGTGTCGCCCGCGCCATTGAGGGCATTGGCCATGACCATACCATAGCCATAGAACACGTAGCCGATGCTCACGTATCGAAGCGCCTGTGTGCCGGATTGCAGCACCACCGCATCGTCTGTAAAAACCGCGATAATCTGGGGGGCAAACGCCAGGAGTACCAGCGTGCAGGCGACCATCACAAACGAATTGTAAAAGCCGGCCCGCCAAACGGACTGCTCGGCCCGTTCGGGTTGCTGTGCCCCCAGGTTTTGACCCACCAACGTGGCTGCAGCATTGGCAAGCCCCCACGAGGGCAACAGCGTGAAAATGAACACGCGAATGGCAATGGTGTAACCAGCGGCCACCTCATCGCCAAACCGTGACATGAGGCTCAACAAAAAAATCCAACTGGCCGAGCCGATCAGAAACTGAAAAATGCTCCCGCCCGCCACGCTGAGCACACTGGTGATGATGTCGAATTTGACCACCAGGTTGGCCCACGCCAATTTGATCAACGACTTGCCATTGAACAGGAAGTAGAGCTGGTACACCACCCCGGTGGCGCGCCCCAGGTTGGTGGCGATGGCAGCCCCCTCCACGCCCATGGCCGGGATGGGACCCCACCCAAAAATGAGGATCGGATCCAACATCATATTAAGGACATTGGCCAACAGCAATGAACGCATGGCAATAGCCGCATTGCCTGCCCCCCTGAAAATCGCGTTGATGACAAACAGCAACGTAACGGTGTAATTGCCGCCAAACATCCATAGGGTGTAGGACGAGCCCGCGTCAATCACCGCTTCGGAAGCACCCAGCAAGCGCAGTACGTCCTTGTGGTACACCATGCCCACCGTACTCAACGTGGCCGATATGACCAAGGCGATGTAGATGGCCTGCATGGCGGTGAGGCTGGCCCCGTGCGCATCCTTCTCACCCACCCTGCGCGCGATGATGGCCGTAACGCCCATGCTCAGGCCCATGGCCAGCGAGTAGAGAATACTCAGTACATTTTCGGTAAACCCGACCGCGGCAATGGCCTTGCTATCGCCCAGTTGGCTGATAAAAAAGATGTCAACGATGGCGAAGATAGACTCCATGCCCATTTCCACCACCATGGGAATAGCCAATAAGAAAATGGCGCGGTTGATACTTCCCTCGGTGAAGTTCAGTTCTTCTCCGGTGAGGGCCTTTTTCAATAAATCAAAAAAAGAATGAATCTTGGTTAACGCTTTCATTAACAGAAAATGAAATGATGAAAAGAGAAACGTGGCTTGGATAAGCCGGAGACCAGCAAATGGCGCGTAACCAGGTAAAACCAACCAACCTGCCTGTGGGCAGCGTCTCGGGCGTTGGTGGGTTTAGCGTACAATTTTCATGGGCTGTACCAAATTGTCTGCTTTTTCAAAAAAGCACTTGCAAAGTACACGAAATATTTCAAACTTCGTTTCATCAACTAACCAAAAAATATGCGCTCCCTGACGTGGGCATTTCAAAAACGCGCGAGGCGATTTTGTCTGGTCCTAAGCACCTTGATGGTTTATTCCATCACCTCGGCTGCGCAAGCAAACCAAGATGCGGAAACGCCCACTCGTACACGCGGCAGTTTTGGCCTGGGCGCGGGCCTCGACTACGGGGGGCTCGGACTAAAAACGGAGGTTAATTTATTAAAAAATTTGGGGGTTTTTGGCGGTCTCGGCTATAATCTCGAAAGCGTTGGCTACAATGTCGGCCTCCAGGCAAAACTAAACTCCCAAACCAACGTGGTCCCTGTCTTTGCGGCTATGTATGGGTACAACGCTGTAATCTTCATCATTGATAACGAGGGGTTGACCGAAACCTATTATGGATTCTCGCTTGGCGGTGGTGTCGATTTCAAGTTACCCCGCAATCCAAACCACTTTTTCAGCATCAAAATGCTGATCCCCGCTCGCAGCCAGGCATTTAAAGACGACTTCAACGCGATCAGAAATTCCCGCCTAGTTGAAATTTCCGAACCTTGGCCTGTGAACTTTAGTTTTGGCTATCATTTCCGTTTTTGACGATGCAACACACAACTCTACGGGCCTTGGCTTTTCTACTGGCAACTGCCTGTGTTCAGCCGAGTAAACTAGAAGAAACAAAAAACGACAGCCTCGCCATAGCTGTTGACGAAAGTCTGCTGGGTTTAGAGGCCTTGGATTCGTTAACAGGACTTTCGTTAAAAGTGCCCAAGGGAGTTTCAGATCGAAGCGCGCTCTTATCGGAAAGCTCCGTTGCGTCCGGTCAGTTATTCTCCACAGACGACCAAACACTGACCGTTAGTTTGATGTCGATTGACAGTTTGGATAAAGCGTTCTATCAGCAGTTTTTTAACGGCACTGATTCGACCATCAACAATGGCACGCTGCGCCTGCTAAACAAAGCGAAGATCATGATCAATGGCCTGGAGGTAGACCAATACATTTTTCAGGGCCCGGAGGTAGTCAACTTTAAGCTGGCGGTCTATCTTCCTACGGATAAAGTTTGTGAAATCAATTATATCTCCGCACGTGCCAACTATGAAACAAACATCAAAAAAATTGAATCATCCCTTGGCACTATTCAATATTCGTTTTAACTTAAACCGCAACTAACCAAAATACAATTGTTTATGAAAAACGCATTTTCGATTTTGTGCCTATGCACCCTGCTTATTTTTTCTTCTTGCTACTCGTCATCACACATGGTGGGTAACGGAGGAGGTTCTGGCGAGGTGGTGACAAAAAAACAGTGGTATGTTTTGTTCGGGCTGGCACCTTTAAACAGCGTCAACTCCAAAGAGATGGCAGGCGGTGCTGAAAACTACACCGTGACGACAAAATTCTCATTTTTGGACCAGGTGATCGGTGTCATCACAGGAATTGTGACCATCCGCCCGATGACCGTAGAGGTAAAAAAGTAACAGCCGCACAAGGCGAGAAAGAAAAGGCTGTCCTTACCCGGACGGCCTTTTTTTTTCTGCATGGCCCAGCCACAACACTCAGAAAAAAACATAAGTCCTCTGTTGGTACTGTGCAATGTTCGTACTACTTTCACCTTCAACTAACCAAATTAACACGCTTATGAAGAAAATGACTCTGCGATTGCTGGCCCTTGCGGTAGGATTCGCCACGCTTTGGGGTTGCTCATCACCCAAGTACACGTTCCACTTTAAGAATGAGCCTGCGCGGTATGCAGACACACCCAAGCCCAGCGAGACAACGGAACCGGTGGTACTGGCCAGCACGAGTAACCAGCCCGTGGTACCCACAGTAGAAGAAAAAGCCAAGGAAATTGAACAGAAAACCAGCGAGTTAAAGGCGCGCGCGGAGCAACTTCAACACAAGGAGCAGTTTGCCTCTTCCAAAGAATACCGCACAGCTAAGAAGGAGCTGAAAAAGGATGTCAAATATGTGCTGAAAGACATCAAGAAGTATTCGAGCACGGTATCAAAAGCCAGCCCGGAAGGCACCGAAGCCGGTGACAAGAGCCAATTAGTAGCCCTGCTGCTTGGGATTTTCCTGGGTGGTCTTGGAGTGCATCGTTTCTATTTGGGCTACATCGGCATTGGTATCGCCCAATTACTGATGATCATTCTTTCCCCGTTCACGTTGTTCATCTCGGCTGCGGTAGCGTTTATCTGGATTTTGATCGACATCATCCGGATCGCCACGGGCGACCTGAAGCCAAAGAACGGTGAGTACACAGACACGCTCTAACCGACTGTACCACGTTGGTCAAGTCAACGTATAGTAAGTAATAGAAAAGGGGCCCGAGAGCCCCTTTTCTTATAGCCGTTTGACCCACGTCAACTACCCAATTGCTACGCGCTTGAAGTCGGCCACCGCCAACCCTTTGGTCACGCTGTCCAGATACTGGGCTACCGTTTTTGAGTTGTCTTTGACAAACGCCTGGTGAACGAGGGTATTTTCTTTAAAAAACTTGTTCAGTTTGCCCTGCGCAATTTTCTCCACCATGTTTTCGGGCTTGCCTTCGGCCAAAATCTGAGCCTTGGCAATCTCCAACTCCTTTTCAATAACGGTCTTGTCCACCGATTTCTCATCTACTGATACGGGGTTCATGGCGGCAATCTGCATGCCTACATCCTTGCCCGCTTCGGTCACGTCCTTGCCGTTTACACCCTTCAATGATACCAACACCCCCAGCTTGCTGCCGGCATGGATGTAGGGCACTACGGCTTCGCCCGTCATGTGCACATACGAGCTCACCTCGAGTTTTTCACCGATTTTGCCCACCAACTCGGTGATTTTTTCGGCCAATGTCAGACTGCCGGATTTCTGCGCGAGCAATGCCTCCACAGACGCGGGCTTTGATGCAAACGCGGTCTCGCAAATCAATTTGCCCAGCGCCTGAAACGCTTCGTTTTTGGCCACGAAGTCCGTTTCACAGTTGAGGGCAATCAACACCGCCTCTGTTTTGTCGGCCGATGTCTTGACGAACACGCTGCCTTCTTTCGCCTCTTTGTCCGAGCGCGAAGCCGATACTTTCTGTCCTTTTTTGCGCAGAATCTCGATGGCTTTTTCAAAATCGCCCTCGGCCTCGGTCAATGCTTTTTTACAATCCATCATGCCGGCACCGGTCATGGCGCGCAGCTTGTTCACATCTTGTGCGGTTATCGCTGACATATTTTTACGATTAAATGTTTACGAATGAAACGGGGTTAAAAAAAAACATCGACCACAAGCCGATGTTTTATATGGGTTATCGGCAATTGACAACTTCGCAGTTCACAGTGCCTGTCAACTGACGATCATCAATTGACGGTTACTGCTCTACTACTTCGTCTACCTTGCGCTTTTCTTCCTCCTCTTTCTTCTGGCCGGCATCTTCCTTGTCCTTCTTGCGCTCCATTAGCCCTTCTTCGATGCCTTTGCCCACATACTTCAAGATCAGTGAAATGGATTTAAACGCATCGTCATTAGCCGGGATCGGGAAATCCACCACCGAGGGGTCGGAGTTGGTATCCACCATAGCAAACACGGGGATGTTCAACTTCTGCGCTTCCGCCACGGCAATGTGTTCGCGCTTCACGTCAATCACAAACAAAGCCGCGGGCAGGCGATTCAGATCCGAGATGCCGCCCAATTGCTTTTGCAACTTGGCTTTCTCGCGGGTCATCATCAATTTCTCTTTCTTGGTCAGGTTGTCATACGCCTCGTCCTTCATCATTTTCTCAATCTGAGCCAATTTCTTCAGGGACTTGCGGATGGTGGCAAAGTTGGTGAGCATGCCGCCCAACCAGCGCTCTGTCACAAAAGGCATGTTCAGCCGGGTTGCCTCTTCGCTCACGATGTCTTTCGCCTGCTTTTTGGTAGCCACGAACATGATCTTCCGGCCGCTGCGCACAATGTTCTTCAGCGCAAAGGTGGCCTCTTCCAGGCACTTGAGTGTTTTGTTCAAATCGATGATGTGGATGCCGTTGTTCTCCATGAAGATGTACTCGGCCATCTTCGGGTTCCACTTGCGGGTAAGGTGTCCGAAATGAACACCTGCATCCATCAATTCTTGTGTCGTGATTTTATCTGCCATGCTCTTGTGATGCTTTGATAACGATTAACGCTTGCTGAACTGGAATCTTCTGCGTGCCTTTCTGCGCCCGGGCTTCTTCCGTTCCACCATGCGGCTGTCGCGGGTCAAAAGTCCTTCTTTCCGCAACACGGGTTTGATTTCGGCATTGGTATTTACCACCGCGCGGGCAATGCCCAGGCGGATCGCCTCAGCCTGCCCTTTGCTGCCACCGCCTTCCACGCTGACGGTTACATCATAGGTTCCTTCCAGTTTGGCCAACGTCAGCGCTTGCTTAACAATTGTCTGATGGATCTCTGACTTGAAAAAGTCGTTGAGCTCGCGCTCGTTTACTTTGATCTGGCCCTTGCCCGGCTTCATGTACACGCGGGCGATGGACGTTTTTCTGCGGCCGATGGTATTGATGATCTCCATATCAGAACTTGATTGCTTTCGGTTGTTGTGCTTCGTGCGGATGCTGCGAACCGGCATACACATGCAGGCTGCGGAATAGCTGACGGCCCATGGTGTTTTTGGGCAACATGCCACGCACCGCATGCTCAATGAGGCGGGCCGGGTTTTTGGCTTGAATCATCAACGGGGTGAGCTCGCGCTGGCCACCGGGATAGCCCGAATACGTGTAGATGACACGGTTCGTCCATTTCTTGCCCGTCATTTTTACTTTCTCCGCGTTGATCACAATCACATGGTCGCCCATGTCTGTGTTGGGGGTATAGCTTGCCTTGTCTTTGCCGCGGATAATTTTGGCTACCTGACTGGCTACACGGCCAAGTACCTGATTTTCTGCATCTACCACAACCCAGCCCTTCTCGGCTGTTGCCTTGTTGGCGTTGGCTGTTTTGTAACTGTTATGGTCCACTTTGGTTGAATTTAAACTCGCTGAAACACACTCCCTTTTCAAAAAGGGACACAAAAGTAGGTTTGGGAAACTGAATATGCAAGCCGGGGCAACTTTTTACCGTTTGTGCCGCCCCAACTGGCGCACCAGTGCCTCAAAATCCTTGGGATAGGGCGCCTCAAAACGGGCTTTTTTGCCATCTAATCCCTCAAATTCCAGCGAAAAAGCATGAAGGGCCATTCTTTTCATCAGCGGTTGCTCTTCGGACTGCTTTTTCAGGTTGAACCCGCGCTTCACGGCCGAAACAAAGAACGGCTGGCCGCCATAGGTCTCATCGCCCGTGATGGGGGCGCCCAGCGAGGCCAGGTGCACCCGTATCTGGTGCATGCGCCCCGTGACCGGTCGGCACTGAACCAGCGTGTGGTTTTTGTACACCGCCAGCGTGGTAAAAAATGTTTGGGCGGGTTTGCCCGCGCGCGTGGCCTTCACCAACCCATCGTTTTGCTTCAACAGGGACAGGCTTACCTCCTGCTCGTCCAGCCGGTGGATGCCATCGGACACGGCATGGTAGATTTTTGCCACCTGCCGATCTTCAAACTGGATGCTCAAATGGCGGTAGGCAGCCGGGTGTTTGGCAATGGCCAGCACGCCCGAGGTGTCTTTGTCCAGGCGGTGGCACACTTGCGCTTCGGCATGATGGGCTTTGGCCAGCGCCAAAATGTTTACGGGGTCTGTGCGGTCTTCCAGGGTGGCCACAAAAGGGGGCTTGTTGATCAGGATGTAGTCGGCATCTTCGTGCACGATCATGGCCTCCAGCGAAAGTGGGATCTTGGCCATTCAAATGCCTGCTTCTATTTGAAACCGCCACAGCCAGCTGCTGGTGTTGGGGTTATTTTGGTTGAGCCACTCGCGCATCTCATAGGTGACTTCGGTTTGCAGTTTCACCCGGTGGCCGCGAAGGTACTTGGTGGCCCCGAGGGTAAACTGTTGCAGATACGGTTCCAGGTCGCGGATGGCCTCCCCCGGGCGCACACGCGAGTAACGGCCTACCCATTCGTAATCCTTCCGAAACAGGTAACTGGCTTGGTAGTTTTCGCCATGGCCATCGTAGGCATGTTGTTCGAGGGTCGGGTCTTGCGGATCGAACGTGATGGGGTCCTTGACGTTTCGGTTCACAAACTCCGAAGCAATGGCCACACCCCGGTATTTGAAGAGCACATCGGCCATAAACGTGCGCAGGTCGCGTGGTTCAAATAAAAACCTGCCCAACTGCCCGCCCGTACGTTTGGCGTTGTCGTTGTACGAGTAGGTGACCCCCACCGACACCTTGGGTTTGGGCTCTCGCTCCAAGTCGCCCTCAAAGTAGTCGCCATTGTTGCTAAACTGGCCAAACGGCAATAGCTCGGCTCGGCCCGTGTAGGCTAACCCTCGTTGGGAGTCATTAAAGTTTCGGCCTTCGCCATTGCTGATGGAGCCGCGCAGCACATACAGCAGCCGGGAGACGTTATTGCGGTAGTAGGCTTGAATGCCAAAGTCGCGATCGATGTTGAAGGTTGCGTTCACCACGGACCGATCCGGCAACTGCAAATCGCCTGAAGAAACCACGCGCTGGCGGTTGCCCGGCAGTTTGGTTTGGCCGATACCCAAGGCAAAATGCGTGTTGAAATTGTAGATCACCATGGCATCGCGGATGATGTTGGGGAACCCGGTGTCTTCAAAGTCAATATCACCCCGTGAAAAAGCTAACTGGAGCACGTAGGTTAGTTTGGGATTGTACAGGTAGCCGTCAAAACGCAGCCGCAGCCTGCGCACCCGGGCCTCCACCTCGTTCACCGAAAGGTCGGTGCCGCTCTCGGTGTTAAACCCAAACCGGTTTTGCATGCGAAACCGGATGTTCATGGTAAAGGCACTGTCGGGCGAAGTGATGCCCAGCCCCCGGCCAAACGTAAAATAGGGCACCTGATAATCGAGCAGTTGTTCCGTCTTCTTTTGCTGCGCGTGCGCGGAGGCCATCCATACCAAAAGGGCCATCACCAGACCTGCCCGCGTACCCATTTGAGTGTTATTTTTCAATAGCGGCTGTGCTTGGTTTACAGGTCGGACAGCGTGCGGAACAACAAGAACAACGTGCCCGACAGAATCATGACCACGGGCAGCGTGAGCACCCAAGCCAACAAGATGTTTTTAACCGTACCCGTTTGAAGGTTTTTCAACCCTTTGCTGGCCACCATGCTGCCGGCAATACCGGACGACAACACCTGGGTGGTGCTCACGGGCCATCCAAACTGGGTGGCCGCGCCAATGGTGGCAGCGGCCACCAACTCTGCGCTGGCGCCCTGCGCATAGGTGAGGTGCTCCTTGCCTATTTTTTCACCAATGGTTTTAACGATGCGCTTCCAGCCGATCATGGTGCCAATGCCCAATGACAGCGCAATGATCAAAACCACCCAAAAAGGCGAGTAATCTGTAAGGCCGCGCACTTGCTTGATGCTGTCGCGCAGGGCTTTGCGGTCGGCTGTGCTCAAACTCAACTCATCTTTGGCCGTGAGGCTTTTGATGTTGCGGTCGATGATGAGGATATCCTTGCGAATGAGAAAGCGTTCGCTTTTCGCGATGTTGTTCACCGAGGCCACGGCCGTCTCGTTCTTGATTTTTTGGCTGAGGGCCACCGTTTGGGCCCACAAGGTACTGTCGGGGGCCGACAAGGGCGCGGGGTTGATGGACAGGAGGAGGGACTCCATGTTGGCCACCGGTTCGCGCAAGCTGGCGGGGCTCACCGCGCTGTTCAACGCAAAGTAAGACGGCACAATGCCGATCAGAATCAACATGATCAGGCCTACGCCCTTTTGACCATCGTTGGAGCCGTGCGAGTAGCTGACGCTGGTGCACGTGAGCACCAGGATGCTGCGGATCCAAAGCGGGGGCGGGGCATTTTTCTTGGGCTCTTTGAAAAGGCTGTCGCCATAAGATGTTTTGCGCGTGGCTAACCGCAGCAAAAACATGAAAATGATGGTGGCCGAAAAGCCGATCATGGGCGATAGCAGCAGACTCATTCCGATTTTTTTTGCCTGGCTCCAATCCACCGCGGCTTCGCTCACCCCGGGCAACAGCGAATAGGCAATGCCCACCCCCAAAATCGATCCGATGAGGGTATGCGAACTGGAACAGGGAATGCCCAGGTACCACGTGAGCAGGTTCCAAAAAATGGCGCTGATCAACAGTGCCAGCACCATGGCCAGGCTGTGTGCCACATTTTGGTCTACCAATGACTCCACCGGCAACAGGTTGATGATGCCAATGGCCACCCCGATGCCCCCGGCAAATACCCCGATAAAATTCCAGATACCCGACCAAACCACGGCCACCCAGGGTTTGAGCGAGTGGGTATAAATGACGGTGGCCACCGCGTTGGCGGTGTCGTGAAAACCGTTGACAAACTCAAACCCGCAGGCCGCTATCAAACAGACAATCAGCAACAACGAATAGGAAAGGTCTAATTCAAACATGGAGTGGAAAATCGGCTTTTTGAGGCCACAAAAGTAGATGAACTAAAAGTTGGCAATATTACCGCAATGTTAATAAATCCCCGGCATTGGGCGCTCACTCATCGGCTTTGACGCGCGGCAATTTGAAGCTAAACACCGATCCTTTCCCCACCGTGCTTTCCACTTCGGCCCGTGCGCCATGGCCTTCCAAAATGTGTTTGACAATCGCCAACCCCAGGCCGGTGCCTCCTTTTTCGCGGCTTCGGCTTTTGTCAACCCGATAAAACCGCTCAAAAATGCGCCCCAAGTGTGGGGCGGGAATGCCCTCCCCGGTATCGGTAATCCGCGTCACTACGTTCTTCTTGCTTGCCTCAAAGCCGATGGTCACCTCCCCGCCTTCGGGCGTGTAGTTGATGGCATTGCTCACCAGGTTGGTCACCACTTGGGTAATGCGCATCCAATCGGCATGCACCCATAACTTGGGATGCCCGGAGGCCAGTTGAAGGGTGATCTTTTTTTTCTCCGCGCGGTCTTCAAACTGCTCCATCACTTCGGCACAGAGGGCCACCAGATCGATGGTTTCAAAATGCATTTTGATGTCGCCCGTTTCAATCTGCGAAAGGGTGAGCAGGTCTTGCACCAGCGCATCGAGGCCATCCAGGCTCTTGGCTGCCTTTTTTAAGAATTTAGTGCGCACATTTTTGTCATTGACCGCGCCATCGAGCAGGGTATGGACAAACCCTTGTGCCGCGAAAATCGGTGTTTTCAGTTCGTGCGAGACATCGGCAATAAACTCCTTGCGGAACGCTTCCAGCTTGCGCAGCTCATCGATCTCCTTTTGTTTGAGGGTGGCAAACGAGTAAATCTCTTCGTTGATTTTCTGGAGCGGGTTAAGCGCCCCCGATTTGGCTTTGGTCAGCCCGGAAAGCTCCTTTTTTCGGAGTTTGTCCAGCATTTTGTACACTTTGTTGATCTCGCGAAAGATCAAAAACTCCAATATGACAAATACCAGCAGGTACGAGGAAGAGAAGCTGATGATGCCGGCTACGATGAGCGCGGTGGCCTGCACTCCTTCCAGGAGAGAGAGAAACAGCGAAGTAATCAACGCAATGGAGGCCGCCAGGATCAACGCCAGCGTGCGGGCACTGTACACCATGCAGGCAAGTTAGCTCAGATTGAACTTATATCCCACACCCTTTACGGTGGTGATATAATCATCGCCAATCTTTTCGCGCACCTTGCGGATATGCACATCGACCGTGCGGGCCAGTACGTACACATCGGAGCCCCAAATGTTCTGTAATAAATCATCGCGGCTGAATACTTTGTTGGGGTTTTGGGCCAGGAAAAAAAGCAGCTCAAATTCCTTTTTGGGCAGGCTGATTTCGCGGCCCTTCACCTTGATGGTGTAGCTGGTGCGGTCAATCGTCAACTCGCCCAGCTTGATTTGGGCGCTGGTATTTTTCTTTTTGGAATCTCTGCGAAACAAGGCGCTGATGCGGCTCATGAGCGCGCGCGGCTTGATGGGTTTGGTGATGTAGTCATCGGCTCCTACGTCAAAGGCGGCTACTTCCGAATACTCTTCCGAGCGGGCGGTGAGAAACACGATGAAGGTGTTTTGCAGCTCCGGCATAGCCCGCAACAGGCGGCAGGCTTCCACCCCATCCATTTTGGGCATCATAATGTCCAACAGCACCAGGTCGGGATGGAATTTTTTGGCGATGTCAACCCCCGTGGCCCCGTCCAGCGCAGTCTTTACATCGTATCCTTGCTTCTCCAAGTTGTAGCGGAGCAATTCAAGAATCGGCTCCTCGTCATCCACTACCAGTACCTTTTGCTGCGGTTTGTTGGCCATAGGGTGCCTCTGAATTTTGGGTCGAAAGTAGAGACAAGTTAACGCAATTAAAAACCAGCGTTACCGACTTAACAATTACTTAATGGCCAGCAAAGTCTTCACCGGTAAACATCTTTGCGGTTGCCAATTCTCTTGACTTCGATGACTTTGATGCCATCGTCAATTTGATAGATGATGCGGTAGTCGCCCACACGGATTCGCCACACCGAGCCGCTGATACCTTCCAGCTTTTTTGCTCCAGCCGGACGCGGATCTTTTTCCAATCCATCGAGCGCCCGCGAAATTTTGTGAATGGCAAAACCAGGTAGACGTTGCAGCTCTTTGGCGGCCGATTTTTTTAATCGGATTGAATACATGCGTTATGGAAGCTTGCCGCTTTTTTTCAGGCGCTGTTTTAGCTGAGTCCAAGAGACCGTGGGTTCGTCTTTTCTTGATTCGGCAATGACCAGATGCAGCAAGTCCTCGATTTGATCGTCAAATTTCTCCAACGTTTTCAAATCAATGACAACCGCTTTTTTTCGGCTTTTCCCGTCAGTGATGTAGCTGATTCCCTTCATAACATGCAACCTTACTGTCAACAAAGGTAGCCGATTTAATCGTTATTCAACCCCAAACCGCGCTTTCCAGTCGGCCACATAAGCTTTTAAGTCGCCCCGGAAGCGTACGGCAAAATCGCGGCCCAGGGTATCTTGCTTGGATTGGTAGGTGCGGAACGTCATGAAATACGTATTGTTGGGCAACTGTTTTTGAAACCGCGCCTTCGACTTGGGCGGATAATGCAGCGTGAGTGTGTCGATGGCGTCAATGATTTGGCGAATGTATCGCTCTTTTGCCAGCTTCTTCTCGTCAAAGGGCATGCCGTCAGTCAGCGATTGATACAGGCTGTCCAGCCCGGCCGAGCCGCGTAGCATGTGCGCGCTGAACTTGCGGTAGTCTGCGTTTTCGTTCACGTAGCGCTGATAGGGCTCGGATGCCAAGCCATAGCGCGACCGCAAAAAATAGTACGCAGCCGTGTCTCCGATAAACGTGGCCAGGTTTTCATTGAACTCCGCATCGTCTTTGACCCAAATGGTGGCGTGCACCATTTCGTGGATGATCAAGTTGGCCAGATCACCCTCTCTGCGCTGCAACATGCCGCTGAGGATGGGATCGTTGAACCAACCCAACGTAGACCACCCGCCCGGGTTGCGAATGCTCACGTCAAAGCCCTCGGCCTCCAGTCTTTTTCGCTCGTTCAGCGCTCTTTCCTTTTCAAAAAAGCCCTTGTACGGCACCGCGCCCACCACCGGAAACTTCCACAGCTTGGGTTGCAGTTTGAATGGCTCACAGGCCGTTACCACCCAAAGCAGTTCCTGCCCCTGTTGATCAAATACGTTCTGATAGTTGTCGGTATCGCGCAGGCCCAGCGAGTCAATGGCGTACTGCCGCACTGCCTTCACCAGCAACAACTTCTGCTTGAGCGAATCCGGGTAGGCGGGATCTTGCAGCAGTTCGTCCATGGGCACGGCATTCGACACAATTTTCCATTGCCCCATCCCCTGACGTACACCGTAGGTGATGAGTTCCCCATGGAACGCCACCAAGAGCCCCAGCGCGGCCAGCACCAACAGTCCAATTTTGCGTTTGAGCGTCATGCCCCGGGTAAATTTTTTTCGTTAAAGCGCAAATTAAACTGAATAATGGTTATGCCTAACCGTCAAATCGTTTAGCGGTCATTTTGCTTCTTTGTGATGATGCGCAGCCTGGCCTTGATACCGCAGCTTGTTGGGCGGTAGCTTTCGAACCGTTAATTTCGGCTCCATTTGGCCCGAAGCAATTGCCGGTCGGGCGCTGAACACGTAAAAAACAAACAGCCATATGAGCGACAACAAAGAAAAGCTAAAAGCACTGGCCCTCACCATCGACAAGCTGGAAAAAACCTACGGCAAGGGCACGGTGATGAAACTCAGTGACGAAAAGATTGTAGACATCCCCGCGATTTCCACCGGCTCGTTGGGCCTGGACATTGCCCTGGGCATTGGGGGTATCCCGCGGGGCCGTGTCATCGAAATCTATGGGCCTGAGTCGTCAGGAAAAACCACGCTGACGATGCACTGCATCGCGGAAGCGCAAAAAAAAGGAGGCATGGCGGCCTTTATTGATGCGGAACACGCCTTTGATAAAAGCTATGCCGAGAAGCTGGGTATTGACACCGAGAACCTGTTGATCTCGCAGCCCGACAATGGCGAACAGGCACTTGAAATCACCGAACATCTGATTCGCTCAGGGGCCATTGACATCATTGTCATTGACTCCGTGGCGGCTTTGGTGCCCAAAGGCGAGTTGGAGGGCGAGATGGGCGAAAGTAAAATGGGCTTGCAGGCGCGGTTGATGTCACAGGCACTGCGCAAACTCACGGGCACCATCAGCAAAACGGGCTGTTCGTGCATTTTTATCAACCAGCTCCGCGAAAAAATAGGCATCATGTTTGGCAACCCGGAAACCACCACGGGTGGAAACGCCCTGAAGTTTTATGCCTCCGTGCGGTTGGACATACGCAGGATTGGCCAAATCAAGGAAGATGCAGACAACATCACCGGCAACCGCGTAAAAGTAAAGGTGGTGAAAAACAAGGTGGCTCCTCCGTTTAAAGTGGTGGAATTTGACATCATGTACGGCCGCGGTATTTCCAAATCGGGCGAAATCATAGACCTGGGCGTGGAGTTGAACGTGATCCAAAAGTCGGGCTCGTGGTTCTCTTACAACGGCAACAAACTGGGCCAAGGCCGCGATGCGGTAAAACAGATGATTGAAGACAACCCCGAGCTATCGGACGAACTGGAAAAGAAAATCAAAGAAAAAATCCAGACCGGAGCCACGGTTAAAGAGGAAAAAGAATAACCGATCAATCGGTGATGATTCAAGATTCAAAATTCAAAAGGGCACGTGCCCTTTTGAATTTTGAATCTTGACTTTTCAGTTTATCAATTAGCGCGTATCGCGGCTACCGGATCCATACGGGCGGCCAGGGCCGCGGGAATAATGCCTGCCACCAGCCCGATGATGGATGACACGCCCAGGCCCAACACGATGTTTCCGATGGAGAGGAATACGTTGAGACTGCCAAACGGTATGAGGGTAATCAGGTACACCAAGAACAAACCCGCCAGGCCCCCGATCAAACTCAAAAAGACCGATTCGAACAAAAACTGGAACAGGATGAAATAATTTTTGGCCCCCAGGGATTTTTGCAGGCCAATGATGCTGGTGCGCTCCTTAACGGACACAAACATGATGTTGGCAATGCCAAAGCCGCCCACCAGCATGGAAAAACCACCAATGACCCACCCCGCCACGCTGAGCACATCAAACACACTGCCGATGGCTTTGGCGATGGCCTCGGGGCGGTTCAGGGCAAAGGAATCCTTTTGGTTGGGCTTCAATCCGCGCCTGACGCGCAAAAAACCGCGCGCCTCGTTCTCGAGCTGCACCAGGCCCACATCGTTGGGATAACCTTTCATGCCTATGATGGAGCCCAGCTCATACCAGCGCCCGGTGCCCGTTTGATAAAGTTTGCGAAACGACTGATACGGAATAAAGCACGAATAGTCTTTGCTGGTGTTTCCGACAAAACTTTCGCCCTCGCGCTTGACTACGCCCACCACCTTGTAGCGCAGGTTTCGGATTTTGACAAAGTCGCCCACCGCGCCCCCGGCCGGAAAGAGTGCATTGGCCACCTCATACCCCACTATTACCACGTTGCGGCCCCCTTCAATCTCATCGCTGGTCAGGTAGCGGCCCGATTCAAACTCGAACTCACTCAGCTTTTCGTAGTCGCTGGAAACCCCGCTCAAGGCGATGTTGCTGATGGCGCTGCTGTTTCGCTTTACGGAGACCGAGCCGGCTGTGGCAAAAATGGAGACGGCCGCGCCTTCTTGCATATTGGCTTTCAAAAAGCGGTATTCGCTGTAGGTGGGGTTGGGGCGTTTCAAAAACTCCTTCCACCAGTCGCGGCCCCCGCCCCCTCCTCCGCCATCCCACGGAAATTTGGCCACGTAGATGACATCACTACCTAAAAAATTAAAGCTGTCGCGGATGCTTTTCTCAAGCGAGTCGACAAACGTGAGCACCCCGATGATGGAAAAAATACCAATCGTTACGCCCAGCAGGGACAAAATCGTGCGCAACAGGTTTGATTTCAGCGCATTCCACGCAAAACCAAAACTTTCTAAAATAAGTCGGAAAACGAGCATCAGGCAGTTTAACGCAGGGGCGACCGTTTAAGGTTGCGAAAATAGAGTTTCCCCCGCAATTTTCTTTGGGACGGGGTGCTGGCCGCGGCCGGGTGCCCCCACCGCAGGTTGCATTTCAGGCTGCTTTCTTTATTTTTGCACCCTCAATTTTTAAGACGTTCTTCCGGAAACCCGTAAGTTGCCTATGAAGTTATCAGAATTCAAGTTCGACCTGCCCAACAGCCTTATCGCTTCCTATCCGGCCGACAACCGTGACGAGGCCCGCATGATGGTCATTCACCGCGAGACGGGGAAAATTGAACACAAAGCATTTAAAGACATTGTCAACTACTTTGGCGAAGGCGATGTGATGGTGGCCAATGACACCATGGTGTTTCCTGCGCGCCTCTACGGCCGCAAAGAAAAAACCGGGGCAAAAATCGAAGTGTTCCTGTTGCGCGAGCTCAATGCCGACATGCACCTGTGGGACGTGTTGGTAGACCCCGCCCGCAAGATCCGCGTAGGCAACAAATTGTATTTTGGCGATGGCGACCTGGTAGCCGAAGTCATTGACAACACCACTTCGCGCGGCCGCACCATTCGCTTTTTGTTTGATGGCGACCGCGAGGCGTTTACCAAAACCATCGAAACCTTAGGCGAGACTCCGCTGCCCAAGTATATCAAACGCAAGGTGGAGCCGGCCGACAAAGATCGGTTTCAGACCATCTTCGCCAGCAAGAAGGGGGCTGTTTCGGCCCCCACGGCCGGTATGCACTTCACCAAGCAACTGATGAAGCGCTTGCAGATCAAAGGCGTGGATTTCGCCACCATCACCTTGCACATCGGGCTGGGTACATTTCGCCCCGTAGATGTGGAAGATCTGACCAAGCACAAAATGGATTCGGAGAACTTCATTGTAGGCCCGGAAGCTGTCAAGCTGGTGAACCGGGCGTTGGACAGCAAAAGCAAGGTATGTGCCATTGGTACCACCACCATGCGCTCGCTGGAAACAGCCGTGAGTGCCACCAACCGCCTGAAAGAAAAGGAAGGGTGGACCGACAAGTTTATCTTTCCTCCCTACGAATTCAAGATTTGCAATGCCATGGTCACCAACTTTCACCAGCCGGAATCGACCCTGCTGATGATGGCCTGTGCCTTTGGTGGCTATGACTTGATCATGAAAGCCTACGAAACGGCAAAAAAAGAGAAATACAAGTTTTTGACGTATGGCGATGCCATGCTGATCCTGTAACAGCCGGCCTGACTTTTTCAAAAACCACGCCCCCGCGTGGTTTTTTTATTGGGACTTGATCAGGTACAAAAACAACGCAATGGCCACCGGATACAGGAGTAAGTAATGCCATGACGGGCGCACAAAGCCCAGGAGCATCACGGCCGGTAGAATGAGCAGCAACACGCCCGCGGCCAGAATGACACCCTTGTTGCGGTTTGATGTCTTGCCGATTTGAATGAGGCGGTACAGGAGAAACGTAAACACGCCCACGCTAAAGGCGAGCAGTAACACACGGATGATAGCCATAGGCCAAAAATAGTGTTTTCCTGTTTTTCCTACCTTTGGTGCATGGACCGCGACCGCATCTTGCCCCTCTTACGCGCGCATAAAGCCGACATCCCACAAAAGTAGCCTCAAATAAGATTCATGAATCGGCAAGGGCACAATTCCCGGACGCGGCCTGGGGCAGGATCATTCGGTCTCGAAATATTATGGTACATGCATATAATGGCCTTAACCTGGAACTCGTCTGGCGAATCATCGAGGTCCATTTGCCGACACTCAAGCTAACGCTTCAAGATATGCTGCGAAAAGACAACCATGACTGAATACGCCATCATTGTTGCCGGTGGAAAGGGCACACGCATCAAAAGCGCGGTACCCAAGCAGTTTTTGCCGCTGCTGGGCAAACCGATCTTACTGCATACGCTGGAAGCGTTCCACCGCTATTCACCACAGGTCAACATCATCCTGGTCCTTCCCGAAGATGACTTCCCGCGGTGGCGAGAGCTGGCCGCGCAGCATGGATACCGGGCGCCCATTGTACTGCAACGCGGGGGCGACACCCGTTTTCAGTCGGTGCGCCAGGGCCTGGCCAAAATTGATGGAGATGGGCTGGTGGCCATTCACGATGGTGTGCGGCCGTTGGTGAGTGCAGACATCATCGGTGCGTCCTTCCGGCTGGCGGCCGTGCACCAGTCGGCCGTGGCGGCCGTACGGCTCAAAGAGTCCATCCGCATGACGGACCAAGACAACACCAAGGCCATGGATCGCTCGCGGTTCCGCCTGATCCAAACCCCTCAAACGTTTCACGTGAACCTGATCAAGCGGGCGTACGAAATCAAAGAGGACGCCAGCCTGACCGATGACGCCAGCGTGGCCGAGCGCGCGGGGCACGTGATCTCGCTGTTTGAAGGCAGCTACGAAAACATCAAAATCACCACACCCGAGGACTTGATCATCGCAGCGGCTTTGCTGAACGCGCGGCCCCAGACGTAAGCCCTGCAACCAAACAAAAAGCCCCGCATACGCGAGGCCCACCGTAGATTTTTATCGCTCGGCTTATTGTCAATACTCGTCTTCGTTGAAGAAGAAATCTTCCTTGGTGGGATAATCCGGCCATATCTCTTCTATGCTTTCGTAGGGCTGGCCATCGTCCTCCAACTCCTGCAGGTTTTCGACCACTTCCAACGGGGCACCCGAGCGGATCGAAAAATCAATCAACTCATCTTTGGTGGCGGGCCAAGGCGCATCTTCCAAATACGAAGCCAGTTCAAGTGTCCAGTACATAGTCTGTTAAAATTTCCGCAAAAATAGAATTAATTAACCCATTGTCAATAGGCAAAGTTCCATGACCCGAAAAGGGGAAAGGTAACCGTAAATACACCCAAAAAACGGCATATTTGCACTCCTAATTCCCACGCGACATGGCTGACGAAAAAATCATTTTCTCCATGGCGGGCGTAAACAAAATTTACCCGCCCCAGAAGCAAGTTCTCAAAAACATTTACCTATCCTTTTTTTATGGCGCCAAGATTGGCGTACTCGGCCTCAACGGCTCCGGAAAATCGTCCTTGTTGCGCATCATTGCGGGCATTGACAAAGAGTTTCAGGGTGAGGTAGTATCGGATTTGAGCTACACCGTGGGCTTGCTGGAACAGGAACCGGACTTGGACAAATCCAAAACCGTGAAAGAAATAGTGGAGGAAGGCGTGGCGCCCGTGGTGAAGTTGCTCAAAGAGTTTGAAGCCATTAACGAGAAATTTGCCGACCCGGAGGTGATGGAAAACCCGGACGCCATGGAAAAGCTCATCACCAAGCAGGGCGAGATTCAAGAAAAACTGGATGCTGTTAATGCCTGGGAGCTTGACAACAAACTGGAGCGCGCCATGGACGCGCTGCGCTGCCCCCCGCCCGATGCCTCCGTAGCGCACTTGAGCGGTGGCGAAAAAAGGCGTGTGGCATTATGCCGGTTGTTGCTGCAGGAGCCGGACGTGCTCCTGTTGGACGAACCCACCAACCACCTGGATGCAGAGTCGGTCTATTGGCTGGAGCAGCACTTGAAGCAGTACAAAGGCACGGTAATAGCCGTGACCCATGATCGTTATTTTTTGGACAACGTGGCGGGCTGGATTTTGGAATTGGACCGTGGCGAGGGCATTCCCTGGAAGGGGAACTACTCCAGTTGGCTCGATCAAAAACAGAAGCGTCTGGCACAGGAAGAAAAAACGGAAAGCAAACGGCAGAAAGCGCTGGAGCGTGAACTGGAATGGGTGCGCATGAACCCCAAAGGCCGCCAGGCCAAGGGCAAGGCACGCTTGAGCGCCTATGAAAAACTGCTCAATGCCGAGGCCAAAGAACGCGAAGAAAAATTGGAGCTATTCATTCCGCCCGGCCCGCGGTTGGGCAACGTGGTCATTGAAGCACAGGGGGTGGCCAAAGGCTATGGCGACAAGCTGCTGTACGAGAATCTGACCTTCTCGCTTCCGCCCGCGGGCATTGTGGGCATCATCGGCCCCAATGGGGCGGGAAAGACCACCTTGTTCAAGTTGATCATGGGCGCTGAAGAGCCCGATGCGGGCTCTTTCAAAATCGGAGATACGGTGAAGATTGCCTATGTAGACCAAGCGCATGACGACCTAAAACCGGAAGACACCGTTTTTCAAGCCATCACAGGCGGCAGCGATTTGATCATGATTGGCGGCAAGGAAATAAACGCGCGGGCCTACGTGAGCAAATTTAACTTCAGCGGTACGGATCAACAAAAGAAGGTGAAAGAGCTTTCGGGGGGTATGCGCAACCGCGTGCACCTGGCCATCGCGCTCAAGCAGGGGGGCAACCTGCTGTTGCTGGATGAACCCACGAATGACCTGGACGTGAACACCCTTCGCTCGTTGGAAGAAGCGCTGGAAAACTTTGCCGGCTGCGCGGTTATCATCTCGCACGACCGTTGGTTTCTGGACCGCGTGTGTACGCACATCCTGGCCTTTGAGGGCGACTCGCAGGTGTTTTGGTTTGAAGGCAGCTTTAGCGAATACGAAGAGAACAAGCGCAAGCGCCTGGGCGATGAACAGCCGCATCGCATACGGTACAAGAAACTTGTGAAATGATTTGAAGATGAACTGATTTGAAAATTCAGGTTTGAGCAGGGTGAGAGGATATGTGTTCAAAAGCTGGGATGAAAGAATGACATGGGATTTGAAACATTACCCGTATTTTCAAAGGGTCTGTAAACTAAACTGTGTCAGTTGTTGTAATGACTGATGTTTAAATGTGGGTAACTCCCACGGGTATCCCAAATCTGGCGGGTTTTATTTTTGGA